>DASUZY010000101.1:0-2433 GCA_036376635.1 Sphingomicrobium sp.
GCGGACGGGGACGGCGCGGTGGTCGTGCAGTTCGGAGCTTTAACATTCGAAAGCGGCAGCGTATCACCGCCTGGCCATCCATTACCGAGTGCCCACAGTCTACCCGATGCGCGAGTACGTAGAAGCCGGGGGATTGCTCTCCTATGGACCAATAATCCGCTACAATTTCGAGCGCGCCGCCGGTGCTTGTCGACACGCTGCTGCGCGGCGCCAGTCCCGCCGATTTACCGATTGAACAGCCCACCAAGTTTGAGCTGGTGATAAACCAGCAGACCGCGAAGGCGATCGGCCTACGCGTGCCGGAACCGCTCCTCGCGCGCGCCGATGAGGTTATCGAATGAGACGACGCAGCATCCTCGCGGGGGGCAGGTGTCTTCGTATCCTTCGTGGAGGTCCGGTTTGGAGCGATACCGTTGAAGAAGTCTGGTTTGAAGTAGTCGCGGGGGCGCGGATCCGCGATCGCGGCCACGCCGGTGAGCGCCGCGTCGCCTCAGCTCGCTGCGATCGGCGCCGGCACCGGAATCAGCTTGGCGAGCTTGCGAAGGTTTTGGGCGGTGGCGGCGAGGTGGAACTCATCGCGGGCGCCGTTCGGCCCACGTAATCGCAGCCGATCGAGCTTCAGGATGCGTTTGAGGTGGGCGAACAGCATCTCCACCTTTTTGCGCTGACAGCGCGAGGTCCTGTACGCCTCGGTTTTGGCGATATCGCGTGCCATATCGCGAGCGCCCTCATGGATGGAGCGCGGGATCTTTCGGGCGGGCGCGTTCGGACAGCACTGCGGCTTCAGTGAACAGCCTTGGCAGTCCAGCTTGCTGGCCCGATAGCGCATCATGCCGTTCCGATCCACAAGGGGGTGCGGCATTCGATAGATTTTTTGCCGTTGCCTGAGTTCCTTCCCGGCAGGGCAGATGTAGCAGTTGCGCTTTTGGTCATAGGCGAAGTCGTCGCGCGAGAAGGTGCCGTCGCTGCGCTGGGATTTGTCGAACACCGGAATGTGTGGCTCGATCCCTCGCTGATGAACCAACCAGTTCAGCATCTCGGCCGAGCCGTAGGCGGTGTCGCCGATCAGCTTGGCAGGGGAGAGATCGAAGCATTCGAGCGAGCGCTCGATCATGCGCTTGGCCGCCGTCAGCTCGGCTTGGCGGATCGCCGTCGTCGCCTCGACATCGACGATGATCGCATTGTCGACATCGATCAGGTAATTGGTCGAATAGGCGAAGAAGGCCGGTCCGCGGTGCGCCGCGGTCCACCGCGTCGCTGGATCTGCCGGAGCGATGAACTTCGGCGTCACCTCACTTGCGGTGCCGAACGCGGCATCATCGAGGACGGCAAGATATTCGTCGACGGCGCGGCCGGCCGATCCCGGCGGCAGACCCGCAGTCCCCTCGACACGGGTGCGGTCACTGGCATCGGCCTGGATCAGACTGGCGTCAACCGCGAATCCTTCACCGCCAACCAACCCCTCCTCGATACAGCGCTGCAGCACGGTCTCGAACAGCCGGCGCAGCAAGTCGCTGTCGCGGAACCGGCCGTGCCGGTTCTTCGAGAAGGTCGAATGATCGGGCACTTCGCCGTCGAGACCCAATCGACAAAACCAGCGATACGCCAGGTTGAGGTGCACCTCCTCGCACAGCCGCCGCTCCGAGCGTATGCCGAAGCAGTAGCCGACGATCAGCATGCGAATCAGCAGCTCCGGATCAACCGATGGCCGCCCCATCTGACTGTAGAACGGCGCCAGTTCCTGCCGCAGCCCGTCGAGTTCGACGAACCGATCGATCGACCGCAGCAAGTGCCTCTCCGGCACATGTCCTTCCAGCGAGAACTCGTAAAACAGCGCATCCTGCCGGACGCGACGTTCCCCCATCATCGAATACACTCCGATCCCCCGGACCGGATTGAATCAGCTCAGCCCAGCGCCGGCAACTCCGTACTTCTTCAACGGAATCGGGCAAAACCGGAAGCAGCCGAACTCGATGATGGCCTTCCGCTCAGCGCCGCAAAGCAGCCGTTCACTGCATCGCTTAGCAATGGCAGCGAGGCGCCGGAAGCAGCCGTTCGACGCGCGCGGGCTAAACGGGTCAAATCGACCCGAAGCAGACTTTCGTGCCGTAGTCGCCGTTAGTAGTCGCCTTGAGAGAAAATTTGAGGCGCAGCGCGTTGAAGGCCTCTCAAATGTGGTGTAACAGCCCTTGACCCAAGCTAGGCGAAACGGCCCGATTTACGGTCGCTTTACCAATCTTTGTCGAGCGTTGGGAAATGACGATGACGATTGACGATGCCGCCATCCTAAAGCGGGCCAAGCAGCTTTGTCGGGACGACGGCGTTGCATGGGATTGGTTCAGCGCAACCTCAACCGGAGCCCGCGTCCTTAACGATAAAGATCGACGCGAATGCCTGATGCGTGCCCGAGAAGAGCTTGTGTCAGACGCGATT
>DASUZY010000102.1:0-16181 GCA_036376635.1 Sphingomicrobium sp.
CCATTGCTGCGGTTGGATTACTGCTACCGTACAGCGGAGCGAGAGCGCTTGGCACGAAGTTCAGCGAGAACAATCCTCCGGCGCCGATCGATAAATGTTCCGCGATCCCGAAATCACGGATCGCGCCGGCCGAAATCTTGCCGACGCGATAGGCTGGCTCGTCCTGACCTTGGATCAGTTCCCGATTGCTGGTCAGCTCCGCCCGTCCGAACAGGGTCCATTGCCGATGTTTCAGCGACGCTTCGGCGGCGAGCGCATCGTCGTTGTGACCGAGCGCCGACTTGCGGCCCCAGGCCAGTGTCGCCGCCGCCTTCCAGCCTGGCGCGATGTCGTTGGCCCACATCGCGCTCGCCGACCAGCGAGTCTGGTCGACGCCCGGCTCCAGCTGCTCAGGATCTGTGAAGTGGCCCCAGCCGCCTTGCAGTGCGACCGTTCGGGTCGGATTCCAGGATAGCCGGACTGCGGTCGAGTCCAGAGGGCCGGTCTCGATATTCCACCGGTGCTGGTCCGGCTCACGCCCATTGAACCGGCTAAACTCCAGTTTGAGCCGGTCGAACACTGCTCCGGCAGTAACCACCCCAAAGCTGATATGCGTCGAATCGAGCCAATGGTGGGTGATCGGCGCTTCCGGCGAGTCCATGATCGATTCCCGGTGCATGAAGGCCGGAGGTCCGAAAGCAGGTTCGCCCGGAAGGCCGGCATAAAGGAAGACACTGCTTCTCTTGCCAATGTTCTGCGAGACCGAACCCGACAGCTCCATCACGAAATCGTGCGGATGCTGCCGATCGATCAGGCGGTCGCGGCCGTTTGCGGTCTCGCCGCTGGCAAGCAGCAGCGGATAGCCGCTCGGACCCATCAGCGGATCGGGACTGAACATCGCTTTGAGCTGCAGCGTGCCGTCGCCCAGCGGCCGGCGCGCCATGCCCATCAGCATCCCGCTCGCAAATCCCTTGTCGTCACCGCGCGGACCGGACTGATGGTCATAGACGAGGTTGAGCACACCGTGGGCCATCAGCATCCAGTCACCGCTCATCATCATGACGCCCGAATGGCCCGAGGAGTCTGGCTGCCAGGCAGTGCCGGAGCTTTCCCGCTCCATGGCGTAGGAGCCGAGCGCGCCCGTCATCATCACTTCATCATGAGCCGAATGCGAAGCCATCGGCATCGTCATTGGGTGCTGCGAGGGAGGTTTGGGCGGCGCTGACTCGGGCTGGGCCGGAGGAGGAGAGGGCTCCGGAGGAGGAGAGGGCGCCGCCGGCATTTTCATTCCCGGCATGTCCATCGACTGTGCGGAGACTGGACCGGCAACGGTGGCGGCACACAGCAGAAACGTCAGGATTTTCACGCAAACCTCAATCTGGAAGGCGCCCCCGCCGGCCGGCCGGGGGCGCAGAACATCACTCAGCAGCTGCAGTTCTTGCAGGTGCAGGGATTGCAGCGGCAACCGGCCTCGGCGGTGCAGCCGCACTTGCAGTCCGGGTTCACACTGGTCTTGCGATCGGTCACTTCAACTCTCCTTTTTGCATTGCTCGTCAGTGAGCGAATCGCCATATAGCTTCCGTACCATGGTACGGAGTCAAGGCATGCAATCGCTGACCATCGGAAAGCTCGCCCAGGCGGGCGGCGTCGGGGTCGAGACGATCCGCTATTACCAGCGCCGAGGGCTGATCGAGATCCCAATGCGCGACCGGGAGATCCGCCGCTATGGCTCCGAAGACCTCCGCCGCCTCAGGTTCATCAGGCAGGCGCAGTCGGCGGGGTTCACCCTGGAAGAGATCAAGGAGCTGCTCGACCTCGACGCCAGCGAGGACCGGAGCCGGGCGAGGGAGCTTGCCCGCGCCCGGGTTTCCGCGCTCGACGACAGGATCGCCGAGCTCCAGCGGGCCCGCGACGCGCTGAAGCGGCTAGCCCGGGAATGTGGATCCGGTTCGGCCGGCCCCTGTCCAATCCTCACCTCATTCGAGATCTGACCGGCGCTTACTCTTCGACCATGACGTCTGCTACGCTGTAGCAATGGCTTGCCTGGTAGGCGTTGCGACCGCGGTTCATGTGGGTGAGGTTGAATTTGCGGATTGAGCGAAGCCCATGCGGGTGCGCAAGAAATGAGCGAATGGAAGCCGCTCCCTTTACCTTGGCGATGAGTATGCCCTTGCCATTGCGCCAGATGGCGTAACTCACGTCCTCGGGTCGCACGGCGCAGCTCTCGAGCAGGTCGGTGTCGAGCTGCTCGGGTTCCGACGAACCATCGACGGTGAAATCGGACAAATGAAGAATGATCCGCGACCGAAGCTTTTCTTGATCGGGCAACAGCGTGAATAGCTCCATCCAGCTAGCATTGACCCGGACCAGCGGCTTGTCGTTCGTCGAGGGCAGGCAGGACACCGACCAGTACCAGCGCTCGGTCGCGCGCGGGACCGGCAAGCAAGTCTTGCCGTAGGACTTGAGGATAGAAAGCGCGTCTTCCGCTTGAGGCCGGCGAATCAGCTTGTCGAAGCGGTCGAGGTACCTGAAGCGGAGTTCGATCGATTCTGTACGCTCAGGGGCGTCGGCGAGATCGGATTCGCCCTCCAACCAAGCACGTTGTTTCCCATCATCGAGGAACTGGCGCAGGCCTTTTGGTCCCGGTGAACTGGCTGCACGGCCCATCGCAACGCCGTAGCAAAGCCGGCCCGCGTCGGCCTCCTGGAAAATGGCCCCCGCCGCTGCGTGCGGTCGACGGGGGCCAACTCGAACTAGTTCGTCGTCGAGGACGTCTTCACCGACGCCTTGACGTGCGTCACGTGCTTGTGCCGGACGATGTGATGGCGCCGATGCTTTACCGGCTTGTGATGACGAACGACCTTGTGGGTCGTGGTCGTCTTCGGTGCCTCAGTCGAGGTCGTCGTTGAGGTAGTGGTGGTTTGAGCCGAAATCGGTGTTGCGACAACCATCGCAGCAAGTGTTGCAATGAGTAGTTTCAAGGTACAGCCCTCCTGTTGTTTGGCCAGCACCGGCATCTATGCTTCTACGGCTGTTAAGTTGCATTGCTGTTCGAGCTCGCTTCGCCTTCGGCTCAGATCAATCGGCAAAACGGCGGCGCCGCGCCCGTGCCGCAAACGTCGGGCCGGGTGTGCGTGGTTCTCCAGTATTTCATCAGGCCGAGCTGGTTTGCCAGTGCGGGGAAGCCTGGATCATTCAGCGTTTGCCGCATGTTCGCGAAGAAGAACAGCGACGGTCCGGGATATCTTTGTGTCGCAAGACGAGCCCCAATCTGGAATGCCTCGTGATTGGCGCCGAGATCCGCGAGCAATCTCGCAACAGGCTCCCGTTGCTGATCCTGAGGAAGGAGGAGCAGCATTCGGACGGCTTGGGCCTTTGCCTCGGCGCTTCCCGAGGCCGCCGCTCTATAGCCTGTCAGGAGGCCGGTTCGCAGCTGTGGTGATAGCGGCAACTTCGGGTCGAGTAGACCTGCGGTATCACCTGTCCCAGTAGCCTTGGTCAAAGCGATGTCCGCGGCGAAGTCGGAATTTGGAGCAAGATCGATCGCGGCGTCAAAATGCGGCTTCGCATCGTCGGGTCGCCCTGCGGCGACGAGCCCCTCGGCCAGGGTGAGCGGCGTGTAGACGTACAGGGCAAGCATGTCGTTGGCCTGCTGCAGCTGGTCGACTGCCTCGGCAATCCGGCCGACGTTCATCAGCATCCAGCCGTACTGGTGATGCTCGCACCCGCAATCTAGCCTGCGAGCATCGACAGCTCGCTTCAGCAGCGCCTCCCGGCCAATCCAGTCCTGCCAGTCGACCAGCATGGCCTTGATGTACAAGGCTTCGCTGTTCCGCCCGTCGATGGCGATTCCACGGTCGGCTGCCTGCCGCCCACTGGCTGCGGCCTCGGCGGAGACGCGAGGATCGCCGGAATTCTCGAGAATCTTCCAGTATCCGCCAGCTACGGCTGCCCATCCCCAGGAGAAGTCTGGAACGGCAGCGACGACCCGCTGGGCGGGAAGCAGCGCCTTGCGTCCGTCGGCAAGGTTCGGGTCCCAGTGCCACTGACAGAACTGCATATAGTCCCGGAGGACCGCGTCGGGCAGCGGCTTGCGGTAGGTCGAGGCACCGAACAGCCCGCAGCGGACGGCATTGCCGGCGTCAACCGCGATGTGCCGCGGCACCCTTGATGCCTCCTTGCCGTCGTAGTTGAAATTGTTCGTCCACAGGGTCGCGCCGGACCGCTCGTTGATCAGGCGAGTGATCACGCGGATGGTCAGACCGTCTCGCTGGATCGTCCCGCCGAGGGCATAGGCCGGAGCCGATCCGGGCGGCGGGGCTGAGGCCGTCGAGACGCCGACGACTCCGTCGGCATTGAAGGCCGCACTGATCTCCGCGTCCACAGCGTCACGCATACCGGCGGGAAGGTCCGCCGATAGCACCTGGAAACCGGCCAAGCGCACCGTCATGCTGTGCTCCGAGGCAGGGGCAGGGCGGAGCCACCACCAGCTGCCGACCAATGCCAGCAACGCCACGCCTACTGCCGCCGCGATCGCCGCCCGGCGTGAAGCGATCGCGGTGCGCGGTGCGGCGGCTGGCGGAGCGGCTGCTCCCTCGGGTTCGGCTACACTCGCGAGCTGCTCGATCCGGCCCACCAGCGCGTCGAGCCCCTTGTCCCGTCCCTCGAACGCATCGATCCACTGCCGCGTCGAAAGCTCGTAGGCAAATGCGTCGCTCGGCTCGACGTCTTCGATCCGGAATGCGACGACCGGTACTCGATAGCGGCTGGCGAGCGAGACCTCCTTCTTGATTTCGTCGGAACGATTAGCTGCACCGGAGAAAACGAGGACCATCGCCCGGGCATCGCGGATCGCCCCGACGATCGCCTCTTGGTAATTCGCACCCGGAGCGACGTCGCGCGTCGAAATCCAGCATTTAATTCCGCGCTGTTCGATCGATTGGCAGATCGCCAGCGCCTGCTTTCGGTTGGCGGTCGCATAGCTCACGAACACCGGCCGCGACACGCGGCGGACATCACCAGTCCCAAGCGCCGGATCGTTCACATTGTGCCCCTGTCGAACGCGAACCTACGGATATTCGCGGTCGATGCAAACGGACTTGCGCGTAGAACCGCGCCAGGCGTCATGTTCTAGCGTAGCGCAATCGCCTGATCGCGATTAAGTCCGGCTCACAGCCGGGGGGCCACGATGCATTTTCACCTGCCAAAGCCATTGCACGGGTGGCGCCAATTCTCAGGCGAAGTCGGGATCATCGTCATAGGTGTACTGATCGCGCTGGCTGCGGAGCAGGTTGTCGAAACTCTGCACTGGCGCAGCGAGGTCGCCGCGGAACGAAATTCGCTTAACCAGGAGGCGCTCGACATGCTCGGCGCAATCGAAACTCGGCGGGCACAGCAGGCATGCGTCGACCGACGGCTCGCCGAAATCTCCGACATCTTCAGGCGGCACGAGCGCGGCGAGCGATTCCAGGCCGCTGCGGCGGTCGGCCGCCCGAGCTGGGCGAGCGCGACCCGCGGGACCTGGCAGATCGCGCTTGCGGGGCAGGCCCTTTCGCACATGTCGCACGACGAGAAGCTCGGGTTCAGCAATGCCTTCGGAAGCTTCGATTACTGGGACCGGGCGACTGCGGCGGAATCGGAGCCGTGGTTCCAGCTCGCGATGCTGAACTATCCCGATGTGCTCAACGACGGCGACTGGACTAACCTGCACGCCGCCTATGCGCGCGCTGTGGTGATCAACGAGCGCATGCGCGTGCTTGCGCCTTATTACCTGACCAAGATCCCGTCGGACCTGCATTTGAGCGCGGCCCAGTCAAAGCCCGTACCGGGATCGCGGCTCGCTGACGAAATTTGCCGGCCACTGCTGAACTAAGCGTCGATCTCCTCTTCATCGACCGCTGACGCCCGGCTCTGGATGAACTCGAACCGCTGCGCTGGATCCCGCCCCATCAGGCGCTCGACCAGATCCTTGATCGGCTGACGGTCCTCGTACTGGCTCGGGAGGGTCACGCGGAGCATGGACCGGGTCTTGGGGTCCATCGTCGTCTCCTTGAGTTGGCCGGGGTTCATTTCCCCGAGGCCCTTGAAGCGGCTGACCTCGACCTTCTTGCCCCTGAATTCGGTGGCTTCGAGCTCGGCCCGATGGGCGTCGTCGCGGGCGTAGAGCGTCTTGGCGCCGGCCGTAAGGCGGTAGAGTGGCGGTTGGGCGAGGAACAAATGGCCGCGGCGGACAAGCTCGGGCATTTCCTGGAAGAAGAAGGTCATCAGCAGGGTCGCGATGTGGGCGCCGTCGACGTCGGCGTCCGTCATGATCACGATCCGTTCGTAGCGGAGCGCTTCCTCGCTGAACTTGTCGCGGGTGCCGCAGCCGAGTGCGAGGTTGAGATCGGCGATTTCCTGGTTCGCGCGGATCTTGTCGGCGGTGGCGGACGCAACGTTGAGGATCTTGCCGCGGATCGGAAGAATGGCCTGCGTTTTGCGGTCCCGGGCCTGCTTGGCCGAGCCGCCGGCGCTGTCGCCCTCGACGATGAACAGCTCGGTGCCGCTGGGATCGTCGGATGAGCAGTCGGTGAGCTTGCCGGGGAGGCGGAGCTTGCGAGCGGAGGTCGCCGTCTTCCGTTGAACTTCCCGCTCGGCGCGGCGGCGGAGGCGCTCCTCCATCCGCTCAACGATCGAACCGAGGAGCGCCCGGCCCCGGTCCATGTTGTCGGCGAGGTAATGGTCGAAATGATCACGGACGGCCGCCTCGACGAAGCGCGCCGCCTCAAGGCTGGTGAGGCGGTCCTTGGTCTGGCTCTGGAAATGCGGGTTGCGGATGAAGACCGAGAGCATCAGCTCGACGCCGTTGAACACGTCGTCGGCGGTGATGTCCTTGGCCTTCTTGTTGCCGACGAGCTCGCCAAAGCCGCGAATGCCCTTGGTCAGCGCGGCGCGGAGCCCGGCCTCGTGAGTGCCGCCATCGGGGGTCGGGATGGTGTTGCAGTAATAGCTTTCGGAGCCGTCCGAGTAGAGCGGCCAGGCGACTGCCCACTCGGCGCTGCCCTGCGATTGTCCCTCGGGATCGGCGGGGAAGTCCTGACGGCCGGTGAAGGGCTGGTTGGTGACCGCCGGACGGTCGCCGAGCTGCTCGGCGAGATGATCGGCGAGGCCGCCTGGGAATTGGAAGGTCGCGCTTTCCGGCACCTCGGGCGAAGCGAGCGAGGGATCGCAACGCCAGCGGATCTCGACCCCGGCGAACAGATAGGCCTTGGACCGCGCGAGCTTGTAGAGGCGCTCCGGGCTGAACTCAGCGTCGGCCCCGAAGATCTCCGGATCGGGCGTGAAAGTGACCGAGGTGCCACGACGGTTGGGCGCGGCGCCGACTTCCTCCAGCCCGGACGTCGCTTGCCCGCGCGAAAAGTTCTGCCGATACAACTTTTTCTCGCGCGCAACTTCGATCACCGTCTCGGTCGACAGCGCGTTAACAACGCTAACCCCGACGCCATGAAGGCCGCCAGAGGTCGCATAGGCCTTCCCCTCGAACTTGCCCCCCGAGTGGAGCGTGGTCATGATTACCTCGAGGGCCGACTTTCCCGGGTACTTGGGGTGCGGGTCGACCGGGATGCCACGCCCGTTGTCGATGACCGTCAGCCGGTTGCCCTTGTCGAGCTCGACCTCGATCCGGCTGGCGAAGCCGGCGACCGCCTCGTCCATCGAATTGTCGATGACTTCCGCGGCCAGGTGGTGGAGCGCGCGGGCGTCGGTTCCGCCGATGTACATCCCGGGACGCCGGCGGACGGGCTCCAGGCCCTCGAGCACCTCGATGGCGGAAGCGTCATAGCTTTCAGGAGCCGCAGAAGCGGGAGACGAGAACAGGTCGGCCATTTCGGGCCAAACTATAGGAGGCGGCGAGTCGACGCCGCAAGTCGCCGGCGCACGCGGCTGTGGATATCCTTGGAGCGCGCTTAGCGCTTATGGGCGGTCACCTTGAGGAAGGTCGGCGAAAGGTCGGTCCCTTCCCCGCCCTGGTTGTGCTCCCTGAACAGCTTGTGGAGTTCGCGCTTGAGTTCCCCGCTTCGTCCGGCGGCCTCGGCCGCTTCTACCGCCTTCATCGTCGGCGCATAATAATCGATGAAGATGTCGCAGAGATCGTCGACCGGCCAGGGACCGTGCATCCGCCAGGGCAGGCGCTCGAACTCGATGTCGCCCGGCGCGATGCCAGCGTTGTCGAAGCGTTCGCGGACGGTATCCTCGACGCCCCAGGTCATTGGGCTGACGCTGCCCGGCGGCGGGGGTGGCATGTAGCCCGAACATAGCCGGAGGATTTGGGCGACGAGCGTTGGGTCGCCGGGAATCCAGTTGCCCATGACGATCCTGCCGCCGCGACGGGTGACCCGGACCATCTCCTTCGCAACGTCGTCAGGACGCGGCGCGAACATCGCGCCGAAAATGCTAACGACAAGGTCGAAGCTGTCGTCGGCAAGGTTCGAGAGGTTTGACGCATCGCCTTCCTCGAAGCGGATATTGTCGAGCCCGGCCGCTTTGGCGCGCGCCTGTCCGGCAGCGACAAGGGCAGGGGTCAGGTCGATGCCGACCACGTTCGCACCGAGCTGCGCTTCGGGAAGCGCGGTCGTGCCGTCGCCGCAGCCGAGGTCGAGCACATCCATTCCCGGCTGGATCCCAAGGCTCCCGACCAGCTTCTCGCCGCTGCCGCGCATCCGTTCGGCAATGCGGGTGAAGTCGCCCGTAGCCCATAGCGCCTTGTTGGGATTGACCGGTGCCGGATCGTTCATCGCGCAGCCTTTCGCAATTGGACGCGAACGGACCGCCAGGCGAGGCGGCGGAACCGGATAATCCGCACACCGCCGCGCTGGCAATCCGCCGACCGTAGATTTGAGCCTCGTCAAACTCCTCAGCCGGTGGCTTTCGAGCCTTTGCGGTCCTTGAAAGGCGGCGCTTTCCAACCATCTGAAGCGGGCCGGGCGCCATGAAGGGTCCGGCGACGGGCCGTGGCCATCCGGCGCTGCCCGCCTTGCTCGTCAAAGAGGAGGACAACATGCGTAGTGCTTTCGACTTTGCGCCCTATCGGCGCTCCACCGTCGGCTTCGACCGACTGTTCGACATGCTCGAGAATTCGAACCTCGGGCAGGGCCAGGAGAATTATCCGCCCTTCGACCTCATCAAGCTCGGCGATAACGATTACCGCATCGAGCTCGCGGTCGCCGGATTCAAGCCCGACGAGATCGACATCACGGCCCAGCAGAACGTGCTGGTCGTCACCGGCCGCAAGAAGGATGAGGCCGAAGAGGGCAAGAGCAACGATTACATCTATCGCGGGATCGCGACCCGCTCGTTCGAGCGCCGCTTCGCGCTAGCCGACCATATCCAGGTGCGCGGCGCGGACTTGAAGGACGGCCTGCTCGCGATCGAGCTGAAACGTGAGATCCCCGAGGCGATGAAGCCGAGGAAGATCAGTATTGGCGGGTCCGATCAAAAGCCGCAGCAGCAGACGATCGAGGCCGAGGCCGAACACGCCTGACGGCAATCGGCTCTTGAGACTGATAGAGCCCCGGGGAGCCCAGCGCTTCCCGGGGCTTTTTCATTCAGGGGTCGATCGGGCGCTTGCGGCCAGCGGGTTCCCAATGCTGCTTCTTGAGCCCGAGGCGATCGAGGCGATCGACGATGTGCGGCACCCACTGCGCCCGGCGAATGGCAATTGGCGGGATCGAGAGGAGGTCCAGGCCGGTCCACGGCACGAACGGCGTCCGGCGGGCATAAGCCCAGATCTCGGCGCGCATGTGCGGTGCGCTGGAGCTGCCGCGCGCATGGAATCCGCAGGTGTCGACCACTACCAAGGTGTTGGCCGGAACGGCAAAGCGCCTCGGTTGAGGGAGATTCAGGCTGGCGAGCTCGTCGGGAGAAATCCGAAGCGAGCCGCGCTGCGACAATCGGTCCAGGTCGGCGATCCCAACGCTGCGTGCCTGCTCCCAGGCGATCCGCTCGGGGCTCAGCAGATGCGAGCCTGGAACGTAGGTGAGCGGGGCCTGGTCGTCGGTCACGTCGGTGAGGAACAGCCACGCCTTGAGCGACGGGTGGAACGTATCGGCGTGAAGCTCGAGTTGAGGGTCGGGGCCGCCTGGTGCGTGACCGCTGAGGATCGTTTGCACGTAATAGAGCGGCTCGGCCCTGGTGCTTGCGACATAGACGAGAAGGGATCGCCAGCGCATGTCCGACAGCAGGCCGCGGAGTTCGGGAATGCCGCCGACGAGCTCGGGACCGATCGGCACTCGGCGGGTGAGGGCATCGCCCTGCTGCTGTTGCCTGCTGTCGACCTCGCGATTGAGGAGGGCCTGCTGAAGTCTCTCGAAATCGTCTCTGGGGAGGAAGTCCCGGACCTCGACATAGCCATCGCGATCGAACTGCTTGCGCCATTCCGCCGGCACCCTCGCCGCGAGGCGGCGCCGTCGCGACCAGGCGAGGGCATGGGCAAGCTTCAGGCGGCCGACATGGAGCCCGCGTCGGTTTAGCGTCCGCGAACCGAGGATCGGATTATCGGCGAAGCTCTTGGCGCCGGTACCGAGCGCCAACAGCCAGAGCGGCGCACGCCACCAGCTCAGGAGCGTGCGTTCTCTCACAAGGACAGTCGAGGCTTAGCGGACCCTGGGACCGCCAAACGGCAGCGGTGGGGGCGGCCTGCGGTCGCGCCTCGGCAGCTGCGCCTGGTAGGCGACCCCGCAATGGTCGACGCAATAGGGGAATCCGGGGTTCGCGGGGTTGCCGCAGAAATGGAAATCGGGCTCGCCCGGGTGGCCCATCGGCCACTTGCAGATTCGATCGTTTAGATCGAGCAGGCTGGTCTTGTCCGCGACCTCAGGGCTCGGCTTGGCCGGAACGAGGCGGCGAGGTGGAGCTGGCGGGATCGGAGCCTGTTGCTCGCCCGGGCCCTGCCGGATGAAGCCGCCGGGACCGATCGAGCGATACTGGATCTCAGGTGAGGCACGCTGCGGCGTGATTGATGCTGCCTGAGGAGCAGCGGGAGCGGGTGCGGGCTTCGGAGCTTCTGCCTTGGGCGCGGCCGGCTTGGCGGCGGCAGCGACGGGCGCCGGCTTTTTGGCCTTCTCATCATCGCCCGGCTTTACCGGAGATGGGCGTTGCTCGAGCCCGAGGCGGTGTGCCTTGCCGATCACGGCATTGCGGCTGACCCCGCCAAGCTCATCGGCGATCTGGCTGGCGGTCGCGCCATCGTGCCACATTTTCTTCAGGCGCTCGATGCGCTCGTCGGTCCACGACATCTTTTATTACAGCTCCAAACTTGCCCGGCTGATTACCAGCCGATAGGCGCCTTCCCAGTGAACGACCAAGCAAATCATTGGGTGCGCTTCGCGCCCGGCAAGCCGGTGCTGAAGGGCGTCAATTGGGGAGGCCTCAAGACCCTCTATATCAAGGAGGTCCGCCGGTTCTTCAAGGTCCAGATGCAGACGGTATGGGCGCCGGCGATCACCCAGCTGCTGTATCTCATCATTTTCACCGTCGCGCTTGGCGGCCATGGACGAACCGTCCTGGTGGCTCCAGGCGACGCCATTCCCTTCGTCAACTTCCTCGCGCCGGGCCTAATCGTCATGGCGATGATGCAGAACGCGTTCGCCAATGCGAGCTTTTCGCTGTTGGTCGGCAAGATCCAGGGCAATATCGTCGATTATCTGATGCCGCCGCTGTCTACGGGCGAGCTGATTGCCGGGCTGGTTGGCGCGGCCGTTACACGGGCCTTCCTGGTCGGTGCGGCGCTCTGGGTAGTGATGCTGCTCTGGCCCGGCGTGTCGGTCGATGTCCGCCGTCCGGAGCTGGTGCTGTGGTTCGGGCTGATGGGCTCGTTGATGCTGTCGTTCCTCGGCCTTCTGACCTCGGTCTGGGCCGATAAGTTCGATCACGCGGCGGCGGTGACCAATTTCGTGGTGATGCCGTTGTCGCTCTTGAGCGGTACGTTCTACTCGGTTCACCAGCTTGCGCCTGCATTCCAGAAGGTCAGCCACGCCAATCCCTTCTTCTACGTCATCTCGGGATTCCGGGCCGGTTTCCTCGGGACCAGCGATTCGCCCTTGTTCGTGGGCGCCGTTGTGCTCCTGATTCTGAACATCGTGCTTTGGGCGGCGTGCTATGCATTGCTGAAAAGCGGCTGGAAGATCAAGAACTAGTCGTTCTCAAGCACTTAGCGGATTAATCAAGTTGAACGGCTCATAACGGGGGCGTTCAGACCTGCATCAACCGCCCCGGTGCACAACCCAACGCATCAACCCGCTCATTCAAGGAGAGCAGTGATGCGTAAGATCGTTCTTTCACTCGCCGCCGCCGGTGCAGCCTTGGCTGCCGCAAGCCCCGCCGTTGCGCAATATTATCCGGCGCCTCAGCCCGTGCCTTACGGTCACGGTGTCCGGGGTAATTTCGGCGAAGTCCGTGCCCTTCAGCAGCGCATCGACAATGTGCAGCGTCAGATCGCCCGGCTCGATCGGCGGGATGCCATTCGCGGCCGTGCTGCCGACCGACTGATGGACGAGTCCCGAGGGATCGAGCGCCGTCTCTACGACAAGGCGCGCAACGGCCTCGATCCGCGCGAGGCGGGTGACATCCAGTACCGCATTCAGCGGCTCGAGCAGCGCGTCCAGTTTGCGCTCAACGACCGAGGCTGGGATCGCGATCGGCGCTGGTAATCGCAACGTCGACCGCCTGTGAGAAGGCGCTCTGGAGCGATCCGGGGCGCCTTTTTCATGGCGCCGCTTTGCCCTTTTTGGGGGCGCTGGCTATAGCTGCGGCGATCTCGCCACCGTTGAAATATGGAGCTTAGCCTTGGCCATCACGCCGCTCATGCCCGTCTATCCGCGTTCGCCGGTTCGTCCGGTCCGGGGCGAGGGGGTCTACCTGTACGGTGAGCAGGGCGAGAAATATCTCGACTTCGCGGCGGGGATTGCGGTCAACATCCTGGGCCACGGGCACCCGCACCTGACCAAGGCGATTCAGGACCAGGCGGCGACGTTGATGCACGTATCCAACCTTTACGGCTCGCCGCAGGGGGAAGCCTTCGCCAAGCGCCTGACCGATCTCACCTTCGCCGATACCGTGTTCTTCACCAATTCAGGCGTCGAGGCTGTCGAGTGCGCCATCAAGACTGCCCGCCGCTACCATTACGCCAAGGGAAATCCGCACAAGCACGACCTGATCACGTTTTCGAACGCTTTCCACGGCCGGACGATGGGCGCGATCAGCGCGACCGATCAGGCGAAGATGATCGATGGCTTCGCGCCGTTGCTGCCGGGCTTCAAGGTAGTTGAGTTCAACAATCTCGATGCCGCCCTGGCGGCGATCGATGAGAACACCGCCGGCTTCCTCCTCGAGCCGATCCAGGGTGAAGGCGGCATCCGCCCCGGCACTCACGAATTCCTGTCAGGCCTGCGCGCCGCCTGCGATGAGCGCGACCTGATGCTGGTGTTCGACGAGGTGCAGTGCGGCGTGGCCCGCACCGGCCAGCTCTACGCCTATCAGCATTTCGACGTAGTCCCCGACATCATGGCCAGCGCCAAGGGTATCGGCGGCGGCTTCCCGATGGGCGCGTGCCTCGCGAGCGAGAAGGCCGCCGCGGGCATGGTGATCGGCACGCACGGTTCGACCTATGGCGGTAACCCGCTGGCGATGGCCGCGGGGCAGGCTGTATTCGACATCGTCGCCGACGAGGAATTCCTCGCGCAGGTTCGTCAGAAGGGCGAGCGGTTGCGCTCGGCGCTGGAGCAGATGATTCCCAACCATGATCAACTGTTCGACAGCGTCCGCGGCGTCGGGCTGATGCTCGGCATCAAGATGAGAACCGACAGCCGCGCGTTCGTCACCTACCTGCGCACCAAGGGCCTGTTGACGGTATCGGCTGGCGACAACGTGATGCGCGTCCTGCCCCCGCTCAACATCGAGGAAGACCATATCCGCGAGTTCGTCGACACGCTGTCGGCAGCGGCTGCGGAATATGAGGCGCCCGCGCAGGCCGCGTGAGCTGCCGCTAACTAAGCTCCGGCGGTCACTTTCGACCCGTCCCTTCCGTCCCGCTTCGCCTCTTGAGGGGAGTCAGGACTTGGACTTTCCTTGGTGACAGCCAAGAAGTTCCTGGAAAGGGCGTGGTAGACGCCTTCTCGACAGATTAATCGGGATGTCGCCTTGGCGATGAAGGCGGCTGCCATCAGCGGGACGACCATCGAGTGGTCGTTCGTCATCTCCGTGACGATCACAAAAGAGGTAATCGGGGCTTGGACGACCCCTGAAAAGTAGGACACCATTCCCAGCAACACGAGTGCCGCTACGGGCGTGGACGGAAAAAGGCTGGATAGATTAAATCCGACGCCAGCACCGATCGCCAGCGACGGAGAGAATATTCCGCCCGGAATTCCGCTGATCGAAGCGAGCGCCGTGGCCATGAGTTTAAGCAACCCGAATGACTCTGGAATGGGTACTCCGCGGTTGAGAAGCGGCCTTACCTGCGCATAGCCGGTGCCATAGATCGTGTCGTGCGACGCTATCCCACATAGGGCAACGCCCAAACCGCAAAGCATCGCGAACACGATCGGATGACGCTTTATGATTCGGCCGAAAATTCCGGGAATGCCCCGGCCGAACTCTACCAATATGCGGCTGAACAATCCTCCCAGCAGGCCGCCGACCACCCCGCACACCGGCACCGCGAGCCAGCCAACCGTTCCGAGCTTTGCTGAGGTAGTCCCAAAATAAGTGTAATCCCCAAGGAGTGCGAGCGAAGTTAGACCGGCAGCGACAATAGCGGCGATCAAGAGCGCACTCGTCTTCTCCTCGAACGCTCGGCTCATCTCCTCAATTCCGAAGACGATACCGGCAAGAGGCGTATTGAATGCCGCGGCTACTCCAGCCGACGCTCCAGCGAGAATGAGACCGGCCTGCCTTCGCGGAGACAGACGCCCGACCGCGAACATGATCGAAGCGCCGACCTGCACGGTTGGTCCTTCGCGACCGATGGAGGCTCCGCAAAGCAATCCGAATAGAGTCAGCAAAATTTTACCGATGCCGATCCGGAGCGATACCAGTTTACCGCGAGCCGTCTGATCGACCAGATGCCGCGCGGCAATTGCTTGCGGGATTCCGCTACCCTGAGAGTTCGGAAAAACCCGCCGCGTGAGATAAGCAATGATTGCGAACCCGAGCGGCGTGACGAGGAGCGAGATGTAGCGGGATCGAAGAAGCAGGGTCCGAAAAGACACCTGGGCTTCGTCTGCCAGCAGCGCCAGGGCGACCGCCGCCGCTCCCGTGATTATACCGCCCAGCAGGAAGACCAGCTGCCTCTGCGTTCGCGCGGAGTGAAGCCGAAAGCGTCTCGAGAGGGCGAAGGGAAACCGAATCATATCAGATGCACGTCGTCTAGCCAGCACCTGCGCAGATGTCAGGGCGCTATTCTGCCGGTCGCCGTCAGGCTCGAGCCCACTGGTGGTCGCGCTACCGAAGCAGCCAGGAGAAGGCGCGCCGCAAGAAGGCCTCGCCGCCACTCCTGACGATTCGTCCGTGAGCCACGATGACGTACTCCGGATGCTCATCGATCAAAGCGCGAATTTTAGCACGTGCGCTGCTTCGGCGACGGAAGCTGAGTCGATAATCAATTGGCGGATAGCCCCAGCCGTCCATCATCTTGGACAGACGTGCGATCGGACGCATCCACCAAGGCCAGTGAGCTTTCAGGAACGTCTCCGTGAAAGTCTGCGACAGATCCGCGATGATCGCAGTTCGGGATGCGCGGTGATAGAAAATCAGCTCATCCATGAACATCGAGTTTGTGAAGTAGAGCTGGTCGATTTGCCCTTCCCAGGCTGCCGGGGCTTCGTCAGCGAGAGCGCCGGCGAATTGCAGATCAGGACAGCTTTTCATCGTCGATTCAGTTGCCCACAGCTTGGCGTCGGGGAAAGCAGCGTGCCATTGGCATAGAAACAGGTAGTGCAGCTTGTTCGGACTGACGATATGCCGGACGGGTCCTAGCGCTCGGACTTGTTCCTCCAGCCCCTCCGTCTTTTCGGTGGGAGACCAGAGCCATAGTCCCCCGTCGGCAAGACGCACGACGGCCATCCGCGTGGGATAGTCGAACCCTTTGAACGAGACGATTCCGCCATCCGCGAACCAGATCTCTGGGGCGAGCAGTTCTAGCACCGCCGATCAATATTCGCGGGAGCCGC
>DASUZY010000103.1:0-8794 GCA_036376635.1 Sphingomicrobium sp.
CGCCGTCTCGCCGGTTCCGTCCAGCATCCGGTAGCCAGCGGGGATCGCCGAGGCCGCCGGGAGGACGGCGCCAATCTTCGCTCCATCGATCAACAAAGTCGCGTCTTCGATCGGCGCTGCCCCGGTGCCGTCGATGATGCGCAGATGCTCGATTGCGATCCGCCCCGCAGGGATATGGACAAATGGCTGTACTTCCGGACCAAGCGTTGCTGGCGGCGCAAGTACCGGCGCGGATATGGATGCGGTCCCTACCGCCAGTGCCGCTGCTGCCGCGAATGACCGAAGTTTCATGATTCTTCTCCCCGCCTCCGGGCTAGCATGGCACCGGCTGTTCCGCGTTCACAGGGGAAATCGATGCTGAAGTCATTGTCCGCCGCCGCCCTCCTGCTCGCCGCGTCCGCTGCTTCAGGCGTTCCCACCTACAAGGTCGTCGACCAGATCAAAGGAGGAGACGGCGGGTGGGACCTGCTGAGCGTCAATCCGGGGGACGAGCGAATGTATCTCGCGCACGGCGACCGGGTTACCGCTGTCGACCTCAAGAGAGGGGCGATGATCGACAAGCTTGCTCCGGCGGATCGCGCTCATGCGGCGCTCGCCATCCCCGGATCACACGAGGTTCTCGTCACCAACGGAACTTCAAACACCGCTGTCATCCTGGACGGGCGAACCGGCAATGTCCGGTCGACGATTTCGACCGGCAAGAAGCCCGATGCCGCGGCTTACGATCCGGCGACGAGGACCGTGTGGGTCATGACTCCCGGCGACGGGAACATCACCGTGATCGACCCCGTGTCAGCCAAGGTTGTTGCTACCGTAACCGTGGGCGGCTCGCTCGAGCTTGGTGCGGCGGACGGGAACGGCAAGCTCTACGTCAATGTCGAAGACAAGAACGACGTCGCAGTCATCGATACGCGAGCCCGCAAGCTGATCCGGCGCGAGGCCCTTCCCGGCTGCGACGGACCGACCGGCATCGTCTACGATCCGGCGACGAGGGAGACGCTCTCCGCCTGCGCCAACGGCGTTGCCGTCGTCCTTTCTGCCAGCGGCAAGCCGGTCGCATCGCTCACCATCGGCAAGCGTCCCGACGGCGCGGCCTTCGACGAACGCCGGCGCATGGCGCTTGTGCCCTCAGGGGCGGACGGCAACCTGTCGATCATTGAGCTTGCACCCAAGCCACGTGTCGTCGCTACGGTCACCACCGCGAAAAGCGCACGGACCATTGCACTCGATCCATCGAATGGCCGCGCTTACCTGCCTGCTACGGACCTGCAGCCCGCGACCGGCAATGAGCGTCCAAAGGCGGTGCCAGGCAGCTTTCGGATCATCGTCGTCGCTCCAACGGGCTGACGCGTCCGCGATCAGCTAATCCCGAGTTCCTTTGCCCGGGCGGGCAATCCCGGATCGATCGCTGCTGCCGCGTCCAGGTCTTTCTGGCCCAGCGGATCGCCCTTGTGGCGCCTCGCGAGCCCGCGCCCATACAGGCTCCAGGCGCTGTTGGGACTGGATTGAAGCGCCGAGTCATAATCCTCGATCGCTCGATCATATTGCCCCATGCGCAGCTCGACGAGGCCGCGGCTGTCGAAATAGCTGGGCGACTTCATCCGGTGCAGCGCAGCATCGCAGTCCTTGAGAGCCAGGGGCAAGTCGTGGCCCGCGAGGGCTCGAGTCCAGCAGCGGGCATTCAGCGCATTCGGCTGCCGGCTGTCGTCGGGATGCGCCATGATCCATTGATCGTAGTTCGCAATTGCCTTGTCGAACCGATCGATCCGTTGGAACTGGCCGGCAAGGACAAGACGCTCATCGGACTGCCGCGGGAGGGCGGCGTCGGCGGCCTCGAGGTCCTTCTCGGCGTCGGCGGGACGCTTGCGGCCAACGAGCGATTCAGCGTGAGCCAGCCTGATTTCCGGGTCAGCCGGGGCAATTTCGGCGGCGTGATCGAGATCGGCGAACGCGGCAACCCTGTTGCCGCTCAGGAGATGCGCCCGCGCGCGCTGCAGGAGATACTGAGCATCCTTCGGGTCCATCGCGACCGCTCGATTGAGATCGACGAGCGCAGCACTGAGATCCCGCCGCGACATTTCCGCAGCGCCGCGCCGGCTGAAGCCCGCGGCGTCGGTCGGCTCCGGCCCGTTGTCCGCGGCAATCGTCTGGGTGGCACCGGTGTCATCGACAACGCGGCTGGGCGACATGTTGAACACAGGTCCGCCGTCATAGGTGAAATAGATTTTGTGCAGCTTGTTCGCGACATAGACCCGATGAGAAAGAAAGAAGTCCGCGCCGATCAGCATGTCGGCCTCAGGCAGCTCGACGTCTCCCATCCGCATCTTGATGTCGCGTACCTGCTCGGTGCCGATCGTCACCGTGGCAACCGGCGCCAGCCACGTCGCCACCATCGCCTTGCCGAGACCTCGGCTCATGCCGGCCGGTACGACGCCGGGAGTCGAGGGCGTCAGCCCCGCCCTTTTCGCCCCCTCCAGCGAGAGGAAGGATGCCCCTGCCCCCGTATCGAACACCGCCTTCAGCTTCACGCCGTTAACCAGCACATTGCCGGTCGTATGCCGATGCATCGCGTCCAGTGAATCAATCTGAAGCTCCGACACCGGCTTGTCGCCCGACCAGTAAGCAAGGTTGTTTTGCGAAGAGCAATTCATCGCTCGCATGATCCGGATCGCGCCATGCTCCAGATCATATTCGACGTCGCCGATCCCGAGTACGTTCTGCCCGAGAAGGCCGCCGACTCCAGTCTCGCTTCCCCCGACGATGAACTCGATGTCCTTGAGCGCAACACCGGCGAGATCGAGCGTCTTCACGTTCGCGACATAGGTTGACCCCGCCGCGCCGCCCAGACCGCGCAGCTGCACCGGCGACGGTTGCAGTCGAAGACCGAGCTCCGCAGCAACACCAGGAGAAATGGTGCTGTAGAAGGCACCGCTGTCGATGATGAATGGCAGCGTTCGCCCGTTTATGCCGATGTCGGCGAGTGGACGGACTCCCTGCATCGTCACCTTGAATTCCAGGAGCTTGCCGACTTGACAGGCAGCATTGGCCGCAGACGAACTGATCAATGCCGCGACCATAACGATAAACTGCTTACGCATGACATCACCCCAGGCGTTCTACTCGGCCTCGCCAGCTTATAGGGTCTACCGGGACCCGCAATGCCTTAAGGGATGAGCAGTCTTCGAACGGAACCTGCTCCTGATCCTTCCCGTTTGAGCGCGGTGGACAATGTGCATACGCTCGAGCGGAAGACTCCGCTGATCACCCCGCCGCCCGCGGCAGAGGCCTTCTACTCCGAAGTCCTGCAGCTGATGGCCAAGTCGGATATCCCCTTCCTGGTCTCCGGCACCTACGCGCTTGCCAGTTACACCGGCATCGATCGCCCGACCAAGGACGTGGACGTGTTCGCCAAGGCGGGCGACGCGCTCAAGATGCTTCATTATTTCAAGGAGCACGGGTTCGACGTTGAGATTGTCGATGAGCGCTGGCTCTACCGTATCACCCGCGGAGAGCTGTTCGTCGACGTCATCACCAACATGCCGACCGTGACCACGCATGTCACCGACGACTGGTTCGTCGGCGCACCGGACGCGGAGCTGTTTGGCGCCAAGGTCAGACTGGTGCCGCCGACCCAGTTCATCTGGTCGAAGATCTTCGTCCAGGACCATCACCGCTACGACATGGCCGACGTCGCGCATATGATTCTGAAGTGCCACGAGGCGATCGATTGGAAACAACTCCTGAGCCACATGGAGCTTTATTGGGAAGTGCTGTTGATGGCGCTGCTCAACTTCCGCTTCGTCTACCCCAGTGAGCGCCATTGTGTGCCCCGCTGGCTGCTAAACGAGCTGCTTGAGCGGTTGCGCGACCAGGCCGACGTGAAGGGGCCCGGCAAGAAGGTCTGCCGCGGCCGCATCTTCTCCCCGCGCGATTATGCGATCGATGTGGAAAAGTGGGGCTTCTCCGACGCTGTCGGAAATCTCGAAGAGCAGTATGGCGAGTGACCGTCCCATGCGGGTAGCGGCCATCGGCGATCTACACGTCCAGGAGACGGACGAAGCGCCTTACCGTGAGCTCTTCACGGAAATCGCGAACCATGCGGATGTCCTGCTGCTCTGCGGCGATCTAACCAATTTCGGCAAGGAGAAGGAGGCGCAGATCCTCGCCGAGGACATAAAGTCGGCGACGATCCCCGTCCTCGGCGTGCTCGGCAATCACGATTACGAATGCGGCTGTCCCGAGAAAGTCTGCGAGATCCTCAGTGAGGCCGGGATGACCATCCTCGATGAGCAGGCTCACGAGATCGACGGCGTCGGGTTCGCGGGTGTGAAGGGCTTCCTCGGCGGATTCGGGCGGGGCGAGCTGGCGCCTTTCGGCGAACCGATCGTGAAGGCCTTCGTGGATGAGGCGATGAAGGAGTCGCGGAAGCTGGAGAATGCGCTCCGTACCCTGCGCACCGAGCGCAGCGTGGCCGTGCTTCATTATTCGCCGATCACCGAAACGCTGGAAGGAGAGCCGCCGGAGATCTTCCAATATCTCGGCGCGCAGCGCCTTGCCGAGCCGATCGACCGGTTCGACCATGTGAAGGCCGTGGTCCATGGCCACGCTCACCATGGGAAGTACGAAGGCCGCACGCCGCTTGGAAAGCCCGTCTACAACGTCGCCCAATTCGTGCTGAAGCCGCTGTTCGGGAGGCCGTACGCTCTGCTAGAAGTCTAGCATGACATCGATGCCGGCACTCTTCATCGGCCACGGCAGCCCGATGAACACCCTCGAGGTCAATGGATTTACGCAATCGTGGCGGGATCTTGGGACGCGGCTTCCCAGGCCACGAGCAATCCTCTGCATCTCCGCCCACTGGTTCTTCGGGGCTACCGCGGTCACGGCGATGCAGACGCCACGGACGATCCACGACTTTTATGGTTTCCCGCCCGAGCTGTTCGCATTTCGCTATCCGGCCGCGGGCGCGCCTGAAATCGCGGAAGAGATTTCTGAGCTCGTAAAGCCGATCTGGTGTGGCCTGGATCACGACCAATGGGGGCTCGATCATGGCACATGGAGCGTGCTTGCGCATCTTTATCCGCAAGCGGATATCCCCGTGCTGCAACTTTCGATCAACGCGCTGAAGCCGCTCGAATACCACCTCGATCTCGGACGCCGACTTGCTCCCTTACGCGAACGGGGTGTCTTGATCGTCGGTAGTGGGAACGTTGTGCATAATCTTCGAAAGATCGAATGGAATAAGCCCGATGCAGGTTTCGATTGGGCCGAACGGTTCGACGATGCCGCACTCGAGCAACTCGTTGCCGATCCTGACGGTGCCTTGAAGCTGGCCGAACACCCTGATTATCGGCTCGCCGTGCCGACTCCAGACCATTTCATTCCCCTTCTCTACCTGGCCGGCGTTGCGTCAGCCTCCGACGAAAAGATGCAAGCTTTGGTGCGCGGCTATTCGATGGGATCGCTATCGATGACCTGTTACGGCGTCGGAACCGAGGACATTTGTCGAGAGAAAGCTGGCGCCGCCGGCCTCCCGGTGGACGTTCCCGCCGACCAGACGAATATCTAGTCCGAGCCGCTTCCCGGCTCCGCCTGTGCGCGATGGAGCTTGGCCGTCGTCGCATCGGTCATCATCCCCGCCGCGGCCACCTGCATCTTGTTCTTGAGACCGTAGATCACCGCCGGCTCACCCTTGTTCATCGCGTCCCATCCGGCTTTGGCGACGTCCGCCGGGTCGTCCTTCTTAGCCTGGCCGACCTTGGTGTCGTCGAGCTCGGCGCGGTGGAAGAAGTTGGTCTCGGTTGCGCCGGGTTTGAGGCAGGTTACGGTGACGCCGCTTTCCTTAATCTCTTCGTTCAGGGCGGCAGCGAAGCTGTCGATGAACGCCTTGGAACCGTTGTAAACCGCCTGAAACGTACCGGCCATGTGGCCAGCGATCGACCCAGTGATCAGGATCCTGCCCTCGCCGCGCTCGACCATGCGCTGGGCGATGGGCTGGATCAGCAGCAGCGTTCCGATGACGTCGGTGTTGACGACATGCTGCCACTCGTCGGGTGATTGATCGAGGAAGCCATGGCCCAGCCCGTGACCCGCATTGGCCACAAGGACATCGACTTGACGGTCGCCAATCTTCTGGAGGAGTTGATCGACACCCTGCTTGGTCGACAGGTCGAGCTCGATCTCCTGCACGTCCGCGCCGAGGTCCTTAAGCGCCGGTCCAGCCTCCACGAAGGGCGTATCTGCCGCGACGATTAGGCGGTATCCATCCTGGGCAGCCAGCTTCGCGATCTCCAGCCCGATGCCGCTCGAGGCACCCGTTACGACGGCGAGTTTACGCGAGCTCATGTTGCTGCTCCTTCTGATCCTGTTTGGGCGTGGCCATGTCGGTCTTGAGAACGATCTTGGTGTATTCGTCCTGGTCGTCGTGCCAGTGCGCGTACATCTCGGCGGCCTGCTCGAGCGGTGCGTGATGTGAGATGAGGAAAGTCGTGTCGATCTTCCCCTGCTCGATCAGGTCGAGCAGTGGTTTCGTGTATTTCTGGACGTGGGTCTGGCCGGATTTGACGGACAATCCCTTCTCCATCAGCTGGCCGAGTGGGAATTTGTCGGCAAATCCGCCGTAGACTCCCGGGATCGACAGGCGGCCGCCCTTGCGACAGGCGAGGATCATCTGCCGAAGCGCATGCGGCCTTTCGGTACCGAGGAACGTATGCGCCTTCAGCGTGTCGGCGATATTGTCGATGGTGAGGCCGTGGCTCTCCATTCCCACGCAATCGATGCACGCGTCGGGACCGATGCCGCCAGTCATCTCGTCGAGCGCCTCGCGGACATCGACTTCGCGATAGTCGAGGATCTCGGCGCCAAGCCTTTTCGCCAACTCGAGCCGGTGCGGATAATGATCGATGGCGATCACTCGGTGTGCACCCATGATCAGCGCCGACTGGATCGCGAACAAACCAACCGGCCCGCAGCCCCAGACGGCGATCGTATCGCCTTCCTCGATTTCGGCATTCTCCGCCCCCATCCAGCCGGTCGGGAGGATGTCGGACAGGAACAGGACCTGGTCGTCTTCGAGATGATCGGGAACGACGATCGGGCCGACATCCGAATAAGGCACTCGAACATATTCGGCCTGGCCTCCGGCATAGCCGCCGGTGAGGTGGGCATAACCGAACGCCGCACCCATCGGATGGCCCATCAGCAGCCGTGAAGCGTCGAACGTCTCCGCGGGGTTGCTGTTGTCGCAGGCACTGAACTGCTGCTTCTTGCAGAAGAAGCAGTCACCGCAGCTGATCGTGAACGGCACCACCACCCGCTGCCCCTTGTGCAGCGAGCTCTTGGGCCCGGTCTCAACGACCTCCCCCATGAACTCGTGTCCGAGCACGTCGCCGACGCGGAGCGTCGGGATGTAGCCGTCGTAAAGGTGGAGGTCCGACCCGCAGATTGCTGTGGACGTGACGCGTAGGATCGCGTCGCGCGGGTTGACGATCTCCGGATCGGGAACAGTTTCGACGCGGACGTCATGACGGCCGTGCCAGGTCAATGCGCGCATGAGATACTCCTAGATCCGGGCTTCGGTCGGGGTTTCGGACTTGCGGCCGGAGGGTGAGGCGTTGGTCGCGACCTCTCCGGTCTCCATCAGTGACTTGAAGCGCTTGAGGTCTCGGCGCGCCTGGATGTTTGGCTCGCGCTGGAGAAGCTTGGCGACGCCCTTGCCGAAGATTCCTGCGGGCGGGTCGTAATGCATCGTCAGCCGGACCATCGTCCCGCGGCCCGGAGCCGCCGGGATGAATTCGACCTTGCCGTCGGTCTTGATCTCGGAATCAGGTTCGCTCTTCCAGGCGATAATCTCGCCGGGCTGGTCGTCGGTGATGGTGGTGATCAGCTCGACGCTGGTCCCGGCTGGCGCCTTGATCGTCCAGCGGGACCGCTTGCCGTCGAGAACGTCGACCTGCTCGACATTGTCCATGAAGGTCGGGAACTTGGCGAAGTCGCGCCATTGTTCGTAGAGTTCCTGCGCCGGCTTTCCGATCAGCACAGTGTTGCCGACGATGTCCGCTTCATAGCGGTCGGTACCCCGGCGCCAGACATGACGCGGCGCGTCGCTGACGTTCTCGACCGGGACGCCACCGCTCCCGGTCCGTTTGGCGAGCAGGAAAGCGGCGGTCCCGGCGGCAGCCGCCAGGCCCGCGCCGATGATCGCCAATTGAGCATTGCCGCTCGACTCATTTCGGCTGTTGCTTGCCATCGGCTCCTCCGTCGCGTGTGGAAGCCAAGCGGAAGAACGACCGTTAAGTTCCTATGGTTGTTCCCAATTTTCGAGGATTTCGACGAAGCGCGTAAGCCACGCGTTGGTCTGGTGACCATCGACGACGCGATGGTCGATTGTCAGAGTCACATACGCCATCGGACGAACCAGAATCGCATCCTGACCGCCGATTTCCCGGACAATGACCCGCTTCTCCAGCTTGCCGACTCCGAGGATCGCTGCCTGGCCTTGGTGGAGGATGATTGGCGCGGCGAGCAGAGAGCCGGACACTCCATGATTGGAGATGGTGAAGCTACCGCCAGAGACGTCGGAACGCTCAAGCTTTCCCTCACGCGCTCGGCGGGTGAGATCGTCCAGCTTGGCGCCGACCTGCTCGAGCGTGAGAGCGCCCGCGTTCTTCACCACCGGGACGACGAGCCCCTTCTCGCCAAGGGCGGTCCCCACCCCAACGTCGATGGTCGGTGAGTTGGCGATGCGGTCCTTTTCCCAGCGACCGTTGATCGCCGGCGCGACCGCCATCGCCTC
>DASUZY010000104.1:0-10290 GCA_036376635.1 Sphingomicrobium sp.
CCCTGGGCACCCACGATCACATGATCGTGGACCGTCACCTTCATGTGTCGCCCTGCATCGACCAGGTCGCGCGTGAGGCGGATGTCTTGGCTGCTCGGCGTCGGATCACCGCTCGGATGGTTGTGGACGATGATCAGGGCGGTAGCACCCAGTGCGATGGCGCGGGCGATGACCTCGCGGACGTGGACCGAGGCTTCGTCGACAGAGCCCTGCCACAGCGCCTCGTTGGCGAGCAGCATGTTCTTGGCATTGAGGAACAGGATCCGGACCTCCTCCGTCCGCCGATGCGCCATGGTCGCGTGGAGGTAGTCGCCAAGCGCATCCCAGCCTGACAGGACCGGCTGCCCCTCGATCCGGGCCTCGAGGAGCCGGAGCGCCGTCGCCTCGGCGATCTTGAGCGCGGCAACCGTCGCATCCGTCAGGCCCTCGCGCCGAAGCGTGTCCGCGCTGGAGCCGAGGAGCGGGCCGACTCCCCCGAAATCCTGCAGCAGCCGCTTGGCGAGCGGTTTCGTGTCCACCCTGGGGATCGTCAGCGTCAGCAGATACTCGACCAGCTCATAGTCGTGGAAGCCGGACGGCCCGGCGTCGAGCAGCCGCTCACGCAATCGCGCCCGATGTCCTGACGATGCAGTCTCTTCCGATTTTCCGACGCGCCCGTGCAATGCCGCCCCTTTGACTGCGACCTTCCGAGCAGTGGCGCTTGAAGCACAAGTGGCCACGGCTTGGGAAGCGGTCATGCCGCATCTGGAACGGTCCCGGCTGGCATGGGTTAGTGTGAACCATGGACGAGGGGCCGAGCAGGAACGAGCTCGACACGCCGGAATCGACGCACAGGGTCGTCGTGCGGCGCCGTCCCTTCACGCGCATTGCAACGATCCTGGCGATCGGCATCCTGGTGATCTTCGTGATCGGCGTCGCGACGGTCTGGCTCAGACGAATTCCAATCGCGACCCACTATTTAAAGCGCGAATTCGAACGGCGCGGAGTCACCGCGAGCTACCATCTCGACCGGGTCGGCCTCAGGACTCAGGAAGTCAGCAACCTGGTCATCGGCGATCCGAAACATCCGGATCTCGTGGCGCGATACGCGCATATCGAGACCCGGCTGAGATGGAACGGCAACTTCTCCGTCTACCGTATCGTCGCTCGCGGGGTTCGGCTGCGCGGCAAGCTGGTGCATGGCCGGATCAGCTGGGGGCAGATCGACAAGCTGATGCCGCCGCCTTCGAACAAGCCCTTCGCCCTTCCGGACTTCGTCCTGGACGTCGCGGACAGCAGCATCTCGCTCTCGACGCCCTTCGGCCCGCTCGGGATCGCACTTCAAGGCAACGGCAAGCTCAGTGGCGGCTTTGACGGCCGGGTTGCCGTGGTCAGCCAGGCAATCACCCTTGGCCACTGCGGCGGCACCAATCTGCATACTTACCTCGGAGTGACCGTCACGGCTCGCAAGCCGACCGTCAAAGGACCGGTCATCCTCGACCGCTTCGGCTGTCCAGCGAGCAAGTTCCAGGTGGAGGCTCCGCGCTTCGACGCCAATGCGACCTTCAACGAAGCGTTCACCCGCGTCGACGGCAACGGGCGCATGGCAATCAGTACATTGGTCGCCGGGGCCGACGGCCTAGTCAACTTCATTGGGGATATCACCTACCGGGGATCGTTCCAGTCGGTCGACGGCGAGGTGAAGCTCTCGGCGCAGAAGTCACGGCTGGCGACGATCATGGCCGACCGGACGAGGCTTCAGGGCCGATACCATCTCGGCTCCAAGGACGGCACGTTCAATCTTGCTGGAAGCTATGCCGCCGATAGCGCGTCCCTCGCGCCGAGCATGCTGGCCGGTGTGACGCAACCGCTGCAGGCGGCGGGCAAGACGCCGCTGGGTCCGGTCGCGCTCGGAATCGGCAACGCGTTGCTGCGGACCGCCCGCAACTTCAATTCGTCCGGCCACATCAAGGTCGTCAACTTCCCTGGCGGAGGGGCTGCGCGGATCGTCGACGCCGATATCCGGGGACCGAACGGCGCGCGAGCCCAGGTGGCTGGCGGCAGTGGAGTCACCTATTATTGGCCCGCCGGCGGCCTTCGGATCGATAGCGACATCGCAATGGGCGGAGGCGGGCTTCCTCAGGCCAAAGTGACGCTCCGCCAGCCGCGCGCGGGAGCACCGATGAGCGGCGTTGCGAACATCGCGCCCTATGTGGCAGGCGGTCAGCGCCTTGCGCTTACCCCGATCCAGTTCGGTCCCGCACCGGGCGGAGCCACCGCGGTCAGCACGATCGCGCAGCTCGATGGTCGCTTCCCCAGCGGCCGGGTGCAGGCGTTGCGACTGCCGATTGCCGGCGACATCGGCAAAGGTGGAATCTTCGCCTTCGGCCGCTCTTGCGCGGTGGTCAGCTTCAATTACCTGCAGCTCAGCACGTTCCAGCTTGGCCCAACCCGTCTTCCAGTGTGTCCCGTTGGCCCGGCGATCATCGAAAAGCGCCCGGGCGGAGCGGTGTTGGTCGCGGCTCGGATCAATGGCCCGGTTCTCGACGGACGGTTAGGCAGCTCCCCCTTCCATCTTCAGGCGGCGAGCGGCGTCTATAATGGGCAGCAGTTCACCTTCGACCGTCTGGGGATGCGCCTCGGCCGGCCCACCTCGCCGGTGCTGGTCGATGCCGCCAGGCTGACCGGTCGAACCGTTGGCAGCAACATCGCTGGCAACTTCACCGGAGCGACCGCATCCATCGGCAAGGTCCCCCTGCTGCTTGGCGACGCCGCGGGACGCTGGTCGTACCGGAACAAGGACCTGACGATCGACGGATCGGCGATGGTGTCCGACCGCGACCCGAATCCGCGCTTCTATCCGCTGCGCAGCAGCGACCTCCATTTCAGCCTGGCCGGGAATGACATCCACGCCAGCGGGTCGCTCCATTATCCGGCGACCGGAACATTGGTCACGAACGTAGTGATCGATCATCGGCTTTCGACCGGAGCCGGTCATGCGACGCTGGATGTCCCCGGTATCGCCTTTGGACCGAACCTCCAGCCTGAGCAGCTCACGAGGCTTACGGAGGGCGTCGTCGCACTCGTCAACGGCGTCGTTCGCGGGCAGGGCCGCATCGACTGGGCCGAAGGCGGAAAGGTCTCATCGACAGGCGATTTCTCGACGGCCAAAATGGATCTCGCGGCGCCGTTCGGTCCTGTAACCGGGATGAGCACGTCGATTCACTTCGACAACCTGCTCGAGCTTTCAACGCCGCCGGGGCAGCAGCTGACCGTGCAGACGGTCAATCCTGGAATCACTGTCGAAAATGGCGTGATCCGCTATCAGCTGCTTCCCCACAATCGAGTGAAGATCGAGCGCGGGGTGTGGCCGTTCATGGGCGGTCAGCTCATTCTGGAAGAAACCGTCCTCGATTTCGGCAGTCACGCCGCCAAGCACCTGACCTTCCGCCTGGTTGGTTTTGACGCCAAGCAGTTCGTCGACAGTCTCGGCTTCAGCGGCTTCGAACTCAGTGGGATCTTCGACGGCGAATTGCCGATGGTGTTCGACGACTCCGGCGGACGGATCGTTGGCGGCCGCCTCGTGTCCCGCGCGCCGGGAGGCGAGCTCAAATACACGGGCACCAAGCCCAAGGGCCTTGCTCCGGGCCTCGCTTTCGATTTGCTCAGCGACATTCGTTACCGCTCCATGGTGATCGGCCTCGACGGTGATCTCTCGGGAGAGTTCGCGACGAAGGTCGCGATCGATCAGGTTTCGCTGGGGCCCGGACACGGTTTCATCGCAGGGCTGGTCCACTCGGCTTTCAGCAAGCTTCCGCTGAAGCTCAATCTCAATATCAACGGGCCGTTCCGCGCGCTCATCCAGATGACCAAGGGCTTCAAGGACCCGACGCAGGTCATTGCGCCCGTGATGCCGTTCCCGGTGGATTCACCGGCGCTCAAGGTCGAGGTGCTGAGCACCACGAAGAACGAGAACCAGACAAGCGCGCCACCGGCCCAGACATCTACGCAATCCCGACCACCTGGAGGAAAAAAGTGACCAGGCAACTAGCGAACTTGGCGAAGCTTGCCCTTCTCATCGGGGCGGCAACATCGCTGAATGGCTGCATCACGGTGAAGGCACCGGAAAAGCCAATCGAGGTAAACCTCAACGTCGACATCAGGCAGGAAGTGCTCGTCCGGCTGCAGCAGGACGTTCAGCAGATGATCCAGAAAAATCCGCAAGCCTTCCCGCCGCCGCCGACGACCAAGAAGCCATGATCAGGTTTGCGTTCCTTCTTGCCGTTGTCGCTCCGGCGACGCCGCTCGGTGCGCAAGCGAACGCGCTCGGGCCGGCAATCGCAGCGGGGCAGGCGGGTGAACGTTACGACGGCTACATGGGGACATCGATCACGCCGTCGGAGGCGCTCCGCCGACAGGTCGCCGCGATCAACCTTCGCCGACGAAACCTTTATATCGAGTTGGCCGGGCGCCGGGGCGTGTCCCCCGCCGTCGTTGGCCTCACGACAGCCTGCGAGTTGTTCAGGCAGCTGGCACCCGGCGAGGCTTACCTGCTGGATGACGGCCATTGGCGGCGCATTGCGCCCGGACAACCCGCGGCACGTCCTGACCACTGCAAGTAGAAAGCCCTGCGATCCGGCGCGGTTGACTATCCAACCGCCCGTTCATAAAGGGTCGGCGCCTTGGCGGTCTCGCGTCCGCCATGTTTCTCGTCCCTCGCCTGGCCCCGGTGTTTCAGCAGGGGCGACGCATAGGGGAGACGCATGGCTGAGGACGAGTTCGACGAGGCCTCGAAGCTTCCACCCGACGCGCGGCTCGAATCGCTCGATGAGCGGCTCGACCGGCTGCAACAGGCGGAGTCGAAGAGGACAGCCAAGCGCCAGCCTGATGCCAATTATCAGGCCGGCCAACTAGTCCTCAGTCAGCTTGTCGGCTGCCCCCTTGGGGGCGGAATCGTCGGTTGGCTGTTGGATCGCTGGTGGGGCACCAGGCCTTGGCTAATGCTGGTGATGCTCTTCCTCGGTTTCGCGGTGGGCATCTGGAACGTCATTCGAATTTCAAACAATGCGCGAAGCAACGCCAAGAGGCCAGCTTCGGGCGATCGGGAATAGGGAAGAAAAGTGGCCGCCGAGGGCAAAATTGACCCGATGCACCAGTTCGTGATCGAACCGATTTTCGGCTCGTTCGGGCATAACAATCCCTTTGTGTTCACCAATAGCGCGCTGTGGACGCTTATCGTCCTCGCAGTGATCTGGTTGTTCATGTTCGGGGGCATGAAGCGCGAGCTGATCCCCGGACGCTGGCAGATTGCGGTCGAAGGGCTGATCGCGTTCGTCGACGATATGGTCAATGTGAGCATCGGGCCCGAGGGGAAGAAGTTCCTCCCGTGGGTGTTTACCGCTTTCATTTTTCTACTGTTCGCGAACCTCATCGGCAACATGCCCTTGGGGATCTACGCGCCGGCGCACCCCTTCACGATCACTGCCCAATTCACGTTCACCGGCGTGATGTCGCTGATCACCTTTGCAATCGTGCTCGGTGTCGGCTTTTGGAAGCACGGCCTTCACTTCCTGTCGCTGTTCGTGCCGAAAGACGCGCCGTTCATCTTCAAGATCGTTATCGCTCCAATCGAGCTGATCAGCTTCCTGGTCCGCCCCTTCAGCCTCGGCCTCCGACCGTTCATCGCGATGTTCGCCGGTCACGTCCTCCTCGACGTTTTCGGCAACTTCGTCGTGCAATCTCTGAATGCCCACAGCGCCGGCGGCTTCGGGATCACGGTCCTGTCGATGGCCTTCATCATGTTTGTGAGCATGATCGAGCTGCTCGTCGCGGCCATCCAGGCCTACGTCTTCGCAATTCTCACCTCGCTGTACATCGGCGAGGCGGTCAACCTTCACTAACCATCTGATTTTTCAAAGGAGTTCAATCATGGATGTCGCTTCTGCAAAGCTCATCGGTGCCGGTCTTGCGGCGATTGGCGTCGGCGCGGCCGCGGCTGGCGTCGGCTACGTCTTCGGATCGTTCCTGAACAGCGCGATCCGTAATCCGGCTGCTTCGGACGGTCAGCAGGGCCGCCTGTACATCGGCTTCGCCGCCGCCGAGCTTCTCGGCCTGATGGCGTTCGCCGTTGCGATGCTCATCCTCTTCGCGTTCTAATCAGCAAGGACGGGCGGGGCCAACGCCCCGCGGAGCAGACCGATGCCTCAACTTTCGCAGCTCTCCGAAGTCTATCTGTCCCAGTTCCTGTGGCTGGCGATAGCGCTTGCGTTCATCTTTTTCGTGATCGCTCGCGGCATGGTGCCGAAGATCCAAGCGACGGTGGACGCCCGCGAACAGCGGATCGCCGGAGACTTGGAGGCTGCGCAGGCAGCGCGCGCAGCCGCCGACCAGACCGAAGCGGCATGGCGCGAGCGGATGGATAGCGCGCGTGCGGAGGCCGCCCGCCTCTCGCAGGAGGCGAAGGCAGACAGCGGCAGGGACACGGAGGCAAAGGTGAAAGCCGCCGCCGACAAGCTCAATCTCAAGGTCGAAGCGGCAGAGGGGAAGATCCGCGACGCGCTTAATGCTGCGCGGGCGGAGATCGAAGCGGTCGCGGCGGAGGCCACGCAGGAAATGGTCCAGCGGCTGACCGGCATTGAGATCGAGAGGCAGGATGCCGCGGCTGCAGTAAAGGCGGAACTCAATGGCTGAAGCCGAACCTACAGCCTTAGGGCTCAACCCGGGCGCATGGGTCGCGCTTGCCGTTCTGGTCGTCTTCGCGCTGCTCGCGTGGAAGAAGGTGCATCACGCAGTTGGCCGGGCTCTCGACAGCAAGATCGCGCTTATCCGGGACCAGCTTGCCGAAGCAGAGTCGCTGCGCAAGGAAGCTGAGGCACTAAGGGCTGAATATGAAGCGAGGTCGGCGTCGGCCGACAAGGATCGGCAGGCGCTGCTCGAACGCGCGCGCCATGAGGCTGACGAGATCGTGGCGAAGGCCAGGACCGACGCGGATGCGCTGATCGAGCGCCGTTCGCGTATGGCCGAGGAGAAGATCGGCGCAGAAGAGCGCGCCGCGGTTGAGCAGCTTCGGGCTTCTGCCGCGGAAGCCGCTACGAAAGCGGCGGCGCGACTGATCACGGAACGCCACGACGCAGCGACGGATTCGAAGCTCGTCGATCAGGCGATCAAGGAAATCGCTACCCGCTGAGCTATTGCTGGTGCTGGCCTCCGGGCTTCGCCACCCCTTCGAGCGCCTGTCCTGCGGTGTCCGAAGGGCCCTCGCGGGCAAGATCACCCAGGCTGACGATTCCACATAGCCGCTCGTCGCTGTCGATGACCGGTAGTCGGCGAACCTGCGCCTCGCTCATCCTGCTCGCAACCGCGTCGCAATCGTCATCGATCCGGGCGCACACGATGTCATTGCTCATGAGGTCGCGCACAGGGGTGTCCGGCCCGTTCCCCTTGGCGATGCCGCGAACGGCGATGTCCCGGTCCGTGATCATGCCGATCAGGCGTTCGCCGTCGGTTACCGGGATCGATCCTGCATCCGCGCTCAGCATGAAGCTCGCCGCTTCCTGCGCGGTTTGGTCGGGCTGAATGGTCTGGACTTCGCGCGTCATGACTTCGCTGACCTTCATGGCTCTTCCTCCTTCAGGAAATCACCCACGAAACGAACGTCGGCGAACGCAGTTGCGGCCGTTAGGGCACGTTCTCCGTCAACAGGTCGTAGGTCGCGACCAGCTCCTCCTTCTGGTTGAAGACCTCAACCGCCCAGCGCACGACGCCAGTCTCGTCGCTCTTCAATGACTTGGACCGAACCGTAAGTTCGACCCGGACGGAATCGCCCGGGTAAAGCGGTGTCAGGAAGCGCAGGTTTTCCAGGCCGGTGTTCGCCAACACTGGTCCCGGATCCGGATCGACGAACAGGCCCGCGGCAAAGCTCAGGATCAGGTAACCATGAGCAACGCGTCCTTCGAAGATCGGCGACGCCTTGGCTGCCTCTTCGTCCATGTGAGCGTAAAATTTGTCGCCGGTGAAGTCCGCGAAATGTTCGATGTCCTCCAGAGTAACGGTACGGCTAGGGGTGACCCATGTGTCGCCGATGTGAAGTTCGCTCATCTTCAGGCGGAACGGATGGATATCGACGATATGCTTCGGGGCGCCCGGTACATATTGTTCCGTTATCGCGGCGATGATCGCCGGGGTGGACTGGAGCGCGGTGCGCTGCATGTAATGCTTCACCCCGCGCACGCCGCCCATTTCCTCGCTTCCGCCGGCGCGTCCGGGGCCGCCGTGGACCAGCACCGGTAATGGGGAACCGTGTCCCGTGCTCTCGGCTGCATTGTCGCGGTTCAGGACGAGCATCCGGCCGTGATAGGCTGCGGCACCCTGCACGAATTCACGCGCCGCATCGGGCGAATGTGTGAACAGAGACAGAGCGAGGCTGCCCTTGCCCCGGTTTGCGAGCGCAATCGCGTCGTGCATGTCCCTGTAGGGCATGATCGTCGAGACAGGGCCGAATGCCTCACAGTCATGCACTGCACCCGCGCCCCACGGATCGTCGGTTCGCAGAAGGACCGGCGGCAGGAAGGCACCGCCGGGGATTGGCGGCGTGGCGTCTGGATCGCCTGCAACGACTCGTGCCCCCGCAGCCTCGAGCTCGCGAATCCTGTCGCGCACGTCATCCCGCTGGCTGACGCTCACCAGCGCACCCATGCGCGTGTCTTCGGAGCGGGGATCCCCCACCTTGGTTTTCGCCAGCCGCTCGGCGAGCGCGCGCTGAACTGCGTCGAGATATTGCGCGGGGGCCATCGCGCGGCGGATGGCCGTGCATTTCTGGCCCGCCTTCACCGTCATTTCAGTAGCGACTTCCTTGATGAACAAGTCGAATTCCGGCGTGCCTGGCGCGGCTTCCGGACCGAGCAGCGAGGCGTTGAGGCTGTCCTGCTCGGCCACGAAACGCACCGACTCGCGGATGACGTTGGGATGGGTCCGCAGCTTCAGCGCCGTGTGCGCCGACCCGGTGAAACTGACGACATCCTGCCCGGTCAGATGATCGAACAGGTCGCCGACACCTCCGGCAATCAGCTGTATCGCCCCAGCGGGAAGCACGTCCGCCTCGATCATGATCTTGAAGGCCGCTTCGGTCAGGTAGGCCGTCGCCGAAGCCGGCTTCACGATCGCCGGAACGCCGGCGAGCAGCGTTGGCGCGAGCTTCTCCAGCATTCCCCAAACCGGAAAATTGAAGGCGTTGATGTGGACCGCCGCGCCCTGGAGCGACGTATAGATATGCTGCCCGACGAATGTTCCGTTCTTCGACAGACCTTCGAGCTGTCCGTCCAGCAGCACGTGGGCGTCAGGCAGCTCGCGGCGGCCTTTGGACGAGAAGGAAAAGAGCGTGCCTGCGCCGCCCTCGATATCGATCCACCCGTCCTTTCGCGTCGCGCCCGTCAGATAATTGAATTCGTAAAGCTCCTCCTTCCTGGCCATGATGGCGAGGCCGAGTGCCTTGATCCTGCGGGCTCGGTCGTGGAACGTGAGCTCGCGCAGCGCTGGCCCACCGACTTCGCGAGCGTGTCGCAGCATCGCGCCGAAATCGACCCCGCCCGAACCGGTCAGCGCGACGGGTGAACCGTCGATGGCGCTCGTGATTTCCGTGAGATTTCCGTCGCCCGCGACCCATCGATCGCGTTCGTAGTTCAGCAGTTGGGCGGTCTTCATTCAGTCACCTCTTGCGCTCGGCCGATGGGCCGAAGCGATGGTCGGCGCAATCGTGGTACCGCAAGACTTCCAGCGATCAGGAGCAACAGAGTGGCAAGGCTGATCGCCATTCCCCACCGTTCGGGTGCGGTTAGCCCAAGGGTCCGTGCGCATCCGGTTCCTCGATAGCTCAACAGCTCAGTCGTTTGAGCGGGGAAGGTCGCCACAGGCGCTCCCTCGCAGCGAACTTCCCACGCCGGGAAATAGAATACCGGCTCGGTGGTGATTCCGTTGGTCACCGACGATCCGTGGTGCTGAGCCGAGAGGTTCAGCGCCCATCGCGAGGGCCAGCTGTAGGGTCGGTTCCCAGGCGGAAGGTTTTCCGGAACATCGGGGTGAGTCCGCGCCAGCTCCTCAAGCGAGATGCCAGCTGGCGCGGCGGGTGCGGTGACGATGAAGCCACTCAGGACAACTGGAATGAGCGCGGGTACCAATTGCGTTTCTTTCCACGGGACCATGGCGAGTGCTGTGGCAAGCCCAAATTCGGCCACTGGCAACAAGCGGAAGGGGAACTGCACCGATTTCAGCACGGGCAGTTCCCAGATCATCGGGACAGTGCCGATCGCAATGAGG
>DASUZY010000105.1:0-28153 GCA_036376635.1 Sphingomicrobium sp.
CTGCTGCCGAGCGGAATCGTTCGCGGCACACCGTCGGTAATCGGCAACGGCGTGGTGCTCGACCCCTGGGCGCTCAGGACGGAGGTCGAAAAGATCGCCGCGCAGGGCATCGACGTCACGCCAGAGGTGCTGCGGATCGCCGAGACCTGTCCGCTCATTCTTCCCATTCACCGCGACCTCGATGGTTTGCGCGAAGATGCCTCAGGTGCCGGCAAGATCGGAACGACGAGACGCGGGATCGGCCCTGCCTACGAAGACAAAGTCGGCCGCCGCGCAATCCGAGTGTGCGACCTGGCGCATCTCGGTGAACTGGGACCGCAGTTAGATCGCCTTTGCGCTCACCACGATGCGCTGCGGGCGGGCTTCGGCGAACCGCCCGTCGATCGCGAACGCCTTCTCAATGATCTGAAGGAGATCGCAGACTTCGTCCTTCCGTTCGCCGGCCCCGTTTGGCGCGATCTCGACGAGGCTCGCATCCGAGGACGCCGAATCCTGTTCGAGGGGGCCCAGGGCGTCCTGCTCGACGTCGATCACGGGACTTATCCATTCGTAACCTCCTCCAACACCGTCGCGGGAACCACCGGATCGGGTAGCGGGATGGGCCCGAGCGCGGCGGGGTTCGTGCTGGGTATCGTCAAGGCCTACACCACCCGCGTAGGTTCTGGTCCATTTCCGACCGAACAGGACAATGAGACTGGCGAAAGGCTCGGCGAGCGGGGCCATGAATTCGGCACCGTAACCGGCCGCCGCCGGCGCTGCGGATGGTTCGACGCCGTGCTGGTCCGGCAGGCAGTCGCCGTAAGCGGAGTGACCGGAGTCGCCCTGACCAAGCTCGACGTGCTCGACGGCTTTGAAACAGTCAAGATCTGCACCGGCTATCGCATCGGCGACAAGGCGTTCGATTATCTGCCGCCCCACCCCGCTGACCAGGCGCGGGTCGAGCCCGTCTATGAAGAGATCGAAGGCTGGAAAGGCTCGACACGGGGGGCGCGCAGCTGGGTCGACCTGCCGGCGAGCGCGATCAAATATGTCCGGCGCGTCGAGGAGCTCATCCGCTGTCCCGTGGCGCTGGTTAGCACCTCGCCGGAGCGGGAAGATACGATACTGGTGAGAGACCCATTCGCGGGGTGATCGGGTTGATCGTCAGGGGATGAACAGCATGACGGTGGCGAGCGTCAGCTGCTTACCGACATAGCCGGCCAGCGTGACCTCCGTCATCGGCGTATCGGGGCTGCCCAGCGCTCCGAACGCCAGCACTTTCATGCTCGTCGTCAGGACGGTTCGGGCATGGCCGTTCCGGGACTGGACCAACACCGTCTTACCGTTGTGTTCCTCCCATGCATCGAGGTCCCACGACTTGCCGAGGAACTGCGCGCCCGGCTGCGGCGGTGGCGAGGCTGGCGCGCGAATGGGGCCCGCCTCCCGGCAATCGGTCGGACGGAGGCTCACCTCATCCATCTGCGGCTGCTTCCCCTCGAAGCCGACCTGAAAGCAGCGGCCATCGTTCAGTTGGAGGTCAACCGGCGCGTAACCGAAAACCCGAACATTCTTGAGGGCAGTTTTGGGCTGCAGATCGACATCGACACGCCACCACAGCTCGCCGCCCTTATCGAAATGAAGGAAAGGGTCGGGCGCGCCAAAGGAAATCACCGAGGAAAGCGATGCCACATCGCCGAGGCGAACGTGGGGCTCGCTCGGGTTCGCCGAGGCATGCTCGGCGTGCGTGTAGACGACCTGCCACTGGCCGTTGCGCTTGGCCCAGACGTCGGCGTAGCGCAGGCGAATGGAGAACGGCTTGCCGCCGTCAGTCCCGCTCAGAGTAGCGACGCCGCCCATGACGGCGCCGCCATCCCACAGCTTTTCGACGGGGTCTTCGATTATCAACGACTTCAGATGGAAACCAGGCGCAGTGTAGTCGGCCACGAGTTGCGCCTTGGTTTCGGTCTTCCCGCTGCTGTTGACCAGCAAGTACTCGTCAGCCAGCGACTGTTCCAACGCTCCACGATTGCCTTCGAGCTGAGCGCGATCGTATCGCGCGACGGCTGCGGTGAGATCGTAGGGCATCTGCGGCTGAGCTGCCGCGGCAGCCAAGAGCAGCCCCACGCTTGGCACGATCAGACTACCGATATGTCCGGCGCGTCCTCCGCTTTCATGCCGACGACATTGTAGCCGGCGTCCACGTGGTGGATTTCGCCGGTTACTCCGGAGGCGAGGTCGCTCAGCAGGTATAGCCCCGCCCCGCCCACATCCTCGATCGTGACGTTGCGGCGGAGCGGCGAGTTATATTCGTTCCACTTCATGATGTAGCGGAAGTCGCCGATGCCGCTGGCGGCCAGCGTCTTGATCGGACCGGCGGAGATGGCGTTGACCCGGATGCCCTCGGGACCGAGGTCGGCTGCCAAGTACTTCACCGATGTCTCCAACGCCGACTTGGCGACACCCATGACGTTGTAATGCGGGATGACCTTTTCGGCGCCGTAATAGGTGAGCGTCAGCAACGACCCTCCCTCGCTCATCAACGCCCGAGCCCGCTGGGCCACCGCAACAAAGCTGTAGACCGAAATGTTCATGGTCATCAGGAAATTGTCGATTGAGGTTTCGACGAATTTTCCACGAAGCTCATTCTTGTCCGAAAACCCGATCGCGTGGACGAGGAAATCGAGGCCTCCCCACTGCTGCTTCAGAGCATCGAAAGTCTGGTCAAGCGCGTCCATACTGCTGACGTCGCAGTCGACCAGCAGGTCCGATCCAAGTTCGGCGGCAAGCGGACGCACGCGCTTTTCCAGCGCCTCGCCCTGATAGGAGAAAGCGAGCTCCGCACCCTGACTGCTCAGCGCGCGCGCGATTCCCCAGGCCAGCGAACGATCGTTGGCCAGGCCCATGATCAACCCGCGCTTGCCCTGCATCAGTCCGCTCAAAGTCGCGCTCCCCCTCTTTCCACCAGCACTGGTTCGACATCTTCACCCGGCTGCGGCTCCTCGACCTTGAGCTGGTCAGTGTACGGCCCGGTGTAGACCTCACCCTTTAGCGCGGTGGCGCCGCTTTCCGCCAGCGCTGCGTTGAGCTCGGCTCCGATTACGACGCCGAGGCCCACGACGAAGAAGAAGATCAGCGAGATCATCACTCCCGCAAGACTACCGTAGGTCCTGCTGTATCCGCCAAATAGCGAGAGCACCCAGGGGAGAATTTCGACGGTGATCAGCCACCAAGCGGTGATGAACAGCGCCCCCGGCCACTTTCGGCAATCCCGCTTGCGGTACCGGGCTGGCGTCAGTGCGAAGAAGAGCACGTAGAAGGTGAAGAAAAGGGTCGCCGCCGGCACCAGCCGATAGACTCCGAGCGTCGATGCGACATCCTGCGCCAGCGGGAACCAGCGGATGATCAGCTGATGGGCGAGCGTCAGAGCGGCGCTCACCGCAAAAGCGACCATCATCAAGAGAACTGCGCCAAGGATGACCAGCATCGATCCCAAACGATATTCCCAGAACGGCGAGCAATATTTCACGCCATAGGCGCGCCGGAGAATGTCGCGGATCGTCTCGATAAAGCTGGTCGCCGTCCACAGGCCCACGATCGCCCCCAACCACAACAGCGTTCCGGTCCGGACCGTCAACACCTCCTGGATCGGCTCGCGCAAGGTGGAAGCGACGTCGGGGGGAAGCCGTCGAAGGATGTTCGCCACCGTCAGTGCCGCATCCTGGCTCTGGCCAAGAAGATGGGCGACAGCCGCGGCTACGATGAAAAAAGGAAACAGGGCGACCAGGGAGATATAGGCGAGATTTCCGGCGTGAATGAAACCGTCGTTGTAGACACCAATGGCAACGCGCTTCACCACCTCCCAGGCGGTCAGCCGAGGCTTGAGCTTCTCCTCGACCTCCGTACCGAACGCAGCACGCATCGTCGCCAGACGCTTGCGCCGTTCTTCCGGTGAAAGCGGGGAATGGTCTCTCATCGGACGGCCGTCTTAGACGCCCAGCGCTGCCCTGGGATTGCCGCCGCCGTTCCACCCTTCGGCAAAGCGCTGCAGTTCGGCGTCGTCAGCGGGGAGGTTGACCTCGACCGTCACCAACTGGTCTCCTCGTTTGCCATCCTTGGCGGCGAAGCCCCTGCCCTTCAGCCGAAGCACCTTCCCGGAACTGGTCCCCTTGGGAACCGTCAGCATCACTGGCCCCTCTGGCGTCGGCACCTTCACTTTGGCGCCAAGCACTGCCTCCTTGAGCGTAACCGGCAGCTCCAGGCGGATATTCGTTCCATCGCGGGTGAAAAAGCGATGGGGCGATATCTCGATTGTTACCATGGCATCGCCCCTGCCCCCGGGGCCCTCCTCGCCCTTCCCGGCGAGACGAATCCGGGTGCCGTCCTCCAGTCCCTGCGGAAGCTTGAGGTCGATCGTCTTTCCATCGGCGAGCGTGATCCGCTGCGGCTTCAAAGCGACGGCGTCCTCGAACGGAATCTTCAAGCGATAGGCGACATCGGCCCCCTTCTGCGGCGCGCGGCCACGCTGACGAAAGCCACCGAAAGGTCCACCCGCTCCGGCGCGCGCTCCGCCCCCGCCGAACAGTCCTTCGAACAGGTCGCTGAGATCTGCACCCTCGTGGCCACCGAAGTTGAAATTCTCGAACCCGCCAGGGCCCGGCTGCGGGCCTCCGGCCCCTGAAGAGTATCCGCCGAAACCGCCGCCGAAGGGCATCTTGGGATTGCCCTCCTCGTCGATCTCGCCGCGATCGTACCGGGCGCGCTTGTCCTTGTCGGAAAGCAGATCGTAGGCGGCCGTCACCTCTGAGAATCGCTTCGCGGCGTTGGGATTGTCCTTGTTGCGGTCCGGATGGAGTTGCTTGGCGAGGCTGCGGTACGCCTTCTTGATTTCCGCCTCGCTCGCGCCGCGTTTCAGTCCAAGCCGCTGGTACAAGTCGAGTGCCATGATGCTCCCATGCCGTAACGATCCCGTGCTGACCAGATGGGTTGCAGTCGCCGCAAGCCCAAGCCTAAGGCCAAAGCACAATGGTCAGCGATCCGTTCCAATTGTTCGACGAATGGTTCGCGGAAGCCCGCGCCAGCGAGCTTAACGACCCTGAGGCGATGGCACTGGCAACGGCCGATGATGAGGGCCTACCGTCGGTGAGGATGGTACTGCTGAAGGGATACGGCCCGGACGGCTTCATATTCTACACCAACCAGCGCAGCCGGAAGGGCGAAGAGCTTGCGGCCAACCCGCACGCGGCGCTGCTGTTTCACTGGAAGTCCTTGCGCCGGCAGGTGCGGGTCGAAGGCCCGATCATCAATATCCCATCCGAACAAGCCGATGCATATTTCGCCAGCCGCAGCCGGGACTCGCAGCTTGGCGCCTGGGCATCGAACCAATCATGGTCGCTGCCTGACCGAGCCGAGTTCGAAAAGCGCTACGAAGATATGCGGGCGAAGTTCGAAGGCGAGGAAGTCCCGCGTCCCCCGCACTGGGGCGGATTCCGGGTGATGCCGGAAACAATCGAGTTCTGGAGCGACCGGCCGCATCGCCTGCACGAGCGGCGGCTCTTCTCGCGCGGAGCAGAGGGCTGGAGCGAAGGCTTGCTCTACCCATGACCACGGCCAAAGTCGCCGCCGAGCACTCGGTTCATTCGACACGGGCCGCTTTGGCGAGCGTGACGCTTGCGCTGATCCTGCTCGTGGCCAAGGCCTGGGCGGCTTATCGCACCGACTCTACCGCAATGCTCGGCTCGCTCGCGGACACGGGCCTCGATGTGATCGCAAGCCTGACGACACTCGTCGGCGTGCGCATCGCAGCCATGCCGGCCGACACCGATCACCGTTTCGGGCACGGGAAAGCCGAAGCCCTCGTCGCGCTTGCGCAGATCGTGCTGATCACCGTGTCGGCGATGGGCATTGGCTGGCGCGCTGTCGACCGATTGATCAATGGCGCCCGCACTGAGGCGATGGGCGACGGAATCGCCGTCTCGGTGCTTGCGATCGTCTTCACTTTCGGGCTCCTGTGGTACCAGGGCAAGGTCATCGAACGAACGGGTTCGGTCGCGATCAAGACCGACAATATCCACTACCGGTCGGACCTGTTCCTGAACTTGACGGTGGTCGTCGCGCTCTTGCTGGAACAGGCGATGCACATCGCCGGAGCGGACGCCGTTGCAGGCATTGGTATTGCGCTGTGGCTGATGTGGGGCGCCTGGCGGGCCTCGCACGAGGCGGTCAACCAGCTGATGGACCGTGAGTGGCCGGAGAGCGAGCGCCAGGAGTTCCTGACCGCGGCGGCCGTTTATCCGGAACTGGAAGGCCTGCACGATCTCCGGACCCGAAAGAGCGGAACGTTGCGCTTCGTTCAATTCCACGTCTGGGTCCCTGCCCACTGGACCGTCCAGGAGGCGCATGACCGTCTCGATCGCGTGGAAGAGGAGTTGCAGGCGCGCTTTCCCGGCACCGAGATACTGATCCACGTCGACCCTGAAGGTCAGACCGATCGCGAAACCCTGCTGCCTCAGGAAATCACGGAACAAGCGACATGACGACGCTGCCCTTCTTCCAGGTCGACGCCTTTGCCGAGAAGCCGTTGACCGGCAATCCGGCCGCCGTGATGCCGCTGGAAAGCTGGCTCGACGATGCCACAATGCTGGCGATCGCCGCCGAAAATAACCTCAGCGAGACGGCCTTCACCGTGCCAAGCGACAGCGAGGACTTCGACTTCGACCTGCGCTGGTTCACACCGACCGACGAGGTCGAGATGTGCGGCCACGCGACGCTGGCCGCGGGCCATATCCTGATGACCGGTCAGTCGGTGCGGTTCTCAACCAAATCTGGTTTGATGACGGTGGCACGCCGGGACGACCTGCTGGAATTGAACATGCGGGCGGCGAACCTGACCGAGGCGCGCGAACCTGATTTGTGCAGCGCATTGGGAATAGCGGAAACGCCGGCGTGGCTTGCCGACGGCTACAATGATGCGGCGATCATTGAGGTCGCCGACGAGGAATCAGTCCTTGCCATCCGTCCGGATTTCAAGGCGCTGGGAAGCATCCGTCGGATGGCTGTCGTGACCGCTCCAGGACAGCGGCAGGACATCGCGAGCCGGGTGTTCGTGCCTTATCTCGGCATCGACGAGGATCCGGTCACCGGCTCAGCCCACGCTGCGCTGGTGCCTTACTGGGCCAAGCGCCTCGGGCGGCACGAATTCACGGCGCTGCAGGCGAGCGCACGCCGGGGTGTGCTGAACTGTCGGCTGGATGGCGACCGGGTCGTGCTCGGCGGCAAGTGCTACACGGTGATCGTCGGCCAGTTCCAGCTCTAGCGGCTAGTTCGAGCGGTCCAGAAGCTCGACCAGATCCGCCTTCCAGAATTTCGCCCAGGTGTGGGTTCCGTGGCCATGGGTTTCGGCGGTTTCCGGGATTAGCCGGAAGCGCGCCGAAGGCATCCGCTTCAGAGCCTCCGTCGGATAAGGAAAGTTGCGGGGATTGATGAAGTCGTCGGCCGAATTGACCCACATCAGCGGCGCCTTGATCCGCTCGAGGTTTGGCCACGGATTGTAATTCCGCGATGAGTCCAGCTGGTAGATGAGATCGTTGGCGTCGAGGGTCTTTATCGCGGCTGCCACCCGGGTCTCGGCATAGGTGCTGGCGGACTGGCGCGTCGGATATTGCGCCTGGTAGAGAAGCGGAACCGACCCGGCTACGAACAGCAGGTTCTGAGCCGCACGAAGGCCGGTTAGCGGCTCGGTTGTGTAATTGCCGTTCTGCCAGGCCGGGTCCGCCTCGATTCCATTGATGGCCAGCTGCCGCCACATCCGGTTGAGACCGGCAATTTCGATCGGCTCGCAGGCCATCGGCATCAGCGCGCTCATGAAGCCCGGATAGGTCTCGCCCCAGACAAACCCCATCATGCAGCCCATCGAAGTCCCCATGATGAGCCTCAGATGGGTGACGCCGAGACCCTCCGTCAGCATCCTGTATTGAGCCGCGATCATGTCGTCATAATCATATTTGGGAAAATTCATCCGCATGCCGTCCGAAGGCTTGGACGAACCGCCGTGACCGACGTTGTCGGGAAGGATGATGTAGTAACGGCGAATGTCGAGTGGCTGTCCGGGGCCATAGAGTTCGTCAGCGAATTGTGGTGACAGGAACTGCTTCCCGGTCCCGCCGGTCCCGTGGAGGACCATTACCGCATTGTCGATCTGGCCCGCCGCGTTGCGATGGGGTGAGCCCAAAGTGGTGACGTGCATCCGCAACTCGGGAAGCGTCTCGCCACTTCGGAAGTGGAAGTTTCTGAGAACGACGTCCTGCTCATGCGTTGGCCAGATTGCCGCTGCCTTCGGCACCGGCCCGCCACTCCACGCGATGGTCGGCGATGCGCTTTGAGCAGCGAGGGTGAGCAGGATCGAAAGCATCATTGTCCTTTCAGATTGGACTCGAGTGCGTCGAGCAAGGGCAACTGGCTCGGCAGCATAATGGCGCGCGCTTCGCCGAGCGACATCCAACGCGCCTCCTCGGCCTCGGGGAAGCGTCGGATGGCACCGCTTTGAGGCGGCCACTCCATCTCGAACTCGGCGCTTTGAACGTTGGCGGCGTCGAGATCGCCTTCGGCAGCGAACGCTTCGACAACCTTGCCGCCGGCCTGCCGGATCCTACCTAGCGGAAAAGTTGGCGCGGTCACCACCGTCCCCGTTTCTTCGGCAAACTCGCGCAGGGCGGCCGCTAGCGGCAATTCGTCAGCTTCGATTGTCCCCTTTGGGATCATCCAGGCACCGACGTCCTTGTTCCGCCAATACGGACCGCCGGGCCTGATGAGCAGAACCTCAAGCTCTGCCCCGGTACTGCGGAATAGCAGGATACCGGCGCTATGCGGCGACCGCATTCAACTTGCTGTCGGCTGGCGCCCGGGTCTCGGCGATCCAGCCGCCGCCGAGCAGACGGGTTCCATCGTAGAGCACAGCGGCCTGACCCGGCGCGACACCATATTCAGGCCTTGAGAAACTGATGAAGTCGCCGTCTCGGGATGCAACGACCGGGGGCGCGAGCGAACGAACCTTGACGCTGACCTCGCGCTGATCCTCGCCAAGCCAGTTCCAGTCGGCGATACGCATCCCTTCAACGGCGAGCGCTTGTCGAGGACCAACGACAATGCGCGCGCTCTCGGGATCGATGCTGATCACGTACAGCGGCTCCTTCTGTCCGCCGACCTCGATCCCGCGGCGCTGGCCGACGGTGAAATGAACGACGCCGCGGTGCCGCCCGAGCACCCGCCCATCGATATCGACAATGTCGCCCGGCGCCTCGGTTTCGGGACGAAGCCTTTTTACGAGGCTGGCGTAATCGCCGTCAGGAACGAAGCAGATGTCCTGGCTGTCGGGCTTTGCCGCGACTTCCAGACCAATTTCACTCGCGATCCGGCGGACTTCATCCTTCGGCAGTTCGCCCAGCGGAAACCGAAGGAACTCCAGCTGCTCCCGCGTCGTGCCAAAGAGGAAGTAGCTTTGATCGCGCCGGGGGTCCGCGCCCTTGTGAAGCTCGACCCGTCCTCCGCTGAGAACCCGTCGAACATAATGGCCGGTCGCGAGACAGTCTGCACCGAGCTCCTTCGCAAATGCGACGAGATCGACGAACTTCACGCCTTGGTTGCAGCTCGCGCATGGGACGGGGGTGCGGCCACGCGCATATTCGTCGACGAAGCGGTCGATTACGCCGTTTCGGAAACGGCTTTCATAGTCGAGCACGTAATGCGCGATGCCGAGGCGGTCGGCGACCTGCCGGGCGTCGTAGATATCCTGCCCGGCGCAACAAGAACCTGTGCGCCTGACTGCTTCCCCATGATCGTAAAGCTGGAGTGTGACCCCTATCACTTCCGCCCCGGTCTGCGCGGCGAGCGCGGCCGCGACGGAACTGTCGACGCCGCCCGACATGGCAACGACGATTCGGGCGTCGCCTGCGGGGCGGCCGAGCTGAAAATCGATGGTCATGGAATGATCTGTTTCCAGTCTCTTTACCCGAATTTCACTCCTCGGGACTAGACCGGGCGCCAACAGAGGCAAGCACGGGGGCAGTGTGGCGCGTCACGAGCAGAATATCGGTGCAGATGGGGCCGACCCGCTTACTCTCGCCGAATTGCTCGAAAAGCTCGGCGAGTCCGCTGAGTTAGACGGCCGCTCGAGGGAGGGCGCGATCGCTTGCTACCTCTCTGGAAGCGACGGCTGGAAGGATGCCGTCAAGCTGCTTGGCGGGAACTTCGCCGAGGGAGCGACAGGGTTAAAGGAGCGTAAGGCCGACTAACCGGCGAGTTAACCAGCACGTTTCAGAATGTTTTCAACGGCCGGAGTTTAAGGATCGGCCAGTACCAATGATTAAGCAGGTGTGACTCTAGTATGCTTGAGAACCAGAAGATTCGTCCGGCGCAGGTCATCGGCCCCCTGGGTGAGCCGCTGACTCTCGATTCGTTGCCTCCTGCCGAGACGACGCGTTGGGTCGTGCGCCGCAAGGCCGAGGTGGTGGCCGCCGTTGCTGGCGGGCTCCTGACGGTCGATGAAGCTTGCAAGCGCTACACGCTCAGCCTCGAGGAATTCACGAGCTGGCAGCGCGCGGTCGACCGCAGCGGTATGCCCGGCCTCAGGGTCACGCGCATCAAGCACTATCGCGACCAGTACGAGCGCCAGCAGCGTTACTGATCGAAGCGCCGGCCTTTACCGGCGTTAATTAACCAAATTTCTGGACGAACCCTTCCGTTTGCGGAACAATCGCGGCGCATCGCGCGTCTGTGGTGCCGAAGCGGCTGACGACCACGTTGGCGCGGCCGCACTAAACAGGAGGGAACGCTGATGGGTATCATCGTCTGGCTGGTCGTCGGTGGCATTTGCGGCTGGCTTGCAAGCCTCGTCATGCGCACCGATGCGCAGCAGGGAATCATTCTCAACATCATCGTCGGCATCGTCGGCGCGGTGATTGCGGGCCTGCTGTTCGGCGGCGGCGCGTCGCTTAACAACGGCATCACGCTGACCACGTTTCTCTACTCGCTGATCGGCGCGATCATCTTGCTGGCGATCGTAAACCTGATCCGCAGGGGGTCAGTCCGCTAGGTTCGGCAATTCGCCGATTGAACTAGGAGGCCGCGCGGCACTGCTGCGCGGCCTTCTGCTTTTTACTGGAGCTCGAAAGTCATCGACAGGTTGACCTGGAGCTTCTGCTCGCCTGCCTCGATGGTCGTGTCGGCTCGCTTGGCCATCGCCTGCACCATGGGCACAATCGCGCCGTTACCGCCCTGTTCCGCAACCGAAACCAGGCGCGCGACCCGCATACCCATCGATCGGGCGTAGAGTTCCGCTCGAGCCTTGCCTTTCGCCACCGCCTGAGCGCGCGCCTCATCCAGCGCCGACGCAGGGTTGTCGACAAGGAGATTCGGGCCGTTGATCTGGTTCGCTCCCTCGCCGACCAGGGCATCGAGTATTTTGCCTGATGAGCGGATATCCCGGAAGCGGATCGTGACCATGTTGTTCGCAGTGTATCCAGTCAGCTGAGGCTCGGCATTTTGCGGATAGCGATACTCGGGATTGAGGCCGAGGTTGCTCGTCTGGATATCGCGATCGGCGAGCCCGGCGCGCTTCAAGGCGTCGAGCACCCGCCGCATCCGGCCGGCAGCGTCCTGAAGCGCACCCGATGCGGTCGCGGAACGGGAGACAACCCCCGCCGAGATCACCGCCACATCGGGAACTCGAGTAACCTCACCGGTCACGTCCAGGTCGAGCCGCGTTCCCGCAATCGTCTGCGTGATCGACGCTGCCTGCGCGGCAGCGGGCGCAGGCATTGCCCCGCCAATGAGCAACAAAGCCGCAATCACGATCTTCATCTTCGTTCCCCTGGCAGTTCGTTCTACCGGCTCAACGGTTGACCGAATGCCAGTGGCTGTTTGCTGAACAACCTTAGGGACGTCGACGGGCGACGAGCCGGTAGATGATGAGGATGATCAGCGCGCCGATGACCGCCGCGACGAAGCTCGCGCCTTCGCCGGGTTGATACCAGCCGACGAGATGGCCGAGCCATCCGGCAAGCACGGCGCCGGCAATCCCGAGCAGGATCGTGACGATGCAGCCGCCAGGATCCTTGCCCGGCATCAGCAATTTGGCGAGCGCCCCCGCCAGCAGGCCGATCACGATCCACCAGATCCAGCTATGGTTCGGCTCGAGCAATGGCATTAACATGCGCTTCCCCTCTACTGCTCTGTCGTTCAACCGACCTTCAGTTGTGCTCTGCCAACGCGCGCCTGCGACTGTAGTGCCACCGTTGGTCGAAAACGGCTAGCAACCGTATTTGAGGGCGCGTCTGTGGCATCTGTTGCGCGGAGTGAGTTATTCGGATAATACAGCTCGCTCAAATGACAGCGAGATTCGCGCCAAGTGGACAGGGAAGCCATGAATAGGGAAGCATCGATCTACTCCTCCGACAATCTGGTGGTCGTGGATCGCTCACGTCAGCGGCGGCGGATGGTGATTGCAGCAGCGATCGGCATCGCCGTGATCCTGCTGGTAGCCTTCGTCATGATGCGCGGAGGCAACAAGCCTGCGCCGACGGCGGCGGGAGGACAAATCCCCACCGTGACCGTGGTGGTGCCGGGCCGCAGCGAGGTCGGGCGCGTGGTGACCGCCAGTGGCCCACTGGGTGCCAAGCGCGACCAGCCGGTCGGCATTGCCGGGAGCGGCGGACGAGTCATTCGAGTCCTGGTGGACGCGGGCAGCTGGGTACGCGCAGGCCAGGTTCTTGCCGTGGTGGACCGCTCGGTCCAGGCGCAGCAAGCCGCCCAGCAGGCCGCGTCGATCGAGGCGGCGAAGGCACAGGCTGCCCTCGCTCAGTCGGACTATGATCGCGCGATCGCACTCCAGGGCCGCGGCTTCATCTCGAAGGCTGAGATCGATGCCAAGAAGGCGAGCCGGGATGCGGCTTATGCTCAGGTTCGTGTTGCACAGGCCCAGCTGGGGGCGACCCGCGCGCAGATCGGACAACTCGACGTGGTAGCGCCAAGCGCCGGTCTGATTCTTTCGCGCAGCGTCGAACTGGGACAGATCGTCAGCCCCGGATCGGGTGCACTTTTCCACCTGGCAGAGGGTGGCCAGATGGAAATGCGCGCTCAGCTGTCGCAGCAGGACCTTGCCGATGTCCACGTCGGGATGCCGGCGCAGGTCACTCCGGTCGGCTCAGCCACCGCAATCACTGGCAGCGTATGGCAGGTGGCGCCTGTCATCGACCCGACTTCGCGCCTGGGCGATGTTCGAATCGCGGTGCCTTATAGCCCCGCGATGCGGCCGGGCGGCTTCGCGCAGGCGCGGATCAGCAGCGGGACAACCACTGCGCCGCTGCTGCCGCAGAGCGCCGTCCTCAGCGATGACAAGGGCAATTACGTCTACGTCGTGAACGCGAAGAATGAAGTCGAGCGGCGCCCGATCCAGATCGGCACCGTCGACGATCGCGGCGTCACCATCGCCTCAGGCCTGTCGGGCAACGAGCGTGTCGTGCTTTCCGCCGGTCCGTTCCTGAACCCCGGCCAGAAGATCAACCCGAAGCGTGAAGCGGCGCAGTGAGCGGCACCGCCGCCTGAAAGTTGAGACCCGATGAACTTCCGTAACATCTCCTCCTGGTGCATCCGCAACCCGGTTGCACCGATCGTGCTCTTCACCGGGCTGATGCTGGCCGGACTGGTCGCGTTCTTCGGAATGCAGGTGAACAACAATCCGGACATCGACTTTCCGGCTGCACAGGTCACGGTATCGCAGCCGGGCGCCGCTCCGAACGAAATGGAAACGCAGGTCACCCAGCGCGTGGAGGCCGCGATCCGCAGCGTGAACGGGGTCGACGAGATCGACAGCTCCGTGAACGAGGGGTCGAGCAACACCTTTGTCCAGTTCAAGATCGGGACGCCCACCGACCGCGCGGTCAACGATGTCCGCAACGCCGTCGCGCAGATCCGCAGCAGTCTTCCCGAAGGCATTCTCGAGCCGCAGATCCAGCGGGTCGACATCGCCGGTGGCCCGATCATGGGTGTGGCGGTTGAGACCACCGACATGACCCTGGAGCAGCTGAGCTGGTTCATCGACAACACCGTCGCCAAGAAACTGCTCGGCATCGAAGGCGTTGCCGCCGTGAACCGCGCTGGCGGCGTCGACCGCACCATTCGAGTGATCCTCGACCCGGCAGCTCTTCAGGCGCAGGGGATCACCGCCGCAGCGGTCAATAACCAGCTTCGCCAGAGCAATCTCAACGCGGCGGGCGGTCGAGCCGAAGTCGCAGGTTCGGAACAGACCGTCCGCGTTCTCGGCAATGCTCAGACGGCCTACGACCTATCGCAGACGCAGATCGCGCTGCCCGGGGGCCGCTTCGTTCGTCTCGCCGACCTGGGCAAGGTTGAGGACTCGAGCTCCGAGCAGCGCTCGATCGCAAAGATGGACGGCCAGCAGGTCGTCACCTTCCAGGTCCAGCGTGCCAAAGGTTCGTCCGAAGTCACCGCTTACGATGATTCCTGGAAGGCCCTGCGCCAGATCGAGAAGGATAATCCGCAGATCCACTTCGCGGAGATCTACAACAACGTCGATTACACCAAGAAGCAATATTCCTCCGCGATGGAGGGTCTGCTCGAAGGTGCGGTCCTCGCGGTCCTCGTCGTCCTGCTGTTCCTTCGCGACATCCGCGCTACCCTGATCTCCGCGCTGGCGATCCCGCTGTCGGCCGTCCCTGCCTTCTGGTTCATGAGCCTGCTCGACATCACGCTCAACGGGCTGTCGCTGCTGGCGCTCAGCCTCGTGGCGGGCGTTCTCGTGGACGACGCGATCGTCGAGATCGAAAATATCGTGCGCCACATGCGGATGGGGAAATCAGCCTATCAGGCGGCCCTCGATGCAGCCGACGAGATCGGTCTCGCAGTGCTTGCGACCACCATGTCGATCGTCGCCGTGTTCCTTCCGGTGGCACTCATGCCCGGCATCTCGGGCCAGTTCTTCAAGGCGTTCGGCTTCACCGTCGTCTTGTCGGTGCTGATGAGCTTGCTTGTCGCGCGAATGATCACTCCGCTCATCGCTGCCTACTTCCTGCGCTCCCACGGCGAGCAGCCGCACGCCAACTTCAAGTGGATGGAAATCTACCTGCGGGTCCTGCACTGGAGCCTGGATACGACCAAGGCTCACGCCTATCGGCTTCGTCACCCGGGCTTCGGGGGCAAGATCAAGTCGCTGCGCTACGACCACCGGATGGCGATGGTTGCCGGCGGCTTCTTCGCGCTGCTGCTCAGCGTCTTCCTGTTTGCGAAGCTGCCGATGACCTTCCAGCCGGCGATCAACCTCGACGATTCGGACGTGAACTTCACGCTCGCTCCCGGAGCGACGCTCAAGCAGAGCGAGGCGGTCGCGGACAAGATCGCGGCCATGCTGAAAACGCAGCCCGAAGTCGAACGCGTGTACGAGCGCATCAACGTCGGATCCGGTCACGTCAGCGCGGTGCTGAAAAAGGATCGCAAGAAGACCAGCACCGAGTTCGAGCGCGGCATGGCACCGCAACTGGCTGCCATTCCCGACGCTCGCGCCAGCTTCCAGAGCCAGAACGGCGGCGGACCGTCGGGCGATTCCCGCGACATCATGTTGTTCCTTGGCGGCGAGGATCCGGTGCAGCTCAATGCGACCGCCGAGAAGATCGCCGACGAGATGTCATCAATCCCTGGGTTGAGGGCTCCGCGGGTGGCCGGCGACCTTGCCCAGCCCGAGATCACCATCAAGCCGCGTTTCGATCTGGCCGCCGACCTTGGCGTGACGACGTCGGCCCTTAGCCAGACGATCCGCATCGCGACGCTGGGCGACATCGAACAGAACAGCGCGAAGTTCTCGCTTTCCGACCGACAGATCCCGATCACGGTTTCCCTGTCGGAGAACGCCAGGCGTGATCTGTCGACGCTCGAGAACCTTCCAGTCCCCACGTCGGACGGTGGCTCCGTCCCGCTGAAGGCGGTCGCTGACATCGGCTTCGGTTCCGGCCCGACGACCATTCAGCGGACCAACCAGATCCGCCGGATCGCGGTCGGCGCCGACCTCGCGCCCGGAGTGGTCAGCGGCGACGTGTGGCCGAAGATCAATGAGCTGCCGACGGTCAAGAAGCTGCCCAACGGTATCCAGAAGCTGAACCTCGGCGACCAGAAGTGGCAGGCGGAGCTCGTCTACTACTTTGCGCTGGCCTTGCTCTCAGGCGTGCTGCTGGTGTTCGCCGTGCTGGTGCTGCTCTATCGACGGTTCCTCGCCCCCTTCGTCAACATGGGCTCCCTTCTGCTGGCACCCCTTGGGGCCGCAATCGCCCTGCACATCGCGGGACAACCGGTCTCGTTGCCGGTGCTGATCGGCATTCTCATGTTGTTCGGCATCGTCGCCAAGAACTCGATCCTGCTGGTCGACTTCGCGGTCGAGATGATGAACCACGGAATGGAGAAGAACGAGGCGATCGGCGAAGCCGGCCACAAGCGAGCCCAGCCGATCGTCATGACCACGGTCGCGATGGTCGCGGGCATGCTGCCGATCGCACTGTCTCTCAGCGGCGATGCCAGCTGGCGTGCGCCGATGGGTGTGACGGTGATCGGCGGCCTGATCTTCTCGACGATCCTGACGCTGCTGCTCGTACCGGCCTATTTCTCGATCGCCATCTCGATCGAGAGCCGCATCGGCCGCCTCTTCCACAAAGTGGTGGGCAGCGAAGCGCATTCGACCGGGCACGCGGTTCCTGCCGAGTGAACTGCTACTGATGAACCCGAGGGCCGGCTCAGCTATTGAGCCGGCATGAGGGCAATGACCAACGGAGCTCTATCCCGCTTCAACCCAACGCAACCCGGTGCGCAGGGAATGAAAGTCGTTGCCACTGGACTGCTGCTCGTGATGGCGGGTGTATTCATCGCAAGCCGGGCGTTCGAGCCACAATATTTGTGGCTCGGTTACGTTAAGTCGTTCGCCGAGGCGGCGATGGTTGGCGGCCTCGCTGACTGGTTCGCCGTTACGGCCCTGTTCCGCCATCCGCTGGGGCTCCCGATCCCCCACACGGCGATCATCCCGCGCAACAAGGACCGGATCGGGGAAGCGCTGGCGACCTTCCTCAAGGAGAATTTCCTGATCCCTTCGGTGGTCGCCAGACGGATTCGCAACATCGACGTCGCCGGTGCCGTCGGCCAGTTCCTCCAAAGCCCGAGCCAGGAAGAGCAGTCACGGATCAGGGCCGGCGCTTCCCGATTGATCGCCGACGTATTCGAAAGCCTCGATGACGAACGCCTCGGCGGGATTATCAAGGGCGCCATTTCGTCCCGGCTGCGGTCGATGGACGTGTCACCGCTGCTGGGCCACGCGCTCGCGTCGGCGATCAACGAGGACCGGCATATTCCGATGCTCGAGGCAGCCATCCGCTGGACGGCCCGAGCGCTCGACGCAAACGAGCAACTGATCCGCGAGATGGTCCACAAGAAAGCCAACTGGGTCGTGAAGCTCGCCGGCCTGGACACCAGGCTCGCCGACGCGATCATCGACGGCCTCAAGAAGCTCACGGTCGAGATGTCCACCGATCCCGCTCACCCGGTCCGGCAGAAGATCGAGGAGGCGTTGGCGCAGCTCGCGAATGACCTGCAAACCAAGCCCGAGACCCGCGAGCGGGTGGAATCGATCAAGGAGCAGCTGCTGGATAACCGCTCCGTCGGCCTGTGGCTCGACACGCTGTGGCAGAAAGGCCGCGAGGCGATCATCAAGGCGGCTCGCAATCCCGACGCAGTCCTCGCCGGAAAGCTCGGCGACGTATTGAAGTCGATGGGTGGCACGCTTGAGAAGGATCCGCGAATTCGCAAGGCCATCAATCAGTTCGCTCGGCGGGCGGTCGCCGGGATGGCCTCAGGCTACGGAAGTTCGATCGTGAAGCTCGTGTCGGAAACGGTCCGGGGCTGGGATGCGCAGACGGTCACCAATCGCCTTGAGTCCGCCGTGGGCCGCGACCTCCAATATATTCGGATCAACGGCACCTTGGTCGGCGGTCTCGTTGGCCTGGTCCTCCATCTGGCGGACACGCTTTGAACGATCCGCGGCTAGATGAGCTGGCCGAGAGTGCCCGGAACCGCGGCCTCAAGCTCGTTCGATCCCGAGTTAGAACGCCGGGTAAGCGCGGGTTCGGCAAGGTCGCACTGACCGACAAGTCCGGAAAAGCCGTGCTCGGGATGGAAGCGAAAGGTCCTTCCGCGTCCCCCGAGGAGGTCGAAGACTATCTTCGAAACCTGGGCGCGCGGGATTGGGGCGCATCGCTGGATGTCGCGGTGATGCCGAGAAAGAAAAAGCCGGCTCGCCAGGCGGCCAATGATGTTGGGCCAGGCCCCAAACGGCAAGCGCCAACCGCGCCTCCCGCTGCTAAACCTGAGCCTAAGCCGGAACCCAAGCCGAAGATCCGCGTGGCCAAGCCTGGCGACGCCGAAGCACTCGTCGTACTTATCGCTCTGCTTGAACATGACGTGCAGGTGAAAGGCGTCCGCAAGCGCATCGCGTCACTGGCCAAGCAGGATCTCGCCCCATTGGTCGCAACGCTCGACAAGCAGGTCGTGGGCCTGTGCGGCATTCACCGGATGATCGCCATCCATCGGCCCAAGCCAGTCGGGCGAATCAATATCCTGGCTGTTGCGGAGACTGCTCGTGGCAAGGGCATCGGGAGAATGTTGGTCGAAGCTGCAGAAACGAAGCTCCGCAAGGACGGCTGCGGAATCGTCGAAGTGACGAGCAACGATCGGCTGGCGAAGGCCCATGCATTCTATCGCCACATGGGCTACGAGCGAACCAGCATCAGGTTTGCGAAAACGCTTTAGCCCTGGCTCCGCCGCTCAATCGTCGCACCGACCGCCGAGAGCTTTTCCTCCAGCCGCTCATATCCGCGATCGAGGTGATAGACCCGCAGCACCTCGGTCTCGCCCTCCGCTGCCAGACCGGCGAGCACCAGGCTCATCGAGGCGCGGAGATCAGTCGCCATAACATTGGCGCCAGTCAATTGTTGTACCCCTCGAACGATTGCCGACCGGCCATGAATGTCGATGTCGGCACCCATGCGCCGGAGCTCGGGGACGTGCATGTAGCGATTCTCGAAGATCGTCTCCTCGAGGAAGCTGTCGCCCTGCGCCAGGGCGAGCATGGCCATGAACTGCGCCTGCATGTCAGTCGCGAAGCCAGGGAACGGCGAGGTCGAGAGCGCGAGAGGCTTCAGCCCGCCGTCGGCGCTGACCTTGATGCCGCGATTGTGGAACTCGATCACCAGCCCCGCCTGCGCCAGCGCGTTCAGCGTCGCCTTCATATCGTCTGGCCGAGCCCCAATCAGGTCGATCGAACCCCCCGTCATTCCGGCGGCGCACGCATAGCTTCCCGCCTCAATGCGGTCGGGCATCACCTCATATTCGCAGCCGTGAAGCGCCTCGACGCCATCGACGATCAGGTGCGACGATCCGATGCCGCGGACTTTCGCGCCCATCGCGACCAGCAGATTGCAGAGATCGACGATCTCGGGCTCGCGCGCAGCGTTGAACAGCTGGGTCTTACCCTTGGCGAGAACGGCGGCCATGAGCGCATTCTCGGTCGCTCCGACGGACACGACTGGAAAGCTGAAATCCCCACCGGGCAACCGGCCCTTCGGCGCGCTCGCTTTCACATAGCCGGCAGCGAGCTCGATCTCCGCGCCCATTGCTTCGAGCGCCTTCAAATGCAGGTCGATCGGCCGATCGCCGATCGCACAGCCACCGGGCAGCGACACGGTCGCCTCTCCGGCCCGCGCGAGCATGGGGCCGAGTACCAGCACCGAGGCGCGCATCTTCCGCACCATGTCGTAAGGCGCGACCGTCGAGGCGATCTCGCTCGCCTGGAGTGTCATCCGCCGTCCGACCTCGCCCTTCTTCACGCCCGCGACCGAGGTCGAGACGCCAAGCTGGTTGAGAAGGTGACTGAAGGTGTCGACGTCGGCGAGGCGAGGAAGGTTCTTCAGCGTCAGCTTCTCGCTGGTGAGAAGCGCGCACGGCATCAGCGTCAGCGCCGCGTTCTTGGCCCCGCTGATCGGGATCTCACCCTGAAGCTTGTTGCCGCCCTTGATCCAGATGCTGTCCACGCGGGCGGTTTAGCTGCTTCTTTCCGCCCCGCAAGTGAGGCGCGGAGTTACGCCTTTTCGAGCGTGCACTGCAGCGGGTGCTGGTTTTCCCGCGCGAAGTCGATGACCTGGCTGACCTTCGTCTCGGCAACTTCGTAGGTGAACACTCCGCAGACGGCGACGCCTTGCTGATGAACCTGCAGCATCACGCGAGTCGCATCCTCGATTCCCATCGAGAAGAAGCGCTGCAGGACTAGCACGACGAACTCCATCGGCGTGTAGTCGTCGTTCAGCATCAACACCTTGTAATTGGACGGCTTCTTCGTCCGGGGGCGGGTACGCGTCGCGACCCCGGTCTCCATCTCGTCGAGACCGTCGTCGTCAGGCCCAGTGGCCATCATGGTCAGTTTAGAAATCATCAGACTCTAAAATATGGCAGTCCGTCGAAACGCGGCAAGGCAGCAATAAGCAGCAAATCGGTAAAAAAATGGCGGCCGCCTCACGAAGAGGCGACCGCCGACAATCGTTGCCCTGACTTAGGAGGGGAGAGGGTCAGGCAACGAGGGTGTTGAAGCGCTCGGCATTGGCCGAAGCGCGACTCGAAAGCGGCTGAAACGCCTCGCCGGCGAGCTTCACCAGCGACTCGGTCAGCTTCGAGGTCTCCGCAACGGCGCGATCGAACGATGCGCGAGCGAAATCGCCCTGAAGCTGCAGATACTCGGTCGGGCTCTTGGCCTCGGCGAGCGAACGGATTGCGTCAGCGGCCTGCTCGAAGCCATCACGCTGCTTGGCGACGACGTCCTGTCCGATGGTGCGCGCGCCTTCGGTGGCGACGCGGCCAGCCTCGACAACTGCTTCGACGTTCGCGCGGGCGAGATCGGCGAGCTCTTCGGCGACCTTCTGGCTGCGCTTCACGAGATCCTGGCCGCGCTCATTGGCCTCGGCGAAGATATTCTGGAATGGGGCAAACGCCGGTACGGCGTCGAAATTGAAAGCGTTCTTGGTCACGTTTTCGATCCTTTGCTGGGCCACGCGGGCGGCCTTCGGGGCGGCCTTGCGCGCGGCGGTACGGGTCTTGCGGGTGGTACGCGCGGTGCGGCGAACCGCAGCCTTGGTCTCTTCAGCCTGGCGCCGAGCCTTGCGGGCCGTGGCGGCGCGGGTGCGCTTGGCAACCTTCGCGCTTTCCTTGGCAACCGTCTCGATCGTCTCAGCGACCGTTTCGGCGACCTTGGCCGGAGCTTCGGCGGCGGCCTTCGCGGTCACCGGCGCTTCAACCTTGGCTTCGTCTGCCATTACAAACTTCCTCTAATCTCGAATTGCTGCATTGCACAATAAGCATTGCGCCGCACCATTTCAAGCGCTTTTTTGTGCAGTGCAACATTCCATCGCTTGACGGCCACGGCTTACCCGAAGCAAGAGCGGTCATGGACCAACCGATCCGTCAGCGCCGGGGCCTCCTGGTCGTCCTTTCGTCGCCCTCGGGCGCAGGCAAGTCCACTATCAGTCGAATGCTGCTGGAGGCTGACGACAATATTACGATGTCGGTGAGCGCAACCACGCGGCCGATGCGACCAGGAGAAGTGAACGGAGTCGATTATCACTTCGTCGACACCGCGGAGTTTGAGCGGCTGATTGCGGCGGACGAGTTCGCCGAGTGGGCCTATGTCTTCGACCACATGTACGGGAGCCCCAAGGAGCCGATCAAGGAAGCGCTCCGGGCTGGCAAGGACACCCTGTTCGACATCGACTGGCAGGGCACGCAGCAGCTCGAGTACGCGTTCCGCACGGACCTGGTCCTGATCTTCATCCTGCCGCCGTCGATGCGAGAGCTCGAACGGCGGCTTCACGAGCGCGCCACGGACAGCGAAGAAATCATTGCAGGGCGAATGAGGAGAGCATCCGGCGAGATCGGCCATTGGGCCGAATACGATTACGTGCTGATCAATGACGACATGGAAAAGTGCCTGGAGGACGTCCGGGCGATCATCGCCGCGGAACGGCTCCGTCGCGAACGTCAGCCCTACCTTCTAAGCTTCGTGCGCGAGCTGGTGGCCCGGCCTAACTAAGCATTTCCAGGAAACGGGCGGCCGCCAGGAAGTCGCGCTCGCGGTTTTGAAGCGCCACCTCAGCTTCCGAATCCGCGCCCCATTGCTCGGCCTGCCATCGCTCGTCCACGGTGACCGCTTCCCAGCCCTGCTCAGGCGAAATCGCTTTCTCCGCCACTGCGAGAGCGGCGACCAGCGATCCGCTGATCGTCACCAGGGAAGACAAGCCGGCCAGGCGAAACGCATCCAGTGTCGCCACGGCATGCGCGAGCCGCTCCACTGTCGCCCTCGGCTGTACAACGTGCATCAGCCCGGTCGTCGTCGCGAAATCGACGTCGTAGCGACGCCGGGCCCAGCCGAGCAGCGAATCCCATTGCTGCTCCTGTCGATCAGTCAGTCGCTGGGGGCCTTCAGCGCGGTAGCAGGCGAGGTCGGCCTCTGCGTATCGCGCTAACCCTTCCGCAAACGCCTCCTTGTTGGGTGCAACCCGGTCGATCGCCGCATTGGAAAGTCCGGTGAGCGGCATGGCGCGCGGGTCGATCTCTGTCTCGACCGCGCGCCACTCGTCGGCGATCCCCTCGGCTAGCGCCGGTGTCGGTACGCTGAGCAGGGCGCGGGCCGGGGTCTTCACAGCGCGGCCGTCCAACCGAATGGCCCAGCGATCGTCTTCGGGCTCGACCGTCACATCCTTCCAGAATCGCTTCACTGGCCGTCCCGACGGTCCCAGCTTCGCTTCAGAAGATGCGGCAGGAAGGTCGCGTCGATTACCCCGACGATCGCAATGATCGCACCAACCTGCGGCCACCCGCCGGGGCGCACCAGGTTGGTGTAGAAGATCGCGATCCCGAGGAAGAAGATGCCCAGTCCGACGATCCGCACAAGCGAATAGAGGAGCAACCGGCGTTTCGCCTCCGTGTCATCCATCGACGTGCATCCTGATCAAGCGCAGCGCATCGAGCGGGTGATCGGCGACGGCGATCGCACCCGCTTCCAGCAACTCAGCCGCGTCGTGATAACCCCAACCCGCCCCAATCCCGGCAGCGCGAGCGTTCGTCGCCATCGCCATGTCGAAGCTGGTGTCGCCAACTACGAAGCTCGTCTGAGGAGATGCGCCCGCGTCGGCGATTGCTTGCTCGACCATCGACGGATGCGGTTTGGAGGGGTGCCGGTCCGCCGTCTGGAGCGATACGAAGCGCGCGTGGATCGCGTGTGCATCCAGGCAGTGTTTGAGACCGCGGTCCGATTTGCCGGTTGCCACTGCCAGCAGCCAGCCGTCCTGTTCCAGGGCGTCCAGCAACTCGAGGATCCCGGGAAACAGCGGCTCTTCGATTTCCCCCGCCGCGCGCATGTCCATGAAAGCACGCTTATAGTCCTCAGCGAGGTGAATATGCTGTTCCGCCGGCACATCGGGGAGCAGCGTCGCAATCGCCTCAACGAGGCTCAGCCCGATGATTCGTCGGCATTTCTCAGGCGGCGGAGCTTCGATCCCGTTCCACTCGAGGCTGGTTCGGAGGGCACGATAAATATTGGCGCCACTGTCGACGAGCGTCCCGTCGCAGTCGAAGATCGCGAGCTTAGTCGGCACGCCGCGCGAGCTCCTCGATTGCCGCAACGATGTCTTGCCGTCCGGCGCCGCGCTGACCCTCAATCGTCGCAGCCAGATCTGCGTCGCTCTTGCTTTGATTGAACTTGCGTGTGCCGCGGATGTCGCTGACCCGAACCTCGAATCCGACGATCGCCTGGATCATCGCTTCGAACTTTCCGGATGCCATTTTGGCGCGGGTCCATGGATTCTCGGGTGAGTAGCGCTGCTCCATGGTGTCCGAGAGCTGATCGAGCAGTGAGACGAGCCCTTCTTGCGACAGGCGATGCGCAGTGCCTTCGATCTCAACAGCCTCATAATGCCAGGTCGAAACTTGGTTTTCAGACGCATACCAGTTGGCGCTGTGATAGGCATGTCGGCCGACCAGGCTGATCAAGACCGGCCGCCCGTCGAGCTGATCCGCAATCCGATTGCGCCGCGAGACGTGGAACAGGAGCTTCTCACCACTGACGATGACTGGCGCGTGGACGACGAACTGCCCGGCTTCAGAGCAGGTAAAGATGTGGGCGAATGAATGCTCGGCGATGAAGTCGAGCATCTCGGACTTATCGGTCCACGTGAACGCTTGGTTCGGGTGCATCAGCGCTTGCCCCGCGATTGACCGGCACCGCGCGCCCGCCGTTCACCCCGTCGTTCGCGGCGACGGGCCTTCGCGGCTGCTGCGACCTTCCGCTGCTGCGATCCGGCGGGGCGCGGCGGCTCCATCGGGAGCTGGTCTCCGGCGACGAGCTCAAAGCCGAGTGTCGCCAGGCTCTCCGCGAAATGCGGAGGGAGCTCGGCGCTGACATCGATTTTCCCGCCGCCGGGCGCGTCGATCCGGATCCGCCGAGCGTGGAGATGAAGCTTTCGGCTGATCCCGCCCGTAAGGAAAGCCTCGGCGCCACCGTATTTTGCGTCACCAACAATCGGATGACCGATCGCCGCCATGTGGGCGCGGAGTTGGTGCGTTCGGCCGGTAAGCGGTTGAAGCTCGACCCAGGCAGTCCGGTTGCCAGCTCGATCGATAACGCGCCACTTCGTCTTCGCCGGCAGTCCATGCTCGGGGTCGACGTGCATCTTCTCGCCGCCAGTTCCCGGCTGCTTCGCGAGCGGCGCGTCGATGGAGCCTTGGTCCGCATCAGGAACGCCAACGACGATAGCCCAATAGACCTTGCGCGCGGTTCGACCGGAAAATGCCTTCGCGAAGTGCCCGGCAGCCCGAGCGGTGCGCGCCACGAGCAGAGCGCCTGACGTGTCCTTGTCGAGTCGGTGAACCAGCTTTGGCCTTCCTGTTTCGCCCGCCAATCCATCGAGCAGCCGATCGAGATGCTGGTGAGTCTTCGTCCCGCCCTGAGTCGCGAGGCCTGGTGGCTTGTTGAGGACGAACGCGCCGGGATCGTCGTAGATTACCATGTCGCGAACGAACTGCTCCTCGTCGGGCGTCAGCGGGTCCCTTTTCGGCTGCGCCCGCGCCGGTCGTGCGGAAGCGGGTTCGAGCGGCGGAAGACGGATCTCCTGCCCCGCCTCGATCCGATCTCCCGGTACGGCCCGCTTGCCTGCAATCCGAAGCTGACCCGTCCTCGCCCAGCGCGACACGGTGTTGAAGCTGACATCGGGCATGTGCCGCTTGAACCAGCGGTCCAGGCGAATGCCGTCGTCGTCGTCGCTGACGGTGAAGGTGCGAACATCGGTCACGCAGCGCGCTTAGCGAATGCTAGCCGTCGCGTCCCGCCCAAAACTCGAAGGCTTGCCGCTGCAGCTTGCGGATCAGCTTCGCCGCCTGCGGTCCTTCCCAAAGGCCCTTGTAGTCGTGCTTCTTGGCTCCCCCGATCCACCAGCCTTGCCCCGGCAGCCCGTCCGACTGGCGAACGACCAGCACGGCCAGCTCGGGCTCGCCGCGTTCCTCCGCTTCGTCGTCGACGAAGCTTAGCACCTTGCAGAGCGCGCGCATCTTGGGGCGGGTGAAGTGATGGCCGAGGAGTTCGAGTGTCTCAGAATAGCTGATCGGAGCGCCGGCGCGTGCCGATGTCACCAGGATCGCGCGTACCTCGGCCGGATCCGCCAGCAGTCCCGCCTCGCTCATTGCGGCTGCTGGGTGAAGTCCACCGGCGTCAGCTCGAATACGTCGAGCTTGGACGTGCTCTGCGGCCACGGGATCACCAGCCGCCATTTGAATGGACCGATCCTTTCGAGCACGCCGGCCATGTCACGCTTCGGATCGTCGCCATATCCGATCGGTTGATCCTCATTGCCCAGGGCCAGGCTGCCGAGGAACACGAGGCGTGTGGGCTCATCATCCTGCCATAGCCGTCCTGCCGGGCGCTGGCTTCCGGTTTGCTTTACGATGGTCAGGAGATCGCCCTCGACCTCCACGTAGCAAAAGAAGGGTTTGAAGCTCTCGTAGGGCTTGCTCTTCGGAGTCGCCTTGCCGAGCTTGATCAGCCGGCAGTTGTAGCTGCCCGGTGTCGGATCCGGACGCGGCAGGGCCGATCGCGGCAGCAGCAGCTTGCCTTCGCGCCGGATGTCAGCGGCATTGGTCTTGCCGGCATCCTCAAGCGCCTCCTGCCAGGCGAGCCCAAGGCGAGCCAGCCGGTCCTGGTCCGCCGGCGTCGCCACCGCCTTCCACGCCTCGGATTTCGCGGGTGGTCCCACCTCGACGCTTGGATGAACCCCAGGCGGCGGCGTCGGCTTGGTGGAACAGCCGGCAAGACCCGCCACCAACGCAACGCTTGTCAGGAGGGTCTCAAAGCGCCGCACGGTCCTCGTCGATCTCAATTCAGATGAAGCTTCAAACTGGCACCCGCGCCATTCGGTTTCAACCAACGGACCGGTCACCATCTTCTTTCAAGCAGGCTTCACCGCGGCTAGGCGGCATTCGATATGAATGCGGAACGAACGAACGGGATGGCCCACCACCGCAACGGTCTCGCCCTCGGATTGCTCGCATATGCGCTGTGGGGCGTACTTCCGCTCTATTTCAAGGCGATCGAGTCCCTCCCCGCGACCGACATTGTCGCTCATCGGGTAATCTGGTCGCTTCCTTTCCTCGCATTGCTGATCGGGATCACTGGCGCCTGGCCGAAGATCCGGTCGGCGGCGTCCAATCGCCGCACACTGGGCATGCTCCTGCTAACCGCCGTCCTGATCGGCGCGAACTGGCTGCTGTACGTCTATGCCGTCACGAGCGGACATATCCTCGCAGCTAGCTTCGGCTATTACCTTAATCCGCTCGCCAACGTGCTGCTCGGACGCTTCGTCCTGCATGAGCTGCTCAACCGTCTCCAGTGGACTGCCGTAGCCATTGCCGCCGCTGGAATTGCGGTGCTTGCGGCGGGCGCTCTTGGACAGTTGTGGATCAGCCTGACCTTGTGCGCGACGTTCGCACTTTACGGCCTCCTTCGCAAAATCGTCGCGACCGATGCAGTCAGCGGGCTTGGAATCGAAACTGCCATCCTTTTTCCGTTCGCGATCCTGTGGCTCGGTTGGCGGTCCTGGAGCGGTGCGGCGGTGATGGGAGGCAGCGAGACCCTCGCTATCCTGCTGTTGTTTGCCGGCATTGTATCGACCACGCCGCTTATCCTGTTCACCGCGGCCGCGAAGCGCTTGCCTTATTCTACGCTCGGCATGCTCCAGTTCATTGCGCCGACCCTGCAATTTCTCATCGGGCTGCTCTACGGCGAACCGCTCCGAACCGCGCATTTCCTTGCCTTCCCGGCGATCTGGATTGCGTTAGGCCTCTACGTCACCGCCCTCTTGCGCTCGCCGCGGCTGCCGCAGCCGCCGGAATGATGCTACGGGCGCGGCATGTTCAACATCGTCTCGCTCATCATTGGCCTCGTCGCGCTGGTTTGCGCCATGGTCGCGTTCATTCCCTTGCTCGGGGCACTGAACTGGCTGATCGTCCCACTGGCGATCATCGGCGCCGGCGTCGGAATGCTGTCGCGCGGCACTGCCGGCCGGAATCTCAACCTGTTCGTCATCGTGGTCGGAGTGGTCCGGTTGATGATCGGGGGAGGATTGTTCTGAGCCGAGAGCCGCGGATCGACGCCTACATCGCCAAGGCCGCGCCCTTCGCGCAGCCTATTCTCAGTCACGTCCGCAATCGCGTCCATGCAGCGCTGCCGGACGTCGACGAGACGATCAAATGGAGCATGCCGGCCTATACGGTTGGCGGAAAGATTGTGCTGATCACGGCTGCCTTCAAAGCCCATACCGCGCTCAATTTCTGGCGCGGGCAAGAGCTGGAATCGAACCATTGGACGGTCGGAGCAATGGGCCAGTTCGGCAAGATCAAGTCCCTGGATGAATTGCCCTCGGACGCGGAGTTCGACCGGCTGATCCGCGAAGCCGCTGACCTCGCGAAGAACGCGCCCGCGCCGCGCAAGCCAAAAAGCGCCCCCAAGGCCCCACCTTCGCTGCACCCGGAGTTCGCGACGGCT
>DASUZY010000106.1:0-15997 GCA_036376635.1 Sphingomicrobium sp.
CGCCGATGCTGACGACGGTGGCGGAGGAGACGGCGCGGTCGACATCCTCGCGGGTGACTCGGCCATTGCGGCCAGTGCCTTCGATGCGCGAGGGATCGACGCCGTTCTGCAGGCACGCCCGGCGGACGGACGGGCTGAGACGCGTCTCTCCTCCGTTTGGGCTGAGCTTGTCGAAGTCCGGTCGTTGATCTTGCGGGCTGGCAGAGGAAGGCGGCCCTTCGACAGGCTCAGGGCGAACGGTTGCGGTTGCCGCCATGTCAGCATTGATCCGCGCCAAAAGCGCTCCGGGCACCGCCTCCGCGTCCGTGTCGAGGATAATCTCCGCCAGCACTCCCGCCGCCGGTGCAGGCACTTCCTGGGTCACCTTGTCCGTTTCCAGCTCGACCAACGGATCATTCACCGCGACAGCATCGCCGATCTGCTTGAGCCAGGCGCGCACGACGGCCTTGGTGCCCTCCTGCTCATCGGGAACCCGGACTTCGATCAAGTCAGAACCCCACCAGCCGGTCGATCTCGGCGCGAATTCGCTCCGGCGACGGCAGCGCCCATTCCATCAGCTTGGGGTGATGCGGGCTTGGAATGTCGGGCATGGTGACGCGGGCGACCGGCGCGTCGAGGTCGAGGAAAGCTTCGTCGGCAACCACCGCGGCGATTTCCGCGCCAAAGCCTCCCGTGCGGAGGTCCTCGTGGACGATCAGGCAGCGCCGCGTCCGCCGCACGCTGTTGAGCACCATGTCCTTGTCCCACGGCTGCAAGGTGCGGAGGTCGATAACGTCTGCGCTGTATCCATCGGCGGCAGCCTCGCAGCGAGGCACCATCGCGCCCCAGGTGACGATCGTGATCCTGTCACCCTCGCGCGTCTTCTTCGCGCGCCCAAACGGCAGGACATATTCGTCCCCCGGCCACGGACGCCGCGCCCAGCTGTCGTCCAGCATTGCGCGATGTTCGAAGAACAGCACTGGATCGTTGCCGCGAAGGCTTCCGCGCAGCAGTCCGACCGCATCTTCGGCATTGGACGGAACCGCGACTTTCCAGCCGGGATTGTGCACGAACTCGACCTCGTTGGTCATCGAGTGCCACGGGTCACCGCACTTGAAGAAGCCGCCGGGCACCCGGAGCACCATCGGCGCGGCGAAACGGTTGTTGGTGCGCCAGCGCATCGTACCGACATCGTGGATCTGCTCGGTCGCGGGCTCGGCATATTTGCGGAACTGGATCTCGGGCACCGGCATCAGCCCGGCGAGCGCCAACCCGACCGCACGACCGACGATGCCCTCCTCGTTGAGGCTGGTATCGAACACCCTGTCACGGCCGAATTTTTCCTGAAGACCAAGCGTGACCGCATGGACGCCTCCCTTCGGCCCGACATCCTCGCCGAACACCAGCACGCGCGGATTTGCTTCCAACTCCTGGTCCAGCACCCGGCGGATCGCGGTGACCATGTTGATCCGCTGCCCTTGCGGTTGCGGCTCATCCGTCGCGTCGTCGAGAGCCACGCCTGCACCACCGCCGACCCGCTGCATCTCACCTTCGAAGAAGACCCGGGTCGTCACTTTCTCTGGCGACGACACACCGCGCGACTCTGCCTCGGCTCGCGCGGCTTCGACCTGCCACGCGACCTCGCGCTCCAGATCGGCCCAGGTCGAATCGTCCACCTGGCGCCTGGCGCAGTGAGCTTTTAATTTCGGCAGCGGGTCGCGCGCCCACTCGGCTTCGACTTCCGCCTCGCTCTTGTAGGCCTGCGTGTCCTGAAAGCTGTGACCCTCAAGGCGCGGCACCGTCACTCGAAGCAGGGCAGGTGCGCGACGCGACCGGACATGATTCACCGCGTCCTGGATCAGCCGCGACGCTTCGACAGGCTCGGTGCCGTCACCGTTGAAGATGGTCAGGCCAGAGAAGCTCGCGAGGTTGGCGGCAATGTCTTTGCCCGGCGTCTGATATTCGGATGGGACGGAGATGCCGTAGCCATTATCCTCGACATAAATGAGCAGCGGCAATTGTTGAGTCGTCGCAATAGTTAGCGCAGACCAAAATCCGCCCGTCGCACAGCTGGCGTCGCCACCGAGTACCAGCGAGATCGCGTCCGGGGGGCCCTCGGCCAGCACCTTCTGCTTGTAATCGATCGCCTGCGCCCAGCCGGCAGCGGGCGTATATTGAGCCCCTACCCCGCCGCACATCGGCAAGGCGTGCGCGCCGCCAGGATTGGGATAGTTGAACACGACCCCGATATCGCGGCCGTCCGAATAGCCTCCCGCGAGACCCATACCCGAGCCGAGCGCGTCGGCCAGCGGTACGCCAAGCGCGAGCAGCAACGGCCGCGACCTATAGTAGCCGCACGCCGCATCCCCATCCTTGAGTTGAAGGCCCAGCAGCACCTGCGCCATGTCATGGCCGCGCGCGCTGAACTGGTAGAGGACCTTCTTGGCCGGAACGAGCTCCTCTTCCTCGATTCGGTCCATCTCACGGCTGGTGAGGACCAGCCTCGCGACCTCGCGCCAATCGACATCAGCCGAAACTCGGCCCGGGTCGCGTTCAGCCATCGCCGGTTACGCGTCCAGCGCGCCGACGACGGCGGCGATAAATCGATCGATCTGCCCGTCGCCCATACCGACGACGTTGAAGCGCCCGCTATCCGCCATGTAGATCGCGTCCTCCGAACGAAGTTTGAGGACCTGTTCCTTCGACAGCGGAAGCATCGAAAACATCCCGTACTGGCGCCCGATGAACGCCAGTCGGGGATCGGCCGCGGCAATACGCTGCCGGACGGAATTGATGCGATCGCGCATGCCGGTGAGCTCAACCAGCCAGCGCTCCCGAAGCTCCGCATCGTCGAGCACGATCCTGACGCAGGCAGCGCCATGATCGGGCGGCATCGACCACATTTCGCGAGCGATCTGATAGACGTGGGCCATCGCTGTGGCACTCGACTCAGGCGACGGCGTCTTGATCCACAGGGACCCGACGCGGTCCCGGTAGACACTGAAGTTCTTGTCGCAGCTCTGCGCCGCAACGACCTGGTCGCAGGTATCAAGCATCAGCCGCAGACCGAATGCGTCCTCCTCGAGGTCGCGGCCGAAGCCCTGGTATGCCATGTCGATGAAGGGCACGAGCCCACGGTCGATGACCACGCGGGCGACCTGACGCCATTGGTCTTCGCTAAGGTCCGCGCCGGTGGGATTGTGGCAGCAACCGTGGAGCAGCGCGATATCGCCCGGCGCTCCGCCGGAAAGCGACTCCAGCATGTCCTCGAAACGGATCGCGCCTTGGCCGCGCTCGTAATAGGGGTATTCCACCGGTTGCAGGCCGACAGCGCGAACGATCGGTGGATGATTGGGCCAGGTTGGCCCGCCGATGAACACTCGCGCCGTTGGATTGGCCGCGGCAAGCAACTCGAACCCAAGCCGAAGCGCGCCACATCCCCCTGGGGTCTGCAAAGCAACGATCCGAGCGTCGGAGGCGTGCTCGCCAAGAACGATCGGCCGCAGCAACTCGGCATAACGCTTGTCGCCGGCGCTTCCGAGATACGCCTTCGTCACCTGCGTCTCGCGCAACCTCTTCTCGGCTTCCTTGATGACCCTGAGGATGGGCGTGTTTCCCGCGCCGTCGCGGAACACGCCGACGCCGACGTCGATCTTGTCCGGTCGCGGGTCGGCATTCACCATCCCGATCAGCGCGATCAGCGAATCGCTGTTGACGGGCGGCAGATCGGCAAGGCCTCTGGCCTTCGCGTTTGCTTCGGTCAGCATGGCCTGGCGATTAGCCCACTCAAGCGTCGTAATCCACTGCGACCCCGTCCCCGATCGGCACGGACTGACAGGTAAGGACGTATCCCTCGGCGACTTCCTCGTCAGTCAGTCCATAGTGAACAGCCATTTCGACCTTCCCCCTGGTCACCTTCGCCCGACAGGTCGCGCAGACGCCAGCCTTGCAGGCGAACGGCGCCGGCAGCCCGGAAGCGCGGGCGCTGTCGAGGATGTTTCCCTCCGCAAAGGGCACTCGGCGCGTTCGTCCATCGAGCGTAACCGCGACCATCAACCCCTCCGCCTGGGTCTGCAGCTGGGCCATTTCGCGAGAGACGGCTTGGGGTGGACGATCCGCAGTGAAGCGCTCGATGTGGATCCGGTCCCTGGCAATGTTGCGGTCGAGCAAGGCCGCTTCGGCGGCATCCATCATCGGGCCCGGGCCGCAGATGAACCAGCCGTCGACGATCGGAGCATCTGGAACGAGCGCGGTGATCGCCTCCTCAAGGCGCTCACGGTTCAGCATGCCGTTAAACAGCGCGATGTCCTGCTCCTCCTGGTCGAGGAAATGATAAATTTCGAAACGTCCGAGATACCTGTCCTTCAGACCTGCGAGCGCTTCGAGAAAGATGACCGAACTGCTGTCGCGATTGCCGTAGAGCAAGGTGAAGCGGCTGCTCGGTTCCTCCCTGAGAAGCGTTTTGATCAGCGACATAACGGGCGTGATGCCGGAGCCCCCGGCGATCCCGACGAGATGGCGGCTGTTCGACGGATTGAAATCCGTCGTGAAGCTACCGTGGGGCACCATCACCTCGACCGTGTCACCGGGTTTCAGCTGGTCGCCGACCCAGTTGGAGAAAAGCCCACCGCCGATCCTCTTCACTGTCACCATCCAGTCAGTGTCGGCTGGAGCCGTGCAAAGCGAATAGTTGCGGCGGATTTCTTCGCCGTTGATCGTCGACCGAAGGGTCAGATGCTGACCTGCCTTGAATGTGAATTCAGTGCGCAGCTCGGCCGGGATTTCGAAGCGGATCGAATTGGCTTCGGCGGTCTCCGGAACGATCTCCGCGACCTTCAGCGAGTGGAACCGGACGGACATTACCAGTTCGCGTCGGGATAGGTGCGCGGCAGGAACTGCATCACGGCAAGCAAGTGGCCGAGATGTTCGCTATGATGCCCGCGCCGGCCGCCGAGGATCGGGCGCTGGTCCGCCGGAACCGCCAACTTTGCCTCAGCCAGGACGGAACCGATCGACCAACGATATTCCTCTTCGAAGGCGCGCGGATCGGAAGCGATGCCCTGGTCGATCGCTTCCTGCTGCTGCGAATCTATTTCGAACAGCTCCGGCACGAAGCGCCAGCACCAGTCCAGGCCCTCGGCCATCCGTCGGGCGCTCTCCTCGGTTCCGTCACCGAGCCGGATCGTCCAATCGGCGGCGAGCTCGCGGTGATAGGCGACCTCTTTCACCGCCTTGTGCGCAAATTCGCTCAGGAACTTGTCGGTCGACTGCTGCAGGCGCTGGAACAGCATGTGCTGCCAGGTCGTGTACAGCAGGTGTCGAGCGATCGTCTGGGCGAAGTCTCCGTTGGGCTGCTCGACGAGCAGGCAATTGCGAAAATCGAGCACGTCGCGATGGAAGGCTAGTTGATCGCCGTTTCCCGCCTCACCCAGCAACAACGTCGCCTGGCCAATCAGATCCAGCGCGAGATTCGCGAGGCTGATGTCGACCTCAAGCGCGGGCCCATGCCCGCACCATTCTGACACGCGCTGCCCAAGCACCAGCGAGTCATCGCCGAGGCGCAGCAGATATTCAGTGCGAGGGTCGACGGCGACGGTCGCCATCAGATGTGCTTCACCTCGTCCGGAATGTCGTAGAAGGTCGGATGGCGGTAGATCTTGCTTTCCGCCGGCTCGAACAGCTCCCCAGCCTGGTCAGGATCCGACGCGACGATCTCGGACGACGGGATGACCCACAGGCTCACCCCTTCCTGCCGCCGCGTGTAGGTGTCGCGCGCGTGGGCGAGCGCGAGCTCCGCGTCAGGAGCATGAACGCTGCCAACGTGACGATGCGCAAGACCGCCCTTCGCCCGGACGAAAACCTCCCAAAGGGGCCAATCGCCACTCACGCCGCCTTCCTCTGCTTCCGCTTCGACTCATGGGCGATAGCGGCTTCACGGACCCAGGCGCCGTTCTCCCACGCATCGCGGCGTGCCTTCATTCGCTCCTTGGCCACTGGGCCTTCCCCGCGGACGACCGCGTAGAATTCCTCCCAGTCGATCTCGCCGAAATCGTAGCCGCCCTTTTCCTCGTTCCACTTGAGGTCGGCGTCCGGAACGCTGAGCCCAAGGAAATCCGCCTGCGGGACGGTGATGTCGACAAACTTCTGTCGGAGCTCGTCATTGGTCTCGCGCTTGATCCGCCACCGCATCGACTGTGCGGTATTCGGGCTGTCGGCGTCGGGCGGACCGAACATCATCAAGCTTGGCCACCACCAGCGATTGAGTGCGTCCTGCGCCATGCGCCGCTGGTCGGCCGTACCGTTCGCAAGCGCGATCATGATCTCGTAGCCCTGACGCTGGTGGAAGCTCTCTTCCTTGCACACGCGAACCATCGCGCGGGCATAGGGGCCGTAGCTCGTCCGCTGCAGCGGCACTTGGTTCATGATCGCCGCACCGTCGACCAACCAGCCGATTGCGCCGATATCCGCCCAGGTGAGCGTCGGGTAATTGAAGATGGTCGAGTATTTCGCCTTCCCTGAGTGCAGTGCCTCAATCATCTGCTCGCGGCTCGTGCCGAGTGTCTCCGCCGCGCAATAGAGATAAAGCCCGTGTCCCGCCTCGTCCTGCACCTTGGCGAGCAGGATCGATTTCCGCCTCAGCGACGGGGCGCGAGTGATCCAATTGCCCTCGGGCAGCATTCCGACGATCTCGGAATGCGCATGCTGGCTGATCTGCCGGGTCAGCGTTCGGCGATAGGCCTCGGGCATCCAGTCCTTTGGCTCGATGAAGTCGTCCGCCGCGACGCGCGCCTCAAACGCATCGAGGAGCTTGGGGTCCTCGAGATTCTCGATCTTCGTCGTCTTCTGAAGCTCGGTCGTGTACATGGTGCGCGATGTAGTCCGTCAGCCGTAAACGTTCAAATATCGACCACCGGTCCACCCAGGGTTCGCGAGTATCCAGTGAATTCGGCAACTGCCCTCCCATCGCCAGCTCGAACCGCGACCCGGGTAACGCCGGCCCTTCCTTCCCGAGCTATCTCGCTTGCCTCGGCGATCAGCGTTTCGCCCTCCGCGACCTTGTCGAGAAAGACGATCGAAGCCTGCGCTGCGACGCTGGCGTGGTTCGCCCCATTGCAGACGTAAGCGAAAGCGCTGTCAGCAAGCGCGAAGATCATCCCGCCGTGCGCGAAACCGTGGCCGTTGAGCATATCGTGGCGAACAACCATCGATACTCGGGCGTAGTCCTCCCGCACCTCCTCAATTTGCAGGTTCCAGGCCAGGCCAGTTCCTTCGCTGGCGAACATGTGGCGAGCTACCGAGGCTGCGAGTGCGTCACGATCCATCGGACTTAACTAACACTACGAAGGCAACGCGTCCTGCCCGTCAATTAACTCTCCATTTGGACTGGGCCGCTAACGGTCCCTTAAGTCCTTCTGTCCAAGAAGCGACCAAACGGGATGGGGCATTGATGTTCTACGTCTCGCGGTCGACACCGCGCTTCGAGATACATGTGCGTTTGAGCGCGATCGGCCGGTGAGCATGAAGGCCGGGCCGATAATGCTGCGCCTGAGGCGCGGTGACCTCGTCGTCGAGGCGGCGGTGGCGATCGCAGTGGTGCTGACTTGCGCCGCTCTTTGGTTCCGTGAGCCTCTGACAACTCGAACGCTCGCGATCGGCCCGGCCGGTCAGGGCCAGGCTTTCTACGTTTACAATTTTGCTGACCAGCCGAGCGGCGGCGATACCACCGTGAATACCTGGCCCAGCGAGCCGCTGAAGCTTCGCTGCAACCTTACCGCCAAGTTCGCGTGGCCCTATTGTGGCCTGGGATTGCTATTCGACGTTGATCACCGGGCAACTGGCATAAACCTTAGCGGCTACGACGAGATCATGCTACGCCTCGATTACCAGGGGTCGGCATCGATGGTCCGGCTGGCGCTGAAGGATCATGACCAACGCTATCGGTCGCTTGCCACCGGAGATGACAAGGTCAATCAAACCAGCCTTCCCGTACGAAATGGCCAGCAGACAATTCGTCTTGCGCAATCTGATTTCGCCGTCGCTGACTGGTGGAAAGACAAGACCAAAGCGTCGGGCGAACTCGCGCGACCTTCGTTCAATAATGTCATCGCGATCGAGCTGATCGCCGGCAGCGACGGAAAGACTGGCCCTCAGACGTTCAAGCTCGAGCAGCTCAGCTTCCGGCATGAGCTGATCGGAGTGCAGGCCTATGACGCGATCATTGCGCTCTGCTGGCTGATGTTCATCGCGAGTATCCTTCTGTTCCGCCGCAAGCAGATCGGAGCAATCCGCGACACTTCCGAACGCGCGCTCAGAGCGAGCGAGCAGCTCTACCGCGGAATCCTCCAGTCCTCGACCGATGCGATCGTCCTGCTCGATCCGGATGGCTGCATCGAGCTGGTCAATGACGCCGCTTATCTCGCCATGGAGTTGGACAGCGCCGAGCGGGTCCTCGGTAAGCACTGGACGCGCATCTGGCGCGACTCGTCGGGCGAACTCGTTGCTGAACATCTTGAGCGGGCCAAAGCCGACGGAACCACCCGATTCCGTGGGTTCTGCGCAACGTCCAAGGAAACACCTAAATGGTGGGACGTCGTCATCGCGGCTATGCGTAACGAGGACGGAAGCCTCCGCGGAATGCTCACCATTTCCCGCGACGTCACGCAGGAGCGTGAGCAATCCGATCAGTTGCAATGGGCGAGCGAGCATGACGCGCTAACGCACCTGCCAAATCGCCGGGCGTTCCAGTCTCGACTCCAGGCCGCGGTGCTGAGGGCGATGAAGTCCGGCGAGCAGATCGGACTGCTTCTGATCGACCTCGACCATTTCAAGCACGTCAATGATTCGCTCGGGCACAGCGCCGGCGACAAGCTCCTGAAAAGTGTCGCGGAGCGGCTTCGTAACGCTGTTCGGGAAGTCGACTTCGTCGCGCGCATCGGCGGCGACGAATTCGCCATCGTGCTTGAGCATCTGCAGTCGGACGAGGTGATGCTGCGGGTCGGGGACGAGCTCCAGTCGATGATCCAGGCCCCGGTGCGCATTGCCGGCCGGGCGGTGCGGGCCGGAGCGAGCATCGGCGGTGCGATCTTTCCCAAGAACGCGGCGACCGCCGACAATCTGTTCAAGAATGCCGACACTGCCTTGTACGCGCTGAAACAGGATGGCCGCGGGGGCACCCGGCTATTCGATTTCTATATGCTGGATGAAGCTGAGCGGAGTGCGTCGCAGCTTCGGTTGGCGCGAGGCGCGATAACGGAACGAACGGTCGTCCCGGTTTACCAGCCCAAGTTCGACCTGAATGATGGATCGATGGCAGGACTTGAGGCTCTGCTCCGCTGGCGGCATCCGCGAAAAGGCTTGCAGCTTCCCGGCACGCTCGAGGAGGCGTTCGCCGATTACGAACTCGCCGCGAAAATCGGCGAATTGATGCAGCGGAAGGTCGCGCGGGATATTGGCGCCTGGCTGGAGTCCGGCTTCGAGTTCGGCCGAGTTGCGATCAACGCCGCGCCCGCCGAGTTCCTTCGCGACGATTACGCGGAACGGCTCCTGGATGTTTTGGCCGAAGCCAATGTTCCTCCGGATCGGGTCGAAATTGAGATTACCGAACACGCCTTCCTTGGGCGCGCCAACGATTATGTCGCTCGCGCCCTCTCTGTGTTGAAGAAGGCGGGCGTCACGGTCGCGCTGGACGATTTCGGTACAGGATCGTCATCGCTCTCGCACCTTCGCGACTTCCCCGTCGACGTGGCAAAGATCGATATGTCGTTCGTCCAGCAAATGACCGAAGATGCCGAGATCGCCGCCATCGTCACTGCGGTCGTGAAGCTCGCTGGGAGCCTCTCCATCGAGGTTGTCGCCGAAGGCGTGGACAAGCCCGATCAGCTGGAACTGCTTCGCGTAATGGGCTGCCGGTTCGCGCAGGGGCACCTGTTCGCGGCTGCGGTCGAGGCTGCCGCCGTCCCGGAACTCGCATCGATCAAGAGGGCAGCCGCCTAAAGCTTCCGCGGGGTTGACCTGGCGTTCGCCTTCTCCCCATGCGCGCCAGACAGGTTGCGAGGCGGGAGATACGATGCCCTACGAAACCATTCTTTTCGAGCCCGGGCCGATTGCCCGTATCACGCTGAATCGTCCCGACCGCCTCAACAGCTTTACGGCGGCGATGCACAAAGAGCTGCGGGAGGCGTTGTCGGAAGTCGGCGATGCCCGTGTGGTTGTGCTGACCGGTGCCGGACGCGGCTTCTGCGCGGGCCAGGACCTCAATGATCGCGCCGTCGCTCCCGGAGAGGCTGTCGATTTAGGCGAGACAGTGACCAATTGCTGGAATCCGCTGATCCGGACGCTCACCTCACTGCCACAGCCCGTCATCGCGCGAGTGAATGGCGTTGCCGCTGGCGCCGGCGCGAACGTCGCCCTCGCGTGCGACATGGTGGTGGCAGCGAAGTCGGCGAAGTTCATCCAGAGCTTCTCCGCAATCGGCCTGATCCCGGATAGCGGGGGCTCCTGGGCCCTTCCCCGACTGGTGGGCCAGGCACGAGCACTTGGGCTCGCGCTGACGGGCGAACCACTTCCGGCGGAAAAAGCCGCCGACTGGGGACTTATCTGGAAATCCGTCGATGACGACGCGCTGGACGCAGAAGTGGATGCGGTCGCGACCAAGCTGGCATCGCTGCCGCCCCTCGGCCTTGCGGCGATCAAGGAGATGATCCGATCGAGCTGGCAATATAGCCTCGACGAAGAGCTGGAGCGCCAGGCAGGTGCGATGCGCCGCCTTGGGTTCACGCAGGACTATCGCGAAGGCGTGGCCGCTTTCCTCGAGAAGCGAAGCCCAACCTTCACCGGACGCTAGTCGACCACGAGGCTCGCGAACTTCGCAAGATCGATGTTTCCGCCGGACACGACGCAGACGATCGGCCCCTTGAGCTCCGGATCGCTTAGCACCGCGGCCAGCGACAGCGCCCCGGCGCCTTCGGCGATCGCCCTGGTCGTCTCGGCAATAAGCCGCATCGCGTCCTTCGTCTGATCGAGCGTGACGACGATCGAGCCGTCCACGACTGCCGTCATGCGGTGCCACATTCTTTCGGTGACGCTCTGGCCGCCCGCGCCGTCGACGAACGACGCTTGCCACTCGGGGAATTTGCTCGCACGTCCTGCTGCAATTGAAGCCGCAAAGGGCGCCGCTGTTTCGGGCTCGGATCCGATCACGCTCGCATCAGGCCGAAGCGCCTTTACTGCACTTCCCACTCCAGTGATCAGCCCACCGCCCCCGATCGCCGTGATGACCGTTGCGACCTGCGGCAAGTCCTCGACGATTTCGAGGCCCATCGTCCCGTGACCGGCAATGAAATCGTGATTGTCGAACGGATGGACGAAGGTCCCGTCCATCCCGTCGAAAGCATGCGCTTCGGCCGCCTTCCACGCTTCTTCATAGGTTACGGGCACGATAGCGGCACCTAGCGCCCGCATCCGGTCGAGCTTGGTTTGAGGCGCCGTCTTGATCGCGACGACCGAGCACGGAACCCCGAAGGCTCGCGCGGCGTAAGCCACACCCTGCCCGGCATTGCCGGCACTGATCGTCCACACTCCTCGTGCACGCTGCTCATCCGAAAGCTTCGCCACGGCATTGGTGGCACCACGGATCTTGTAGGCATTGGTTGGCTGAAGATTCTCTAGCTTGAGATAGATGTCGTCGCGCGTTGCGGTCTCAATCCGCACCAGCGGCGTACGCAGCACCGTCCTCGAGATTCGGCTTCGAGCTTCCTGGATATCGTCAAGGCGAATCGCTCTTACTGGATCGATCATCCAATTCGCTCCGCTGCAACCCTCAATCGAGCTGACTCGTTACGACAGACGAACAAGCAATCAAGGAGGTAAGCTGTGCTTGGCACAATTCTCATCATCCTGCTGATCCTCATGCTGATCGGTGCCTTTCCGCGTTGGGGACACAGCCGTTCGTGGGGCTATGGCCCGTCGGGAATCCTCGGTGTGGTCCTTGTCATCGTGATCGTTCTGCTGCTGATGGGAAGGATCTAACCCTTCGCGCCTGCCTTCAGGGCGAATTGCCAGGCGTTGTCCGCAAGCATCGGAACGCGCCTGGCCATCTCGTCGGCACGCGAATGACTGGCCGTGCCGTCGATGACGCGTTTCTTGATACCCTGAACGATCCCCGCGAGGCGAAACAGGTTGTAGGCGAAATACCAGTCGAGCTTGTCCGCGACCGGCACGCCTGAGCGGAGGGAGTAGCGCTCCGCGGCCTCGTCGAGCCCCGGAACTCCAAGCTCTTCCAGATCGAGCCCGGCCAGGCCGGCTCCTCCGTCAGCCGGCATCATCCACTGCATTGCAAGATAGGAGAAGTCGGCAAGAGGATCGCCCAGCGTTGCCAGTTCCCAGTCCAGCACAGCGGTCAGCCTGCCGTCCTCATCGTACAGGACGTTGTCGATCCGATAGTCGCCGTGCACGATCGACACCCGCGATTGCTCGGGAAGGCTCTCAGGCAAATAGGCGATGAGCTTCTCCATCGCCGGAAGATCATCGGTCTGGCTGTCGCGGTACTGCCTGGTCCAGCGCGCGACCTGCCGTTCGAAGTAATTCCCGGGCTTGCCGAAGTCGCCCAGTCCTGCGGTGTCCGGGGAAATTTTGTGGAGGTCCGCCAGGGTGTCAATGAGTTGCTCGTACATGGGCCGACGCGTCGCGATGTTGAGCCTCGGAAGCGCGCCGTTGGTGTGGGCGCGGCCCTCCACCAGCTCCATGACGTAGAAGATTGAGCCGATGACGTCGGCGTCACCGCAGAAAGCGTACGGCCGGGCGACAGGAAAGCCGATGGGGTGAAGGGCGGAGATCAGCCGATACTCGCGATCCACGGCGTGGGCCGAGGCAAGCAGCTGGCCGAACGGCTTGCGGCGAAGCACGTAGCTGCCCGAGGCCGCCGCGATTCGATACGTCGGATTGGATTGGCCCCAGGCGAATTTCTCGAGAGCGAAGGGCCCGCGAAAACCTTCGACATTGGCCTCCAGCCACGCACCAAGCGCAGCCTCGTCGATCTCGCGCTCGCTCACCGGTACTTTTTATACTCCAGCCGCGCGATCGCCCGGCGGTGAACCTCGTCCGGGCCATCGGCCAGGCGCAAAGTCCGGATTCCGGAGTAGGCGCGGGCGAGTCCGACATCATCCGAGACTCCGGCGGCGCCGAACGCCTGGATCGCATCATCGATGATCTTGAGCGCCATGATGGGGGCGGCGACCTTGATCATCGCAATTTCGCCCTGCGCCGCCTTGTTGCCGGCCCGGTCCATCATGTCCGCGGCCTTGAGACAAAGTAGGCGCGTCATCTCGATATCGATCCGGGCGTTGGCGATGCGCTCCTCCCAAACGCCCTGCTCTGCGATGGTTTTGCCGAAGGCAGTGCGGCTCATCAGCCGTTTCACCATCGCCTCCAGCGCTTCCTCCGCCACGCCGATAGTGCGCATGCAATGGTGGATCCGGCCTGGGCCGAGGCGACCCTGCGCGATCTCGAAGCCTCTGCCCTCACCCAACAGCATGTTCGATGGCGGGACGCGGACGTCGTTGAGCTCGATCTCCATGTGGCCGTGCGGCGCATCGTCGTAACCGAACACCGGCAAATGCCGCTTGATCGTCACTCCGGGCGCATCGAGCGGCATCAGGATCATGGATTGCTGCTTGTGGGTCTCGGCCGAAGGGTCCGTCTTGCCCATCAGGATCGCGACCTTGCAGCGCGGATCGCCCGCCCCGCTCGACCACCACTTACGCCCATTGATGACATACTCGTTGCCGCGCATCTCGATGCGGCACTTGATGTTCGTCGCGTCCGAGGAAGCCACGTCCGGTTCGGTCATCAGGAAGGCCGAGCGGATTTCGCCATCCATGAGCGGTTTCAGCCATTCGTCCTTTTGCTCGCGCGTACCGTACCGGTTGATGACCTCCATGTTGCCCGTGTCGGGAGCGGAGCAATTGAACACCTCCGACGACCACATGATGCGGCCCATCTCTTCGGCGCAGAAAGCGTATTGGAGATTGCTGAGACCGGGTCCGTCGAACTTGAAGCTGTCGTCGACCGGGGTCGCGCCGTGCGAGGGCGGCATGAACAGATTCCAAAGCCCTTCTGCGCGAGCTTTTTGCTTCAACTCCTCGACGACCGGCAGCACCTTCCAGCGCTCGCCCTCACGCTGCTGGGCGTCATAGTCGCCAGTTCGCGGGCGCACGTTATCTTCGATGAAGGTGCGGACGCGGTCGCGCCACTGGGTCTCTTGCGGGCCAAGGCTGAAATCCATGAGCGACCGCCTACCAGTTACCGCTACGGCTGGCTATGAGAGTGCAATGCAAAGGCTCCAGGGCAAGATTGCGATTGTCACCGGCGCCGCCTCCGGGATCGGAAAGGCGGCGGTCGAGCTGTTCCGAGCGGAAGGGGCGACGGTAATCGGAACAGACGTCACCGAGGGCGCTGACCTCCTCGCCGATGCAGGACGCGAAGACGATGTTCGGCGAATCGTCCACGATGTGGCGCAGAAGCACGGCGGACTCGACATTTTCTTCGCGAACGCCGGGGTTTCGGGCGGCTTCGCGTCGATCTCCGAGCAGACCGAACAGGACTGGGCCGAGATCCTGCGCATCAACCTCATCGGACCATTTCTCGCGATCAAGCACTCGGCGTCTGCGATGAATCAGCGCGGGGGCGGGTCGATCATTTGCACCGCCAGCGTCGCGGGCCTTCGCTCCGGCGCGGGCGGAGCGGCCTATTCCGCCTCCAAGGCCGGCGTGATCAATCTCGTTCAGTCGGCGGCGCAACAGCTCACCGGATCGGACATTCGGGTGAATGCCATCTGTCCCGGCCTCATCGCGACAGGCATGACCAAACCGATCTACGAACTCGCCCGCGCGACGGGACAGGAAGAACGACTGGGCGAACTCAACCCGCTCCTGCGCGGCGGCGAGCCGAATGAGATCGCGCACGCGGCGCTTTTCCTGGCTTCGGACGAGTCGAGCTACGTCAATGGAACGGCGCTCGTTGTCGACGGCGGCTTGTCGAGCAGCCATCCCGTCTCACGCCGTTTCCAGCTCAGGGCACTTTGATCAAAGTGGATCGACGGAGAAGCGGTTGGCTGCCGTTCGCGGCAATCATCGTCTTGTCCGCCCTTCTCGTCCTGCCCGCGGCACTGTCGGGCATGCGGACCAATGACAGTTTCTGGATCGACTGGGTGTGGGTCGACCAATTCGCGGATCAGCTAAGTCACGGAGTTCTGTACCCGCGCTGGCTGTCACAGTCGCATGCCGGTCTCGGCTCGCCGGTCTTCTATTATTACGCACCAATCGCATTCTACGTCGCTGCGCCGTTCAAGATGGCTGGATTGTCCGTGTACGGCAGCGTGGTGGCCATGTTCTTCATGGGCTACGCGCTGTCCGGAGCGGCAATGTTTTGGTGGCTCAAGGATCAAGCGCCGACGCCGCTGTTGGGCGCTCTCATCTTCGTCGCCGCTCCCTACCATGCATTCAATTTCTACAATCGCGGAGCGATGGCAGAATTCCTCGCCACCGCTTTCATTCCGCTCGTGATGCTGGGGATTGCCTGGGTCAGCGAAAGGCGAAGATTGGGCATCGCAGTTACGGCCCTGAGCTACGCCGCACTCATCTGCACCCACCTGCCGCTCGCCCTGCTCGCGTCGGTGTTCTTGTTCGCACCCTATGCGGTCGTCCTGATCTGGCGAGACCGGCCCGTGATCGTACCCATAGCGCTTGGCCTGGTTCTTGGCGTGATGCTGTCCGCAATCTACCTCGCTCCCGCGCTCGCGCTAGCGCCGTTCCGGGATACGGAGAACCTCTGGCGCCGACCGGTGCTGCAACCGCAGAACTGGACCTTCTGGCATCACGGCGAGGTCGACCCAAACGTGTTCCGGGAAACGATGATCATCGTTGCGGGGCTCGCCGTCCCGATGCTCGGGTTGATAATCCGGCGCAGGTCCGGATGGGCAGCGGCCGGGATGGTATGCGCCCTCATTGCGATCGGCACTGTC
>DASUZY010000107.1:0-3052 GCA_036376635.1 Sphingomicrobium sp.
CGCTGCGCAATTACCGGGTGTGCGGTGGTGGACGTGCTTGAAGCCGCGCACGTTACTCCGTATCTCGGCAGCCTTACGAATCATGTCTCGAATGGCCTGCTTCTACGAACCGATCTCCACACACTTTTCGATTGCGGACTCTTGGTCATTGAGCCAAAAACCCGAACGGTGGTCATCGCAGAAGCACTGAAAACGTCCTCCTATGCGAAACTAGTGCTGATTCCGCTCGATGTCGCCCCCCATTCCGGAATGATCTCGCCCACCGTTCCGATTTGATGTCGCCCACCATTCCGGGATGATGTCGCCCGGGGTGCCGAGGCCTCTTCTGGCTCCGATACGGTCCCGCCTTTCGGCTTTGCGAAGGGGGACCTGGATGCCGACGGAGAGGTTTGCGATGCGCTATGTGCGCGATGTGATCAGATTGAAGTCGGCCGGGATGCCGACGCGTGAGATCGCGCGTCGGATGGGAACAGCCCCGTCGACGGTGCGGTTGACGATCCGCCGGTTCGAGGCGTCGGGGCTGACCTGGCCGTTGTCCGACGACATCACCGACACTGAGCTAGAGGCCCGGCTGTTCGCCAGCGCGGGAGCCGGTCCCGGCACCCGGCGGGGCCATCGGCGGCAGGCCGAGCCGGATTGGGCGGCGGTGCACCGCGAACTCCGGCGCAAGCATGTGACGCTGTCGATCCTGTGGGAGGAGTACATCGCGGGCGAACCCAGCGGGTATCGTTATTCGCGCTTCTGCGAACTCTATCGCGCCTGGGAAGGCCGCCTGTCGGTGACGATGCGTCAGTCGCATGCGGCCGGCGACAAGCTGTTCGTCGACTATGCCGGCGACGGCGTGCCGGTGGTGATCGACCGGTTCACCGGCGAGCGGCGCGCCGCGCAGATCTTCGTCGCGGTGCTCGGCGCATCGAGCTTCACCTACGCACAGGCGACCTGGACGCAAGGGCTTGCCGACTGGATCAGCGGTCATGTCGGCGCCTTCGAGGCGATCGGCGGCACGCCGGCATTGCTGGTGCCGGACAACACCAAGGTCGCGGTGATCAAGGCCTGTCTCTACGATCCGCAGATCAACCGCAGCTACGCCGACATGGCGGCACATTACGGCACCGCCATTCTGCCGGCCAGGCCGCGACGGCCACGGGACAAGGCGAAGGTCGAACAGGCGGTCCTCATGGTCGAGCGCTGGCTGCTCGGACGGCTGCGCCACCGCATCTTCCACAGCCTCGCCGAGGTCAACGCGGCGATTGCCGAATTGCTGACCCGGCTCAACGAGGAACGGCCGATCCGCCGGCTCGGCGTGACCCGCCGCAAGCTCTTGGAGGAGATCGATCGGCCGGCACTGAAGGCCTTGCCGGAGAGCCCTTACGTGTTCGCCGAGTGGCGGATCTGCCGGGTCAGCATCGACTATCACGTCGAGGTCGAGGCGCATTACTACAGCGTCCCGCATCGCTTCGTTCGCGCCGAGGTCGAGGTGCGCTTCACCGCCCGCACCGTCGAGATATTCCACAAGGGCGAGCGCATCGCCGCGCATCAACGCATGAGCGGCAACCACAAGCACACCACCGTGCCGGAGCACATGGCCTCCAGCCATCGGCGCTATGCCGGCTGGACCATCGAGCGCATCCGCAAGGATGCCGCCGTGATCGGACCGGCCACCGCGGCGCTGTGCGAGTTGATCCTCGACGAGCGGGCGCATCCCGAACAGGGCTTCCGCGCCTGTCTCGGCATCATCCGGCTCGCCCGATCCTACGGACGCGAGCGGCTCGATGCCGCGGCTATGCGGGCGATCGACATCGGCGCTCGCACCTACGGTTCGGTCAAATCAATCCTCGCCAACAATCTTGATCGGCGTCCTTCACCCAAGCGCTCCGCGGACGACGCGCCGATCCTCCATCCCAACATCCGCGGGCCGCGCTACTACAATTAGGAGATCACGTCTTGCTCACGCATCCGACCCTCGATCAACTCCACGCGCTCGGCCTTCACGGCATGGCCAAGGCCTTCGCCGACATCGAAGCCGGCGGTGAGGCTACCAGCCTCGGCCACGCCGAATGGCTCGCACTGCTGCTCGAACGCGAAGCCTCGCTACGGCGCGACAAGCGGCTGTCCAAGAGGCTGCAATACGCCAAGCTGCGGCAGCAGGCTTGCGTCGAGGATATCGACTATCGGACCCCGCGCGGCCTCGATCGCAGCCTCCTGACGATGCTGGTCGAAGGCCGCTGGATCGACGACCACGCCAACCTGCTAATCTGCGGTCCATCCGGCGTTGGCAAAAGCTGGCTCGCCTCGGCGCTCGGCAACAAGGCCTGCCGCGACAATCGCTCCGTGCTCTACCAGCGCGTCCCGCGGCTGTTCACCGACCTTGCTTTGGCGCGCGGCGACGGCCGTCACCCCCGTCTGCTGCGTGCGCTCGGTCGTGTCGATCTGCTCATCCTCGATGACTGGGGCCTCGAGCCGCTCGACGCAGCAGCCCGCCACGACCTCCTGGAAATCCTCGAGGATCGCTACGGCCGACGCTCCACCACCGTCACCAGCCAGATCCCCGTCGATCAGTGGCACGCTCTAATCGGCGATCCCACCTACGCCGACGCCGTCCTCGACCGCCTGGTCCATAACGCCCACCGGATCGATCTCAACGGCGAGAGCATGAGGCGAGCACGCAAACCCGGCCGGAAGGCCTGAGCCCGTGGCGCTGTGGACATGCCACTGCGCTTGGACAACGCAAGGGCGTTGCCCACATGCCCACAGCAGAGCAACAGCAGACGAAGAAGGCCCTCAAGCCGCGATTCAAGGTTGACCCCGCGGCTTCACCGATGCCAGAAACCAATAGCCAGAACGCCCCCGCCCCGGCGACATCAAATCGGAACGGTGGGCGAGATCATCTCGGAATCCTGGGCGAGATCAAATCGGTACACCCGGGCGAGATCATCGGAATCCGCAGTTGAGCACACGGAGAAGCAGCGCACGCTGATCGCCGGCCGCGTCAATTGCACTTTGCAGGGAGGCCGAGTGCATGGGTGAGTGGATTGTTCCCTTCAAAGGCCGG
>DASUZY010000108.1:0-3349 GCA_036376635.1 Sphingomicrobium sp.
CGCGACGAGCGGACGGTTGCCGCCGCGCCACCCAAGGCACGCCCGACGGTCGCGGTCACCGAACCGACGAGAGCTCCTCCCGTCATCCGCGCCAAGGACCGCAAGGGGGTCGCCACCGCGCAATCGAGCCTCGCGCTTGGCGACAGCTACCAGCTCCCGACCGTCGATTTGCTCTCGCCGCCGCCGAAGGAGACCCGCCAGCAGATCGACCGCGCCGGCCTGGAACGCAACGCCCGGTTGCTCGAGACCGTGCTCGAGGATTTCAACGTCCGCGGCGACATCGTCGAAGTCAGGCCGGGACCTGTGGTCACAATGTACGAGCTGGAGCCGGCAAGCGGGATCAAGGCGAGCCGCGTCATCGCTCTCGCCGACGATATCGCCCGCAACATGTCGGCATTGTCCGCGCGCGTCGCGACGATTCCCGGCCGGAGCGTCATCGGCATCGAGCTTCCGAATCCCAAGCGCGAAACGGTGAGCCTGTCCGAACTGGTGGGAAGCCAAGCATTCGAAGACCAGAACATGTCGCTGCCGCTGATCCTCGGCAAGAACATCGCCGGCGATCCGGTCATCGCCGATCTCGCCCCGATGCCGCATCTGCTGGTTGCCGGCACCACCGGATCGGGCAAGTCGGTCGGCCTCAACTGCATGATCCTCTCGCTCCTGTACCGGTATCCGCCGGACCAGGTGAAGATGATCATGATCGACCCGAAGATGCTGGAGCTCAGCATTTACGACGACATCCCGCATCTGCTTTCACCAGTGGTGACCGAGCCGGGCAAGGCGATCCGCGCGCTCAAATGGACCGTCGAGCAGATGGAGGAGCGCTATCGCATGATGGCCAACCTCGGCGTTCGAGCGCTGCCGAGCTTCAATGCCAAAGTGCGCGAGGCGAAGGCCAAGGGCGCCAAGCTCGGACGGCGCGTCCAGACCGGTTACGACGCCGATACCGGCCAGCCGCTCTACGAGACCGAGAGCCTGGAATATGAGGTCCTGCCGCAGATCGTGGTCGTGGTCGACGAGCTTGCCGACCTGATGATGACCGCGGGCAAGGAGGTCGAATTCCTGATCCAGCGACTGGCGCAGAAGGCGCGCGCGGCAGGCATCCACCTGATCATGGCGACGCAGCGGCCGTCGGTCGATGTCATCACCGGCGTGATCAAGGCCAACCTGCCGACCCGGATCAGCTTCCAGGTGACGAGCAAGATCGACAGCCGGACCATCCTCGGCGAGCAGGGCGCCGAGCAGCTGCTGGGCAAGGGCGACATGCTCTACATGCCGGGCGGTAAGCAGATCATCCGCGTCCACGGCCCGTTCGTAAGCGACGAAGAAGTGCGCGCGGTCGCCGAGCATTGGCGCAAGCAAGGCGCTCCCGATTACGTTCAGGCCGTCACCGAGGAGCCGGAGGACGGCGGGTACCTGTTCGACGGCCAGCCGACGGGCGAGGACGACGCCGAGACGCAGCTTTACCGCAAGGCGATCCAGATCGTCGCCGAGAGTCAGAAGGCCTCGACGTCATACCTCCAGCGCCAGCTGCGCGTCGGTTACAACAGCGCCGCGCGCCTGATCGAACGGATGGAGAAGGATGGGCTGGTCGGACAGCCCGACCACGTCGGCCGCCGTGAGGTGCTGATCGACCCGGACGGACATCCGATCTGAGCCTGAATGCAGCGGAACCGGCAGGTTCAGAGCGCATTCAAAGGCGGAACGCCACTCCGGCGCGCAAGACCCAGGAGCTTTTGCCAATGACCTTAATGACGAGCTTTGCGCGTGCGCTACTCCCAGTGGCGATCGTCGCCGCGGCGCCCGCCATTGGAGCGGCGCCATCGCCTGACCTCGACAGGCTGAAGCAGCATTTGTCATCGGTCCAGACCATGACCGCCAATTTCACGCAGACAGACGCTCGCGGGCAGGTCTCGACCGGTACGCTCCAGATGAAACGGCCGGGGCGGATCCGGTTCGAATATCGTGGCGGCGACCTGCTGATCGTTGCCGACGGCCAGCGCCTAACATTCCTTGATTATTCTGTCGGGCAAAAATCGAGCTGGCCGCTGTCGCGTACACCGCTCGGACCGCTCCTGTCGGGGTCGCCCGACTTCAACGGAAAGGCCGAGATCCTGCCGAGCGTCGACAGCCGCGTGGTCGTCGCCCGGGCAAAGGATTCGGGGCAATACGGGCAGTTGACGCTGGCGTTCCTGCGCAACGCTTCGGCCCCGGGCGGGCTGCAGCTCTACGGCTGGACCGCCATCGACCCGCAGAACCACCGCACGACGGTGAAACTGTCAGACGTGCGGTTCAACGTCGCGGTACCCGATAGCGCCTTCACTTACGCCGAACCGAAGAAGAAAAGGTGACAAAACAAGTTGCTTTTTGCGACCTGTTCATCGCCGCGACAGGGGCGTCGCTCTAAAAGTAGTCACGATCCAATCAGGACTTGGGGTTTCCCCCTGTTACCCGGGTCTTTGGATCCCTTGCGTGACAACGCTCGGTCGGCCCTCGCTCCATGCCCCCGGAGCGGGGGCCTTTTCGTGAGCTCTGCTGCAGTCGCTCGCAAACCGCCGAAGGCATGGCTACATCGGCTACCGTGCCCACACTCAAGATCGCTTCCTGGAATATCAATTCAGTCCGTGCCCGGACCGCGCTCGTCGAACGGCTGATCGTCGAGCAGCAGCCGGATATCCTGTGCCTTCAGGAAACCAAGGTGCTCGACAGCATCTTCCCGTTCGATCTGTTTGACCGGCACGGCTATCGGCATCGTCAGCTCAACGGGCAGCGCATGCATCATGGCGTCGCGATCCTCAGTCGCGTTCCGTTGAAGGATCCGGGCAAGTACGATTGGCAGGACAATGGCGAGGCTCGCCACGTCGGTGCGCGGTTGGAATCGGGCATCCGGCTCGAGAATGTATATGTCCCGGCGGGCGGAGATATCCCGGACCGCAATCAAAATCCGAAGTTCGGGCAGAAACTCGACTTCATCGGCCGGATGACGCGATGGTCGGAGGGTCTTAGCGAACCGACTATCATCGTCGGCGACTTCAACGTCGCACCGCTTGAATGCGACGTCTGGAGTCACAAGGCGCTGCTCTCGGTTGTCAGTCACACGCCGGTCGAGGTCGAAGCCCTGGGGAAGCTCCAGCAGGCGCATGGCTGGATCGACATCGGTCGCAAGTTCGTACCGGCGCCAGAGCGCAACTTCACCTGGTGGAGCTATCGCTCGCCCGATTGGACGAAGAACGACCGTGGCCGGAGGCTCGACCACATGTGGGCCTCACCGCAACTCGACGGTCATCTCAAGGCGCATGAGGTTCTCGAGCCGTGCCGCAACTGGACAAGACCGTCCGACCACGTGCCG
>DASUZY010000109.1:0-8491 GCA_036376635.1 Sphingomicrobium sp.
CATGCCGGCGCAATCGCCGACGTTGTCGCCGACGTTGTCCGCGATCACCGCCGGGTTGCGTGGATCGTCTTCAGGGATTCCAGCCTCGACCTTGCCGACGAGGTCGGCGCCGACGTCGGCGGCCTTGGTGAAGATGCCGCCGCCAAGACGGGCAAAGATCGAAACGAGGCTGGCGCCGAGGGCGAGGGCGGTGAGCGCAGTGACGACCGGACGGTCGTTCGGGGCATAGCCGCCGGGGCCGGTCAGGTACCAGAACAGGCCGCTGATCGCGAGAAGCGCGAGTCCGGCGACGAGCAATCCGGTGACCGCGCCAGCGCGGAAGGCGGTGGTCAGGCCGCTCTGAAGGCTCTTGCGGGCTGCTTCAGCGGTGCGGACGTTGGCTCGGACCGAGATGTTCATGCCGATGAACCCGGCCGCGCCCGAGAGGACAGCGCCGAGCACGAAGGCGGCAGCGCTCAATCCGCCCAGGAACACGCCGATGATGATCGCGACCACCACGCCAACGATCGCGATCGTCGTGTACTGGCGCTTCAGATAGGCTGCGGCGCCTTCCTGGATGGCCGCGGACACTTCCACCATCCGCTGGTTGCCCGGCGATTGAGCGAGCACCTGACGGCTGGTGATAATGCCATAGAGCACGGCGAGAATGCCGCAGATGATGGCGATATAAAGCAGGTTCATGAGTTCAAGCACCCCGTTCTTGAAGCAGCAGATGCGACCGAAGAACGGCGGCCGCCCCCGAAAGACGGCGCAGGTTTAGGGAGCGTTTTCGCGGCTTGCAACCGCGCCGGTTTAGCGGGTCAGCGGATCAGCAGGGCGAGCGCCATGCCGGAGATCAGGCCGCTAAGGCCGATCGCCCACTGGCGGATCGGAAACCCCGCGATGGTCATGGCCTTCGTGCTCAAAACCCAATGCCTCCGGCAGCTCGATCGGCTGGCCACCCAGGGTCAGGCTCAGGCCCTTTCCCGCGGACAACGCGCCGATGCGGCTGATCCTCGTCCCGGATGGTAAAGAAAGCGTTGCCGGGTCCAGATTGGAGGGCAGGCCCGCGAGCAAAGCGTAGTCGTCGCCGCCGGTTGCGGCGAACAGCCGAGCCGCCAGGTCCTGGCCATGCTCTGCAACGAAGGCACTGGAAAGCGGCAGCTCCTCGAGTTCGATCGAGATCGAACAGCCGCTGGCTTCAGCCATCCTCCGCGCATCCAGGAGAAGCCCGTCCGAGACGTCCATCATCGCATTGGCGCGAGGGGCCAGCGCTTCGCCCGCACCCAGCAGCGGCACCGGTCGGCGGAAAATATCGACCAACGCTCCTTCGGCGTTCCGATCCTGCCGAAGGAGAGCAAGGCCACCGGCAGCGTCACCGACAGTGCCGACCAGCCAGAGAGAATCGCCCGGGTTCCCGCCGGCTCGGTCGGGCACTCGGCCCGCTGCGCGCCCGATCGCCGTAAGCCCAAGCACGCGCGGTGCGCCTTCGGGGAGGCCGATCGTGTCGCCGCCCAGCAGCGGCAGGCCATAGCTCTCGCAGGCGGCTTCGATCCCGGTCAGGAAGTGCATGTCCCAGTCGCCGCTACCGATGGTGAGCGACAGGAGCGCTCCTGCGGGCGCGGCGCCTTTGGCGGCAAGATCGGACAGGTTCACGGCAACGAGCTTCCAGCCCACGCTGGCCGGCGGGTCGAACGGCATGAAGTGGACGCCCTCGGCGATCGTGTCGTGGGTGATCACCAGGTCGCCCATCACGGCCGCGTCGTCGAGCAGGCCGCGAGCCTCCGGGGCGGTCGCGATCCGGCGGAGCCGTTCGATGACCTCTGTCTCGCGAGTCATCCAGGCAGGGTAGTCCCCCGCCACCTTCGTGCAAGCGTCGAAAGCGCGCTGAAGCGCTTAGGAATATTGGTAGATTGCAGCCGCCGCGAAGCCGACGACGAGCAGCGCGACAACCCAGAAGCCCGGCCCATGCTTTTCCACCGCAGCCGGATTTTTCGGATCGGTCCACAGGATCGGCATGTCGTCGGTCGCCGTGAAATCGAGGCCATCGATCACGCGGCCTTCGACATCGTGCTCATACTTATTGCCGGCGACTTCATATTGCAGCCGCATGTCGTCGGTGTGAAATGGAGACATGCGCTCCATTCCGCGCGGATGCTCCGGCGGGTTCAGCGGATCGCCAGCCAGGCTTTCGCCCAGCACGTCGACATTCTCCGACCGCGCCAGGACCGGCGTGCGGTTGGTGAACAGCCAGAAGATGCGAGCAACGATCGCGACGGCGACCAGCGCGCAAGCGGTGAGGCTAAGGGTCCGTACGTCCATGCCGCCATAGTAAGCGGTAAAGGGTTAAGAGCGTCTTTCCTTGGCGATCGCGTCGAGAAGGCCGTTCACGAACCCGCTTTCGCGCTGGTCGTAGAAGGCGTGGGCGACGTCGACATATTCGGAGATCACCGATCCGACCGGCACGTCCGCTCGAGCAATCAGCTCGTAAGTCCCGGCGCGCAGGATTGCCCTCATCGGCCGATCGAGACGTTCAAGGCTCCAGCCTTCGGCGAGCTTGCCGCCGATCAGGCCGTCGATCTCGTCCCGACGAGCGTCGGCTCCCGTGACGATGTCATCGAAAAAATCCCGCTCGGCATTGTGATAGGTTGCATCCTCGATCGTCGCGCCAAGGCGATGGTCGTGGAATTCCTTGAGGAGCCGGGGGAGGGGCGTACCCTCCATCTCCTGCTGGTACAGGGCCTGCACAGCCGCAAGCCGGGCGGCTGAGCGCGATCGAGATCGAGTTTGAGTCATGCCGCTGGGGCGGTAGCCGCGCCTTGCCCGGCAAGGAAGGGCTCAAGCGCTGAGGCCACCTCCTCGCCAGCTTCCCAGGGCGCGAAGTGGCCGGCGTCGGCCAGCCGAACGATCGTCAAATTGTCGACGAGATCGTCCAACCCTTCGAGCTGAATCGGCAGCAATGCCGAATCCTTCATCCCCCAGACTACGAGCGCCGGCACCTTCACCTTGGGAAACGCGCCGAGCAGCCAATCGGGAATGGGCAGAGTGATGCCCGGCGGCGGGACCACAACTCGCGAGCCCCGGTACCAGTTCAGCATCGCGTTGAAGGCGCCGGGCTGCGACCAGTCGGCGATATATTGCCGCCGCTCCTCATCCCGCATTTTCGAGACATCCACATGGCGCGCGAAGGTCGTGTCGAAGAACCAGTCGAAGCCTTGGGCCTCGACCATCTTCTCGAAGCCCGGCGTCCTGAAGGCGGTGATGTATTGCGAGGCGGCGCGCTGATCCGAATCCGCGATCAGGCTTTTCTGGAAGACCAGCGGATGCGGCGCGTTGATGATTGCCAGCCGCACGAGGCGAGGATCGTCGCGTAAGGCCGCTCCCCACGCGATTGCCCCGCCCCAGTCGTGACCGACAAGGGCGAACCGCTCGATCGATAGTGCATCGGCCAGCGCGAAGATGTCGTCGATCAGGATATTGGTTTCGTATTGCTCCGCGTCCTGCGGCACGTCGGACCCCGCAAACCCACGCTGATCGGGCATGACCAGGAAGAATTGGTCCTCGAGACGCGGCGCAACTTCGCGCCAGGTACGATGAGATTCCGGAAAACCGTGAAGCAGGATCACCGCGGGCTTCGCGGGATCGCCGGCAAGCGCGACGTTGAGCGTGACCCCGGTCTTTAGGGCAACGCGCCGGAACTCGGTCACGGATAGCTGACCGTCAGCGGCACCTGGGGCAACGGGATGAATTCCTGGTCGTCTCCTGGGATCAGCGGGAAGCGTTGGGCCTTCCAGTCCTCCTTCGCCTGATTGATCCGGTCGCGCGATGAGGAGACGAAGTTCCAGAAGACGTAGCGACGGGTCGTGAACGCCTGGCCGCCGAGCAGCATGAGACGTCCGCCGGCCGCACTGGACAGGCGAGCCGCGTGGCCGGGCCGCAGGACATAGAGGGCGAACGGCTGCAATGGCTGGCCATCCAGCGTGGCTTCGCCGCCCACCAGCATCACGCCCCGCTCATCGGCCTCGGCTTCAACCGGGATCGAGCCACCGGCGCCGATCAGAACATCGGCATAGATTGTCGGTGAATGCTGCGGGGTCGAGGCAGTCTTTCCCCAAAGCGTGCCCATCAAGACCCGAGCAGTCACCTTTCCGTCTTCGATCAATGGAAGCTCTTCGGTGGCCACGTGATCGAATGCCGGCGCGGTCTCCTCATTGCCATCGGGCAGCGCCAGCCAGGTCTGCATGCCGTACAGGCTCGGGCCTTCCGGCCTCAGCGCCTGGGGTGAGCGCTCGGAGTGAACGATGCCGGTTCCCGCGGTCATCAGGTTGATCGCTCCCGGCTCGATCACCGCATGGCTGCCCATGCTGTCGCGATGCTCGATGGCGCCCTCGAACAGGTAAGTGACGGTCGCAAGATTGATGTGCGGGTGAGGCCGGACATCCATGCCCTGCCCTGAAGGCAGGCGGGCCGGTCCGAACTCGTCGACGAAGATGAAGGGCCCGACCATCGTCCGCTCACGCGCTGGCAAACTACGGTTCACCTTGAAGTCGCCGAGGTCGTGGGTGACCGGGGTGATGACCTGTTCGAACGCGGTTTCGATGGTGGCCATCAGCTTTCTCCCGGTGCGGTTGCGCGGATCGACAAGGCGTGAACTCGACTCTCCATGAGTTCGCCCAGGGCTGCATAGATCATGCGTTGACGTTGCACACGGTTCTTCCCCTCGAATGCGGCGCTCTCGATCCGTAGCGTGAAATGGCTTTCGCCGGCCGGGTTGTAGCCGCCGTGGCCGCGGTGCTGCTCGCTATCGTCAATCAGCTCGATGCGCGTCGGCGAAAGCGCCGAGTTGAGGCGATCGAGCATTTCGGATGCCACCGGTCCAGTTCTTTGGGAGTTCATCAGCCCTATATAGAGGGGCTGGCGTCGAGGGTAAGCATGCGGATCACGATCACCAAGGGAGAGCGGGAGGACGAAATCGAGGCTGTGCGCCCGGACGGAAGCAACGTCCGAACTTCATTTCCGCACAAGGGTCCGATCCCCCACGATGCGGTACATTTCCACGTTGAGTCCGTGCTCCGCATCGGGGACGCTTTCTGGGGAATGGTGGCGGCGGGCCGGCATCCAGAGGAGGTAGCGGCGATCGCCAAGGCCGGCGGCCATGCGAGCGCCAAGCGGACCACAGTCCCCGACGACTCGATCATTCGCCTCGTCCAGGCGGAGCGGGCGGTGGAGTGTTTCGAAGCCGATCTCTGGAGCGGCGGCAGCACCAGCCCCCAGACCATCCGCGATACCATCGCTGCGGGTTGTAAGCAGTCGCAGGTGCCCGCACTGGAGGTGAGCGACGCCGCCATCAGCAGCATCCAGGCGAAGCTGAAAGAGTTGATGGCCCGCTGGCCCGCTATACCTCAGGGCCATTGTCTCGTTCTCGATTGGGAACTGGCATGAAGCACACCCGGCTTCACGGAAGGGTCGAAGGTGCCCGGGCGCAGTGCGCTGTTCCGGGCTGCGATCAGCCGGGCGAGTTCAAGGCGCCATTGCAAGCAGCGAACTTCGATGGACCCGGAGCGTGGAGATTCCTCTGCCTCGACCATGTTCGGGAGCACAATGCGAAGTATAATTTCTTCGAGGGCATGAGCCCGGAGGAGATCCAGGACGCGCAGGGACCGCTCGCCGGCTGGGAACGGCCGAGCCGCCGCTTCGCCACCAACGGCGCCGATCCTCCGCCGGCGTGGAGCGATTTTTCGGATCCGTTGGAAGCGATCTCGGGACGTTTCGGTCGGGCGCGCAACAGGGAAACTCAGTCGCGTTTCAGCAAGCCGGAACGACGCGCCCTGTCCGTCCTCGGCCTCGCCGAGGACGCCGACCGCCATGCGCTGCGCCGGCGATATTCCTCGCTCGTTCGCCGTTACCACCCCGACAAGAATGGCGGCGATCGCAGCCACGAAGGGCGGCTTGGCGAGGTGATCGAGGCTTATCAGCTGCTGCGGAAGTCTGCTGCCTTCGCTTAATCCCGGTCGGGCGCTCCAAGCGGGAAATAGGGCCGATATGGCCGGGCTTCCTCAACCGCACGCGAGACTTGTGGATGGGCGAGCAACCTCGCGCGATATGCAGTCAGCTTCGGCCGGTTCGGCCCGATCTCATCGACCCAGTCGGCGTAGAAGAGCGCGGGCGCGGCAGCGCAATCGGCAAGCGTGAAGGTTCCGCCGGCGGCCCACCCATCGTCGGGCAGATTAGCCTCCAGCCAGTCATAGGCGACGCGCAGGTTCTTGCGACCTAATTCCGCACCAAATTCATCGCCTTTGCCCTCCGGCCGGAGCGCACGGTTCACCGCCGGCTGCATATTGCCCTGCACATAGAGGTCGAAGAATCGGTCGAGAAAGCGAACCCGCCGGCCGAGCTCGCCTTCTGGAATCCAGACATTTCCGGTCGGATAATGGGCCTGCAGATGCTCGATGATGCAGCTGGTCTCGGCGATCACCTGGCCGTTGTCGATCAGCACCGGGAACTTGCCGAACGGCCATAGCCGCTTCAGCTCGGCGTAATTCTCCTGATCCTCGGGGACCTGGCGAAACCGGAACTCCGTTCCGTCCGCGTAGAGCGGGATCAGGACTTTCCAGGTGTAGCTGCTAAACGGATGGCCAAACAATTCGAGCGTCACCAAGCACCTTCCTTCATCTTCGCCTGGCGTGCCTGTTCGGCCTCACTCGGCTCCTTGGTTGCAAATGTTCCGGTCTTGACGTCCCCTGCCGGCGCATAGGTCGCGACGATCACGCCGGTGTCGGCAACGAAATGGTCGACGAGCTTCAGCGCGCCGGCTTTCTCCGATCCGCTGAAGATGCTCTTGCCCGCGCCGAGAACCACCGGGAAGGTCATCACGATCAGCCGGTCGATCAGATTGGCCGATAGCAAGGGCGGATAGAGTGTGCTGCTGCCCTGGATCAAAAGGTCGCGGCCCTCCGTCTGCTTGAGCAGGGCAACGGCTTCTGCAGTCTCGCCGGAGATCCGATGACTATTCTCCCACGACAGCGGCTGGTCAGAATGGGTCAGCACATATTTGTCGATGCGCTGGAATTTCTCGCCGATCGGATTGTCCTGGTTGTAGGGCCAGTAAGCCGAGAAGATGTCGTAGGTCCGCTTGCCCAGCAGCAGGTCGTACTCGCCCATGATCAGCTGCTCGAACGGGCCCATGTCTTGAGCAAACATCGGCTGCGACCAGCCGCCATAGTGGAAGCCGCTGGTCGGATCCTCATCGGGACCGCCGGGCGCCTGCATCACGCAGTCCAGCGACTGGAAGACTGCACCGGTGAGCTTACGCATTGGCGGGCTCGCCCGCCGCGGCGGCCTCGATGGCGGCGATGTCGATCTTGCGCATTGTCATCATCGCCTGGAAGGCCCGCTTGCCCTGCTCGCCCGGTGCGCTCGTCAGCTCCAGCAAGCGCTTCGGCGTGATCTGCCAGGAGAAGCCCCAGCGATCCTTGCACCAACCGCACATGCTCTCCTGTCCGCCGCTCCCGGTTATGGCATTCCAGTAGCGGTCAGTTTCTTCCTGGTCGTCGGTCAGGACCATGAAGCTCACGGCCTCGTTTGGCTTGAAGTTCGGTCCGCCATTCAGCCCGACGAACTTCCGTCCGAGGAGCGTGAATTCGACCGTAAGCTCGTCGCCCTCGGAACCGCCCGGAAAGTCCGTCGCGGCGCCGTGCGCGGGTCCCACATGCGTATCGGGGAAAATCGACGCGTAGAAAGTTGCGGCTTTCCTGGCCTCGCCTTTGTCGAACCAAAGGCAAGTGGTCATCCTGTCGGTCATTTCGGCACTCCTTCAGCTTTTGCGCGGGCCCACCAGCCCGAACGATGCACCCTGCGGGTCCATCGCGTTCAGCGAATATTCGCCGCCCGGGATCTCCATCGGTCCATGCAGGACCTGGCCGCCGCCGTCGGTCACCGCCTTGGCCGCACGATCGATGTCGTCGACGCCGATGTAGTAAGTCCACTGGGACATCGGCAGCTGCGGGGGCTTGCGCATGATCGCGCCGATCCTGACTCCATTCGCCTGGATGAAGCGATAGTCGCCCATCTCGCCCATCGGCATCGCGCCTTCCTGAGTCCAGCCGAACTGGCGCTTGTAGAAGTCGATCGCGCCGTCCTGATCCGTCGTCGACAGCTCGTTCCAGCGCACATGCTCGGCCTGGTCGGTCGAGAAGACATCGCTCTGAGCATTGGGTTCGGGCGGAGTCGGCTTCATCACGTAGAAGGGTGTGCCGACCGGGTCGGCGACCATCGCGATCCGTCCGACGCCCGGAATGTCGAACGCCGGCATCAAGGCCTTGCCGCCGGCCTGCCCTATGCTGGCGACGGACCGGTCGACATCGGGCACGTGGATATATCCTAACCAGATCGGGCGAGCGCCGTGCTCGCGCATCTCATCGGTCAGCGGGAGAATGCCACCGTTGGACTTGCCGTCGCTCCGGCCGATCATCCGGTAGCCGTTGAACTCCTGTACTTCCGGGCCGACGGTCCA
>DASUZY010000110.1:0-9570 GCA_036376635.1 Sphingomicrobium sp.
GTGACCATCGCGTCGAACTTCTGGCCGACCTGGAAGCGCTCGGCGCGCTGCTCGTCACGGTCGCGGCCAAGGTCGCCACGCTTGACGAAGCCGATGGCGCCGTCGTCACCGACCTGAACGTCAAGGCCGGCATCCTGCACCGCACGGACAGTGACGGTGACGGTATCGCCCTTCTTGACGCCGCCAGCGCCGCCCGAGCTTGCGCCCGCTCCGGCGCCCGAACCACCGCCCTCAAGCTGCTTCATGCCGAGGCTGATGCGCTCCTTCTCGACGTCGACGTCGAGGACCTGAGCCTTGACGGTCTCGCCCTTGCGGTGAAGCTGAAGCGCTTCCTCGCCCGAGACGCCCCAGGCGATATCCGACATGTGGACCATCCCGTCGACGTCGCCGTCGAGGCCAATGAACAGGCCAAACTCGGTCGCATTCTTGACTTCGCCCTCGACGGTTGAGCCCACCGGATGAGCCTCGGCAAAAGCTTCCCATGGGTTCGACTGCGCCTGCTTCAGGCCAAGCGAAATGCGGCGCTTCTCCTCGTCGACCTCCAGCACCTTGACGTCGACTTCCTGCGAAGTGCTGACAATCTTGCCGGGGTGGACGTTCTTCTTGGTCCAGCTCATCTCCGAAACGTGGACCAGGCCTTCGATGCCTGGCTCCAGTTCGACGAAGGCGCCATATTCGGTGATGTTGGTAACCCGGCCGCGGAACACGCCACCGAGCGGATACTTGGCCGCCGCGCCTTCCCACGGATCGCTCTCGAGCTGCTTCATGCCGAGGCTGATGCGTTGCGTGTCGCGGTTGATGCGGATGATCTGCACCTTCACCGTGTCGCCGATGTTCAGCACTTCGGACGGGTGATTGACGCGCTTTTAGCTGATGTCGGTGACGTGAAGGAGGCCGTCGATGCCACCGAGGTCGACGAAGGCGCCATAGTCGGTGATGTTCTTGACCACGCCCTCAATGACCTGGCCTTCCGCTAGGCTCTGGATGAGGCCGCTGCGCTGCTCGGCGCGGGTCTCTTCGAGGATCGCACGGCGTGATACGACGATGTTCCCGCGGCGGCGGTCCATCTTGAGGATCTGGAAGGGCTGCGGAAGATCCATCAGCGGCTGCACGTCGCGAACCGGGCGGATGTCGACCTGGCTGCCCGGAAGGAACGCAACGGCCCCGCCGAGATCGACGGTGAAGCCGCCCTTCACGCGTCCAAAGATCACACCTTCGACGCGGTTGCCCGCGGAGAACTCACCTTCAAGCTTGTCCCACGCGGCTTCGCGGCGCGCACGGTCGCGCGACAGCATCGCCTCGCCGGCGCTGTTCTCGACGCGGTCGACATAGACCTCGACGGTGTCGCCGATGCTGAGATCGGCTTTCTGGCCCGGCGCTGCAAACTCTCGCAGCGGCACTCGTCCTTCCGACTTCAGGCCGACGTCGATGACGGCCATGTCATTCTCGATTCCCGTAACGGTGCCCTTCACCACCTTGCCTTCGAAGGCTTCGTTCTCGCCGCCCAGGCTTTCGTTGAGGAGGGCCGCGAAATCGTCGCGGGTCGGGAATGTCGTGGTCGCCATAAGGTTGCTGTCTCTCGTAACTTCAAATTCGCTTGCCGCGCCGCGCCACCTTGGCGAGGCTTCCGCATGCGGACCTGGTTTCATGTCCTGCCGCACCCGGCCCATCCGGGTTGCAGCATCCGTGAATCGATCGCCGAGTGGACAGCCGCCAATGCGAAAAAGCGCGTTCCGGCGCCGGCTTAGCCGGTGCACCGTACGCGCTCGCCGAAAAAGACGGGCTGTCCAGAGGGGGTTACCGCCCGCCGGACGGCGCCGCCATTAGCTTAGAGGCCTGCGGAGGGCAAGCGCCACAAGAGACGCTTGTACTCCGCAGAATGGCCGTTTCCGACTTTAACCGCGTTCGGGCGCAGGCGGCGGCGGAGGCGGCGGCGCGGGACAGGTCGCCGTCGCATCGATCACCGATCCATCCGGGCAGGTCTGCGTAGGAGGTGGCGGTGGCGGTGGAGGAGGTGGCGGGGGCGGCGGAGGCGGCGGAGGCGGCGGCGCGGCGTGCACGAAGTTGTAGGTCAGGCTCGCCATGAAGCTCATCGCCTTGTAGCGGCCGCGCAGATTATACGGCGCCGCACCCGGGCAAGTTGATTGACAGAACGGCCCGAAGTCGAGGCGGCCAGTTTCGAAATAGCGATACTTTATCCCAGCATCGACGTTCGTCGACACCGGCACCCGGAGTTCAGCAAGGGCCTGCCATGCGATCGCGCTTGAAGAACCCGAGAAGTCTAGCGTGTTCGACGGCTGAATGCCGGCGCGATAGCGAGCTTCCGCATCACCGACGCCCAGGCCAAACGAGAGATTGAGGCCGTCATTTGGTCCAACATCGACCAAACCGTTGAGCATTGCACTCGCAACTCGGCTATTGCCATCGGAGGCCAACAGTCCGGGAATAACACCCGGCGTCAGAACCTGCGCAAGCGCCGCGCTGCTGACATCAACGCCATTCAGCTTCGCATATTTGTAACCGAGCTCGCCTTCCAGGCGGAACCTTCCGAAATCATAGCCCGCTACCAGGTCCGCATCGACACCCAGCTTGTGATGCACGCGCAGGGCATTTTCGAGCGTCGCCGTCGAACTCGTCATCTCGAGATCGAGCCGTTGCGGCCGCAACAGGCCAGCATCGATACCGACATATATCGCACCGTCGCGAGCCATTGCCGGCGACGCCATCGCCGTCGAGATCAGAGCCGCAGCAATTGTCAGCTTGCGCATGATCGAATTCCCCTTGTTTGAGCCCGCACGCCGCGAACGATCCGAAACTAAGCCAAGTTGCGCCATTTCAACAAGATGCAGATTGTTGCGCCAAGGCCTCAGGTGGCGATTTTCTGCGACTCCTTATGTCCACTTTCTTCTGAACGCGGAGCGTTAACCATCTTCGCTGAGCCGAGCTTAGTTTCTCGGGCGGCAGTCATCCCGGATGATCACCAGGCGGCTACTTGCGGGCGTGCTTGCTGCGTTCGCGGCAACATCGGTCCACGCTCAACCTTTCTATCAGCAGGGTGCGACCGGCGAACTCGCCGCGCGAATTCTCGCCGCGCACAATCGCGAACGCGCTCTGGTCGGTGCAGCGCCGCTGCAATGGGATCCGGTACTGGCCGCTCATGCGGCGTCATATGGCCCCACGCTGGCCAGCCTTCGCCGCCTTGTGCACAGCCCGCGCGAAGGCCGGCCAGGCGAGCGGGAGAACCTCGTCATGGCCTGGCATGACACGCTTAGTCCGGAGGGGATGATCGAACTCTGGACCCGCGAGAAGCGGATGCTCCAGCCCGGCAGCTATCGCTTTCCGGGCGTCAGTCGCACCGGAGAGTGGGAGGACGTCGCCCATTATACCCAGATGGTCTGGCCGACGACGACGCGCATTGGCTGCGCGATCTATTCCGCAGACTGGGATTATCTGATTTGTCGCTATTCGCCTCCGGGAAACATCGACGGCAAATCAATTTATGCCGCCACGACGCTCGCGGCGGCCCCCTAACTCACCAGCGGCGGTTCGTGCGCGACTTCGAAGCGCGCTTCTCGGCGGATGCGCTCGTGCTTTGCTCCGCCCGGGCCAGAAAGCTCCGCACCGCCTCCCCCGAAATGGCGCGTCCGAACAGCCAGCCCTGAGCTTCTGAACAGCCGAAGTCCGCAAGCGCATTGCGGATCTGTTCCGACTCCACGCCTTCCGCGGTGATCGGAACATCGAGATTGTGGCCGAGCCCGGCAATCGTATTGACGATCGCCGCCGTCTGCTCGCTCTTCACGATGGTGGTGATGAAACTCTTGTCGATCTTGATGCGGTCCAGCGGGAGCCGGTTGACCTGAGCAAGGCTTGCATAGCCGGTCCCGAAGTCGTCCAGCGAGATGCTGATACCGACATTCTTGAGACTGCCGATGATCGTCAGCACTTGCTCGCGGTCCTCGAGCAATAAGCCTTCCGTGATTTCGATCTCGAGGCGGTTGGCGGGAAAGCCGCTGCCAGAAAGGAGCTTGAGGATTTGCTCGGCAAGCGTTGGATCCCGGAACTGAACCGGTGACACGTTGACCGCGAGCTTCAGGTCGGACGGCCAGGACCGGGCTTCGACGAGCGCCTGCTCGAGGACGCTTAACGTCAGTGGACCGATAAGCCCGGTGCGCTCCGCGGCCTCGAGGAATTCGTCGGCCTCGATCAGTCCGCGCGACCCGGATCGCCACCTTGCAAGCGCTTCGAAACCGACGACCTTGCGCGAGGTAAGATCGACCAGCGGCTGGAAGAACGGAACAAACTCGCCCGTCTTGATCCCCCGGCGGATATCTTCTTCGAGTTTGAGCCGGGCACTGATCTCCCGTTCCAGTTCATCATCGTACCAGGCGAAACCGTTCCGACCATTGCGCTTGGCTGCATAGAGGGCGACGTCCGCCTGCCGGAGTGCGGTCTCGGGACCGCTGCATTCCGCAAGCTGCGCCAAACCGATCGAGGTCGAGAGCTGCAATTGTGAGCCTTCGAGCAGCAGCGGCGCCGAAAGACTTTCCATAATGCGGCCGGCGACGGCCTCCGCCTCCATAGCGTCAGCGCCAGGAAGGACGATGGCGAATTCATCGCCGCCGGTCCTTGCGCAACAGCCGTTCTCCGGCGTCACCGCCTGCGCCGCATCGGCCACGCGCACCAGCGCCTTGTCGCCGGCAAGGTGGCCGTGGAGGTCATTGACCCGCTTGAAATGGTCGAGGTCGATCAGCAAGAACACTCCACCCCTGCCGCGCTCCAGCACCTTGCCGAGCGCACGCATCAGTTCCCGCCGGTTGGCTAACCCGGTGGTTGGATCGGTATTGGCATTGCGCTGGGCCTGATGGTGCGCCGCCTCGTAGGCGTCCATCGCAACCTTCAGATCCTTCGAGCGCCGCCATCCGAACAGGATGATTGCGATGTTGAGGAGGAAGGCGACCTTCAGGGTACTTTGCGATGCCGTCAGCGGCACGCCCCGAACCGCAGCCGGCAGCAGCTGGCTGCCGATTGCTACGAACAGCAGCAGCGCAGCCATGGTCGCGCACGTGGTGATGATGTGGCTGCCCGCGATGCGGACCGCCTTGCTACGCCCCTGACTCAAATCACGTTCCACTTCTTGCCGAATGGATCTATGGCCAGAAGAAGTGAAATTCCCCTTAAATTGCCGTTTATTAGGAGGGTTGGTGGGCGAGCTGCTCGGCGACAAGCCGAAGCGCTTCGGCAATCGCCTGCTCCTGATCCAGGTCGCTGGTCTCCAACCGAAGGGCATCGACAGCGGCCCTCAGCGGCGCCACCGGACGGGAAGAGTCGCGCTCGTCGCGCGCTCGAATATCGGCAAGAACGTCGTCGAAATGAGCCGGCATTCCACGCGATTCCAGCTCCCTGAGCCGGCGGCTCGCCCGAACCTCAGGAGAGGCGGTGACGAACAGCTTCACCTGCGCATCGGGGGCGATCACGGTTCCGATATCGCGCCCGTCCAGCACCGCTCCTCCCTCTTGCGCGGCAAATTCTCTTTGCCGATTCAGCAGGGCGGTGCGCACCGACGGGTAAGCGGAGATCATCGACGCGATCTTCGAGACGGGCTCGCTTCTCAGCTCTTCATCGGAAGGATCGAAGGAGAGCTGATCGCAGGCACGCAACGCTTCGAATTCATTGCCGGGATCACCGCCCCAGCGCCACAGATTCAGCGCCACCGCCCTGTAAAGCAGACCGGTGTCCATGTGCGGCAGACCATAGTGAGCGGCCAATGCGCGCGCGATGGTTCCCTTGCCGCTCGCGGCCGGACCGTCGACGGCGATTACCAGGCCCTTTTCTTCTGCCTTCGCCAATCCCATGTCCTTCGCCAAGTCGGGCGCTTTGACAGGGGCATATGCCTATGGCAAGGCGCGCCGCCGAACGCCGGGACCAAGTATTTTGGGCCCGCGCCCAACGACATTCGACTGGAGACGAGACCCTCATGGTGAAGCCCGAATGGGGCGCCAAACGCACTTGCCCCAAGTGCTCGACCCGCTTCTACGACCTCGGCAAGGACGACCCGGTTCACTGCATCGAATGCGGGACCGATTTCGTGCCGGAACCGGTGTTGAAATCCAAGCAGCCGCTCGCATTTGAAGCGGCGCCGGCCGCCAAGGAGCCTGAAAAGGCCGATGACGATCTCGCTGCAGACGATCTCGTGCCCGATGAGGACGAGGAGGTCAGCGCCGACGAGGAAGTCGATCTTGAAACCGGCGACGACGACCTCGGAGTTGAGACCGCGGGCGAGGACGACGACAGCTAAACTGTTCGAAATCCGCCATGGGCGACTCGATTTCCCCTTTTCCAGCCGGGGAAGTTTCGCCTAAGGCACCAGGGACGTGGGGCCGTAGCTCAGCTGGGAGAGCGTCGCAATGGCATTGCGAAGGTCAGGGGTTCGATCCCCCTCGGCTCCACCATCCTTCTGAAATCAGCGGATTTATCGGCGCCGCTTGAGCGCTCGATTGCGGATGCAGTGGTCATAGCCGATCCAGTCCATGCGCACCCCGCCGCGGCTGGCATTCCGATTGCACAATTGGATCTGTGATCGCGGCGGCTTGTGCCGTGCGACGTAGGTCAAAGCGCTGTTCATTGCGGCACGCTGCTTCGCCATGCAGGTCGGCTGCCACTGGCAATTGACACCGATGTTGAGCGTTACCGGATCATGAAGCACGGCGCGACGTCCGGTCGCACTGGCGGCCGTTCCCAACGCCAACAGGGCAATTGCGAGGATCCATTTCATCGCCCGGGGCGGGCTTTAGCGTCTCGCCGGCAAAAGAAAAGCGGCGGCGCCTTGTGGGCACCGCCGCTCTCTTTACGATAAAAACGACTTAGCCGAGCGAGTTCGACACGTTGTTGAACGTCGTGTTCAACTTGTTGCCGATGCCTTGCATCGCGCCAATCGCCGCAACGGCGATGAGAGCGGCGATCAGGCCGTACTCGATGGCCGTCGCGCCTTCGTCGTTACGAATCAGCTTCAGAAACTTCGCCATCTCCGGTCTCCCAAATGGCCCAACAATCAGGGGTACGCTTGTCTGGCCCCCGCAAATGACAGCGCGTGGGTCGCCGCCAATTTGGCGCTTTTGCGGTTTAAAAATCGTTAAGAGCCCGGCGGACCAACATGAACTTTTGTTAGTAAACTTTGGTCAGTTATTGCCGATAAGTCGATCGAGGCGATCAACGAGGTCGCGCAGTGGCTTGGTGGCGTTGCTCCACTCCGGAGGAAGCGGTCTCTGCGATTGCTGCGGCGGCGGCGCAGCGGGCCGATGGAACTCCGCCGGCAATGGGGGGCCGCGCGTCCCGTCGACCGAGAGCGCCGAAGTCATGAAGCTTCGCCAGATTTCGGCCGGGACCGTTCCGCCGCTGACCTTGCCAAGCGACTTATTGTCGTCGCGGCCGACCCAAACGCCAACCACGAGATCACCGGCGAACCCCACGAAGACCGCGTCCCGGTTCTCCTGCGTGGTGCCGGTCTTGCCGAAAGTCGGGACCGAAAGCGCGGCGCGCCTGCCGGTACCCTCATTCGCCGCGGCATAAAGAAGGTCCAGCATCGGCGCCCAATCCCGCTGCCGATCTAGCGACCCATTGGATTGGAAAAAGGCCTTTAGACCTTCGGGTGCCTGCCGTTCCGGAAGCCCCCTCGCTTCGATCGGATACCGACCGCCTGCAACAGCGGCGTAGGCCGACGTGAGCTCAAGGAGACTGACCCCAGCCGTTCCGAGTGGCAGGCTGGGCTTGTCGGGCAACGGCGTCGTAATTCCTAGATCGCGGGCGGCCCGGATCACATTGGCGCGGCCCACCTGCTCGCTCAGCCGGACGGTGGCCGCGTTGCTCGAACGGGCGAAAGCCTCGCGCAAAGTAATCCGGCCTCGAAAGATGCGATCGCTGTTCACCGGACTCCAGCCGCCGATGGTGATCGGCGAATCCTCGATCATGCTGTCCGGCGTCCAGCCTGCTCGCAAAGCCGCGAGGTAAACGAACAGCTTGAACGCAGAACCAGGCTGACGCCGCGCCTGCGTTACCCGGTTGAACGGTGAAGCCGCGTAGCTCTTGCCCCCGACCATCGCCACCACGCGGCCATCCGGACGCATCGCGACGAGCGCGGCCTGAGCATCGCCGATCGACGCACGGGCAAGCGCGCGCTCGGCGAAGCGCTGAAGAGTCCGATCGAGGGTGGTTTCTACCTTCACCCGTCCGAATTCTGACTCGAACGCTCCGGCTGCAGATGGCGCAACCCAATCGGCGAAATAGGTGCCCGCCGGAAGCTTCGCCTCCTGCGCCACCGGCCGAGCGAGAACCGTCGATTGTGCCCGCGCCTGGCTGATTACTCCGGTATCGGCCATGGCCTTCAGCACCAGCTGGCTGCGCTTCTGCGCCGCTTCGAGATGTTGCGTTGGGGCAAGCCGCGAGGGGCCTTGGACCATCCCCGCCAACATGGCCGACTGCGCGAGCGTCAGATTTTGGGGTTCGCGATGAAAATAGTGATGGGATGCGGCGCGCAGGCCGTAGACCCCATCGCCGAAATAGACGCTCGACAGGTAACGCGAGAGAATCTCCTGCTTGGTCAGCCAGATCTCGAGCCAGAAGGCGATGATGACCTCCTGTGCCTTGCGTTTGATCGTTCGGTCACCGGACAGGAAGCTGGTCTTGGCGAGTTGCTGGGTGATCGTGCTCCCGCCCTGCCTTAGTCCGCCGCCCCTGAGATCCGCGACGAGCGCCCGTCCCATGCCGCGCGGGTCGATCCCCCAGTGGCGATAGAAGCGCCGGTCTTCGATGGCGACAAATGCCGCCGGCGTTAGCGGATTGAGCTTGGTCACATCCACCGGCGCTTCCTTGATCGCTCCGCGAAGCGCGATCGGGTGGCCGTCATCGCTCTCCAGGAGGAGCGCTGGATCAGCGAGCGGCTCCAGCGCCCGCGATAGTGGCGCGGTGATCACCAGCCAGATCACAGTGACGAGAAGCAATCCGGTGATGGAGTAGAGTATGAGCGGCCAGCGTCGCCGTCGTCGCGGCCGCTCCGGTTCGCCACCATCCTCGATTTGTGGCGGTTGGCTTCCGGCAAATGGATCGGGCAGCTCCTCGATCGGAAGGCCGTCTCGAGTCCAGATCGTATCCTGTTCGGCAACCCTCATCACACTCGCCGGACTCATCCTACTGCTTTACTCCAGTAAAACACTTCTTATGAGATATCCAGATGCTTGCTGAACCCGTCGTTGCGGCTAAAGCCCCGGGAATGCGGCATCTTATCGCACTGCTGCTGATCCCCGCATTGGCGCTCGCGCCGGCGGCCTGCCGTCAACAGCCTCAAGGTGCGTTGAGCGTTGTCGTAATCGGCAGCGCACCGAAGCTGTACGATCCGGCACTGGGGCCACTTTCGCAGCCTGACGCCGTTTTCCTTGGGAACGTTGCCCAAGGACTGGTCCGTTTCGACGCCTCAGGAAATATCGTCTCCGGCCTCGCCGAGCGCTGGAACGTCAGCGACGACGGGTTGAGCTACATCTTCCGGATCGCTTCAAAGGAGTGGCCCGACGGCACGAAGAT
>DASUZY010000111.1:0-22975 GCA_036376635.1 Sphingomicrobium sp.
GAGGATTGCGTTCGCGCAGATGAACCAGCGCATGGGCGATCTCGACGGTAACGCCGCCGCGATGCTGGAGATGCGCCGCCGCGCTCTCGGCGCGGACCTGCTCCTCTGCCCGGAGCTCCAGCTCGTCGGCTACCCGCCCGAAGACCTGGTGCTGAAGCCGGAATTCGTCCGGCGCGTGCACGAAGCGACGGATCGGCTGGTCGAGGCGACGACCGAGCCGGGCCCGGCGATTCTTGTCGGCACGATCGTCGAAGAGAATGGGCAGAACTTCAACGTGATGCTGCTTGCCGACGGGGGCCATGTTCTAGCTCGCACGGTGAAGCGGGAGCTGCCCAACTACGGGACTTTCGACGAGAAGCGGATTTTCAGTCCCGGTCCGATGCCCGAGCCGATCGACTTCAAGGGGGTGAAGATCGGCGTGCCGATCTGCGAAGACATCTGGCAGGAGAACGTGTGCGGCCACCTCGCCGACGCTGGCGCCGAGATACTGCTGGTGCCTAACGGCAGCCCGTACGAACTCGACAAGGACGATATCCGCTATCGGCTGGTACGCTCACGAGCGCTGCAGACCGGGCTGCCGATCGCCTATCTGAACCGCGTCGGCGGCCAGGACGAGCTGGTGTTCGACGGCTCCTCCTTCATCATCCATCCCGATGGCGAGCGTGTCGTCCAGTTTTGCGACTGGAACGAAGCGCTGTTGATCACCGATTGGGAGCGCACGGCCGAAGGCTGGCGCTGCACGACGCGCGAGAGCCACGAGCTCGATGCCTTTCCGCAGGATGTCTATCAGGCGATGATCGTGGGCCTGCGCGACTACGTGACCCGCAACGGCTTTCCCGGAGTGATCCTCGGTCTTTCGGGCGGGATTGATAGTGCGCTATCGGCCGCTGTGGCCGTCGATGCGCTCGGTCCGGACAGGGTCTGGGGCATCATGCTCCCGTCGAAATTTACGAGCGAGGAGAGCCTTGAGGACGCCCGCGAATGCGCCCGGCTGCTCGGTTGCCGCCATGACGTCGTATCGATCGTCCCCGGTGTCGACGCGCTGAACAAGATGCTGCCCGATATGAGCGGGCTCGCCGGCGAGAACGTCCAGGCACGGCTCCGCATGGTGGCGCTGATGGCCCTGTCCAACTCCGCCGGTCAGATGCTGCTCACCACCGGCAACAAGAGCGAGATGAGCGTCGGTTACGCCACGCTCTACGGTGACATGGCGGGCGGCTATTCGGTGCTGAAGGACGCGTACAAGACGACGGTGTTTGCGCTCTCGCGCTGGCGGAACCAGAACAAGCCCGAGGGCGCGCTCGGCCCTGACGGACCGGTGATGCCGTCGCGGGTCATTAGCAAGCCGCCGACGGCTGAGCTCCGGCCCGACCAGAAAGACGAGGATAGCCTGCCGCCTTATTCAGTGCTCGACCGAATCCTCGAATGTCTTGTCGACAAGGAAATGTCGGTCGTCGAAGTGGCGAACGCGACAGGCGAAGAGGTTGCGCTGGTCGCCGACATCGAAACCAAGCTGCTCAGGGCCGAATACAAGCGCCGTCAGGCGCCCCCCGGCGTGAAGATCGGCAACCGCAACTTCGGCCGCGACCGGCGCTATCCGATCACCAATTTTTTTCACACCGGCCCGCAGGCGAAGGTGCCCCAATGACCGTAGTCACCCGCTTCGCCCCATCGCCAACGGGCCGTCTGCACGTCGGCAACATTCGGACAGCGCTGCACAACTTCCTGTTCGCGCGGAAAAACGGCGGCAGGTTCATCCTGCGCGTCGACGACACCGATCGGGAGCGTTCGACGACCGAATTCGACGAGGCCATTCAAAGCGACCTGGCATGGATGGGCCTCAACCCTGACCAAATCGCCCGCCAGTCGGAGCGTTTCGGCCTCTACGAGCGAGAATTCGAGCGGCTGAAGGCGGCGGGTCGGGTCTATGCCTGCTACGAGACAGCCGAGGAACTCGAGGTTCGGCGCAAGGTCCTGCTCGGGCGGGGCCTTCCGCCTGTTTATGAGCGCAAGGCCGCCGATGCGCCGGTGCCCGAGGGCCGCGCGCCGCACTGGCGCTTTCGGCTGGATCACGAGGCGCCGATCGTCTGGAGCGACCTCATCCGCGGCGAACAGCGGTTCGATCCCAAGCTGCTGAGCGATCCGGTGGTTCGCCGCGAGGACGGCAGTTGGCTTTACCTGTTGCCCAGCGTCATCGACGACGTTGACCTCGGCGTCACTCACATTGTTCGCGGCGAAGATCACGTCTCCAACAGCGCGACCCAGATCCAGATGTTCGAGGCGCTCGGTTCCACGCCGCCGCACTTCGCCCACGAGGCGCTTCTTGTTGCGGCTGAAGGCAAATTATCCAAGCGCCTCGGCTCCTACGGCGCCGAGCATCTTCGTGCTGAAGGCGTCGAGCCGATTGCTCTGCTCGACGTGCTCGCCCGCATCGGCACATCCCAGCCGGTGGAGGCGCTAACCAGCGTCGATGAGCTGGCGGACGGATTCGACTTCTCGACCTTCGGCCGGGCCCCTGCCCATTTCGATCCGCACGAAGTCGAACTGATCAACGCGCGCATCCTGCACAAGCTCGAATTTGCGGCCGTCGCCGACCGGCTGCCGGACGGAGCCACGGCGGAGGACTGGCTTCTCCTGCGGGGCAACTTGCAGCGGGTTGCGGACGTCGCCGGCTGGCTCACCGTGATCCACGGTGAGATCGAGCCCCCCGAACTCAGCCACGAGGAGCGCCTGCTGGTGAAGGACGCGGCGGGGCTCGCCGAGAAGCTCGACTGGTCGAGCGAACCCTGGCGAACGCTCACCGACGACCTCAAGCGCAATTCCGGAAAGAAGGGCCGCGAGCTGTTCCATCCGCTTCGTCTAGCGCTGACCGGCCGGGAAAGCGGTCCGGAAATGGCCGGAATGCTCGCTGCAATGGGTCGCGACCGCGCGATCCGCCGTCTCGAGGCTGCCGCACACCGGTAAATTCGCGTTTACGGGAATCGCAACAATTCATCTTTTCATGTGTTGTGTTATGATGTAACATGCAGTTGCCCGGACCGCTTTGGGAGAGGAGGCCGTGTGATGCTCGATTATGTCGCCTCGCGCCGCGCAATCGGAGCGCGCCAGTCCAACCCATCGGCAATGCTGATCATCATCAGCGCGCACGTAGCCTTGCTTGCGCTGGTTATGAGCGCGAGGATGGAAAGAACGCGCCTTCGTCCTGATCCGCCGATTACGGTGGAGACGATCAAGGACAGGCTGATCGACCCGAAGCCGCTCGCGCAGCCGCAACATCAGACCCGTACAACTCCCATCCCTGCGCCCCGTCCCGATATCCCCACGCCGCCGCTCCAGCCGCCGACCCTGACCCCTAACCCCGCGCTTCCCGACCCGGGGGTCGCTCTTGGAAATGGCGGGGTGACGGTCATTCCGAACATCCCTCAGCCAATCGCGACGACGCCGATCCATCACGATCCTCGTCTGCTGACCCCGCCGTCGGAGCTGAAGCCGCCATATCCCGCGGACAAATTGCTCAGCGAGGAGGAGGCCGTTCTCACCCTGCGGCTCACCATCGACCCGAACGGGCGGGTTACGGACGTTCAGCCGATCGGGCGCGCCGACCGCTCGTTCCTCGAAGCGGCGCGACGCCATCTGATTGCCCATTGGCGCTATCAGCCGGCGACCGACGACGGCCGTGCAATTGCTTCCACCACCGTGATTACCCTGCGCTTCCTCCTCGACAGCTAGGCTGAGGCCGCGTGCACTGGCACTTGCCGGGCGCGCGGCCTACATTTGCCTCATGTCCTGGTTCCCAACGCCGTCCAGCCCGACCGCCGCTTTCCGCGACCTTGCGGCGTTCATGCGGCAACGCAGCCGCGAACAGGTGCTCGGTGCGATGATGGCGTTCCTGGTGACGACGATCATCGTGATCCTCTTTCTCGTCGATCCCAAGGTAAACACGCAACCTGCGGAGCAGGTGACGGAGGTCCAGCTCTACCCTTCGAACCGCACGGACGCGGACATCATCGCAGATCAGAAGAAAGACATGGCCGAGAAAGCGGCGGCCAAAAAAGAAAAGCAACGGCAATTCCAGCAGCTCGAGAAACAGCTCGGGATGTAACCTCCGCCGACCGGCGCTTCATGGATGAGGCGCTGCGGCTCGGCGATGGCGCGCGCGGATCGAGTGCGCCCAATCCCAATGTCGGCTGCGTGATTGTTGGCTCCTCTGGGCGAATCGTCGGCCGCGGGGCAACGGCGCCCGGCGGCAGGCCGCACGCCGAGGCAGTGGCGCTTCGACAGGCGGGCAAACGGGCCGCGGGCGCGACCGTTTATGTGACCCTGGAACCTTGCGCGCACGACAGCCCGCGCGGGCCCGCCTGCACGGACTTGCTGCTCGCCGCGAGGCCTGAGCGCGTTGTCATTGCGTTGAAGGATCCCGATCCGCGTACTTCCGGCAAAGGGCTTCGACGCCTTCGTCGCGCCGGTATCGAGGTGACGCTGGGACTTGGGCGCGATGACGCGAAGCGATCGCTTGCGGGTTGGCGGACCCGGCTGGAGCTCGGCCGCCCGCGGATCACCCTCAAGCTTGCGCTGTCGATCGACGGCAAGATCGCGCTGCCCTCGGGCGAATCGAAGTGGATCACGGGCGAGGATGCGAGGCGAGAGGTCCATTGGGAGCGGGCCCACAGCGACATGATCCTTGTCGGGCGGGGCACCTTCATGGCCGATCAGCCCAAGCTCGACGTGCGTCTGCCGGGGCTCGAGGAGCGCTCCCCCCGCCGCGCATTGCTAACTCGGGGAGAGGCGGTCGAGGGATGGGAAATCCTGCGAAATCCGAGAGATGTGTATCGACTTCATGACGTCAATGACCTGCTCGTCGAGGGCGGCTCGGCGACCGCCACCGCGTTTCTCAGCGAGGACCTGGTCGACCGGATCCTGATCTACCGCGCGCCGATCATCGTCGGCGAAGGCAAATCGAGCTTCGGCTATGTCGGGCTGGATGCAATCGCCGATGCCCACGGTCGCTGGACTTTGGTGGACGAACAGCGGCTCGGTCCCGATCGGCTCGAAGTTTACGAGCGCGAGCGCCGGGACTAAGCGCTGCGAATGTTCACCGGAATCGTCACCGACGTCGGCACCGTGCGCAGCGCCGAGCAGCGCGGCGACCTTCGGCTGACCATCGGCACCAGCTATGATCTCGACACCGTCGATCTGGGCGCCTCCATCTCTTGCTCGGGGGTATGTCTGACGGTCGTCGACAAGGGCAACGACTGGTTCGCGGTCGATGTCTCTGGTGAGACGATTTCCAAGACCGCCGCCGATCAGTGGCGCGAAGGGGCAAAGCTGAACCTCGAACGTGCGCTGCGCATGGGCGACGAGCTTGGCGGTCATATCGTCACCGGCCATGTCGATGCCGTCGTCGAAGTGCTCGGCACTTGCCCCGAAGGCGATTCCAGGCGAATCGACGTCCGGGCGCCGAAGGAACTGGCGCCAATGATCGCTCCCAAAGGGTCGGTCACTCTGGACGGCGTCTCGCTGACGGTGAACGAAGTGAGGGCAGCCGAAGACGGGAGCGCCCATTTCGCGGTCAACATCATCCCGCACACGGCGCAACATACGACGCTTGGCCAACTCGCCGCCGGACAACAATTGAATGTCGAGATTGACGTCCTCGCTCGCTATCTCGACCGGATGCTGGCTACGCGCACACACTAGGAACATGTCTGTTCCCACTTCTCATCACATCGCAATGTGATATTACCGATTGAATGAGCACGACTCTGATCGACCGGCTGAACGCCATCATCGAGACTGGCGAGGTCAGCCGTTCCGGCCTGGCCCGCGCCGCCGGCCTCCACCCCAATAGCCTTCGAAAGCTCGGCCAACCGGACTGGAATCCCACAGCTGACACGCTCGGCCGGCTCGAAAAGCTGATCCAGCGCGGTTCGACCGAAGTTCTCGTCGGGCCGGAGGAGATCATCAACGAAGCCCGGAACGGCCGGATGTTCATCCTGGTCGACGACGAAGACCGCGAAAACGAGGGCGATCTCGTCATCCCGGCGCAAATGGCGACTCCGGAGGCGGTGAACTTCATGGCCCGCCACGGTCGCGGCCTGATCTGCCTCGCGCTCACCAAGGATCGCGCCGACCAGCTCGGGCTCGAGCCGATGACCCGCACCAACCGCAGCCGCATGGAGACGGCATTCACCGTCTCGATCGAGGCGAAGGAGGGCATTTCAACCGGGATCAGTGCAGCGGACCGCGCCCGGACCATTGCCGTCGCGATCGATGCCAATTACGGCCCGGAGGCGATCGTTTCGCCCGGCCATGTCTTCCCGCTCATCGCCCGCCCTGGCGGAGTGCTGGTCCGCGCCGGTCACACCGAAGCGGCGGTGGACGTGTCCCGTCTTGCCGGTCTCAATCCCAGCGGAGTCATCTGCGAGGTGATGAGCGAGGACGGTAGCATGGCCCGGCTGGACGGGCTGATGGATTTCGCGCGGATGCACGGCCTCAAGATCGGCACCATCCGCGACCTGATCGCCTACCGGCTGAAGAAGGATCATTTGGTCGAGAAGGTTGCCACCGCGCCGTTCAAGGCGACGTCGGGCGCACCGTGGCAGGCGCAAGTCTTCCGCGACAAGTCGAGCGGCGAGGAGCAGCTCGCCCTGGTCCACGGCAGTATCGATCCAGAAGAGCCGGCGCTCGTTCGAATGCACAGCGTTGACTTGTTCGCCGACGTCATCGGCGAATCCTGTCCGCGCTCGGGCGTGCTCCATTCGGCGATGCGGATGATCGAGGAGGCAGGTTCCGGGGTCGTGGTCGCGCTTCACGCCGCCGCTCCCGGTTCATTGTCTCGCGCAATCGATATCCGTGCCGGCAAGCCAGTCGAGGGTGGTGACGCGGTCCGGGGATACGGGACTGGCGCCCAGATCCTTGCCGCGCTGGGGGTGCACGACATGATCCTGCTCACCAACCGTCACCATTCGCCAGTGGGACTGTCCGGCTATGGTCTCGCGATCGTCGAAGAGCGGCCGATCGAGGCGGAGGATTGATGTCCACGATCCTGCTGGTCGAGGCGCGCTTCTATCCGCATCTCAACGACATGCTGCTCGCCGGCGCCCGCAAGGCAGTCGAGGCCGCCGGGCACAAGCACGAAACACTGACCGTCCCGGGAGCGCTGGAAATCCCTGGCGCGATCGCGCTTGCGGCGCGAAGTGGCCGCTTCTGTGCGTTCGTCGGTCTCGGCATTGTGATCAGGGGCGAAACCTATCATTTCGAGATTGTCTCCAACGAGAGCGCGCGTGGGATCATGGATCTCACCCTTCAGGGCTATGCCGTGGGCAACGGCGTGCTCACCGTCGAGAACGAAACGCAGGCGATCGTGCGTTGTGATCCGGCCCAACTCGACAAGGGCGGCGGAGCGGCAAAGGCGGCGCTGGCGCTGTTCGAGCTGCGCGAGAAATACGCACCTTGACGTCATGCCGGGCTTGACCCGGCACCCGCCTTCTCTTCTTTCAAGCTTGGAATAAGGCAGGCCCCGGATCATGCCCCGGGGTGACGGAGAATCCTTGGCCCGCCACAAAGCGCACCCACATCCGCTAGCCTTCCCGGCACTGCTGCTCGGCAACGTCGCGCTCGCCTTTGGCCCGTGGATGGTCCGGCTGGCCGACGTCGGCCCGGTCGCCGCCGGGTTCTGGCGGCTAGCCCTCGCACTTCCGCTTCTTCTGCTGGTCGCGAAGGGCGCCGGGCAACAGCCGCATTGGCCGGGGAGGGCATTGCTGCCCATCATCATTGCCGCGGCGATCTTCTATTCGCTCGATCTTGCCGCGTGGAATGCCGGGATCAGGATGACCAAGCTCGGCAATTCGACCCTGTTCGGCAACAGCGGCAGCTTCGTCTTCGCCATCTACGGCCTGTGGCTTGCGCGTCGCCGCCCTTCGCTGCGGCAGTCGGGTGCCCTACTGCTGGCGGCAGTTGGCGCCGCTTTGCTGATGGGCGGCAGTTACGAGCTCAGCCACCGCAATTTCGCCGGGGACCTGCTGACTCTCGTCGCCGGCGTTCTCTACGGCGGATATCTGGTCTTCATCGAGCGCGGCCGGGTGACGACGAAGCCCCTGCCGCTGTTGATCCTGTCGACGGCCTTCTCGCTACCCGTCCTGCTTTTGATCAGCCTTGGGCTGGGTGAACAGATCTGGGCGCACAACTGGACCCCGCTGATCATCTTCGCGATTTCGAGCCAGGTCATCGGACAGGGCCTGCTCGTCTATTCGATCGGCACCTTTCCGCCACTGGTTGTCGGTCTTGCCCTCCTGACTCAGCCGGCGATTTCCGCCGCGATTGGTTGGTTCGCTTATGGCGAGCGCCTGTCGCTGACGGATATCGTCGGTGCTTTCGCCATCGCCGCGGCGCTGGTCCTCGTGCGATTGCCCGAGCGGGGGTTGCGCCCGCAGGTCGAGGCGGCCAGTTGAGCGGCATGGAAGGGCCGAGTCCTCTCGAACAGCTGCGCCGGCGGATCGCGCTTGCTGTCGGGGAAAATGCCGTGTTCGACGGCTGGACGCGCAGCGCAGTCGACAATGCGGCAGCACAGCTTGGCGTCGATCCGGTGCAAGCGCGGCTCGCCATGCCGAAGACCCAGGCGGCGATGGTCGACCTCTATATCCAGGAGGTCGACCGCGCGCTGGCAGCCTGGTTCACGCCCGAGCGGATGAAGGGCATGAAGATCCGCGAGAAAATTCGGTCCCTGATCTGGCATCGGCTGGAGACCATGGGGCCGGCGCGCGAGGCGGTGCGGCGGGGATTGGCGATACTCGCCATGCCGCAAAATCTTCCGCTCGCACTGCGGATATCCTGGCGAAGCGCCGACCTGATGTGGCGTCTCGCGGGCGATACCAGCACAGACTTCAACCATTATACCAAGCGCATGACCCTCGGCGCGGTTTACGGCTCTACCCTGCTCGCCTGGCTTGACGATCAAAGCGAAGGCTGGGCCGACACGGCGGCATTCCTCGACCGGCGGATCGACGACGTGATGCGGTTCGAGAAGCTCAAGGCTGACTGGCGCGGCTCGTCGGAGCACCTCAGTCTTTCCCGCTTCCTGGCGAGGCTCCGCTACCCGCCTAGGTGAACCTCCGTATTGCCCGGGAAGCGTGCACTAGCAAAACAGGTATGGAACTCTTAACTGGTTAATGATAATCAGTCGCAACAATGAACGCGCCATTTCAACCTGAGGCCCTCAGCCTGGATCGCCTCGCGCTTGGCACGCGGGCCCGTGTGGCATCGGTCGATTGGGCGTCCCTCGACGAAGGGGAGGCGTGCCGGCTCAAGCATTTCGGGTTCGATGAGGGTGTGACGGTCGAGCCGCTCCATCTCGGGCCGTTTGGGCGGGACCCGATCGCGGTTCGCGTCGGGCGAATGACGGTGGCGATCCGGCGCAAGCACGCCGGCGCGATCCGCGTTACTCTCCTCGGCCGGTGAACCCTCCACCGCTCGTTGCTGTCGCCGGCAATCCGAATGCCGGGAAGAGCGCCCTGTTCAATGCGCTGACGGGCGCTCGGCAAAAGGTCGGCAATTATCCCGGCGTGACGGTCGAACGTAAATCAGGCCGTCTGACCTTGGCCGACGGGCGCCCCGTCGAGGTCGTCGACCTCCCAGGGTCCTACAGCCTCGATCCGGCCAGCCCGGACGAGGCGGTCACGCGCGACGTATTGCTCGGACGCCAGAAGGGCGAGCGCCAGCCGGATGCGCTGATCATCGTCCTCGATGCATCGAACCTCGACAACCATCTGCGATTCGCGCTCCAGCTGATCGAACTCGGACTGCCGACCATCGTCGCGCTCAACATGATCGACCTGGCCAAACGCGACGGGCTGGAGCTCGATCCGGCGGCGCTGGAGCGCGAGTTGGGGGTCCCTGTGATCGAGACCGTGGCGGTCAGGCGGCGCGGAATTGGCGAACTCCAGACGGCCCTTGACGACATGCTCTCGGCGCCGCGTTGCGGCCTGCACAAGCATGTGAAAACCGACATTGTTCATCTCCAACGCCGAGCCCGCGAGATTGCCACTGCTGCAGTGGTCAGCGAGACGCCGGTGCGGCGCTGGACCCATCGGCTCGACTCGCTGCTGCTCCACCCGGTCTTCGGCCCGGTCATCCTCGCCGCGATCATGTTCGTGATGTTCCAGGCGGTGTTCGCGTGGAGCGCCGCGCCGATGGCGTGGATCGGCGATGCAGTGGCCTGGGTTTCGAACCTCGTCGGCAATGCCCTTCCCCCAGGACTGCTGCGCTCACTGATCGTCGACGGTGCGATCGCAGGCGTTGGCGCGGTGATCACGTTCCTGCCGCAGATCCTGATCCTGTTCTTCTTCATCCTGCTGCTGGAGGGCACCGGCTACATGGTCCGCGCCGCCTTCCTGATGGACCGGCTGATGCACGGAGTCGGTCTCTCGGGTCGCGCGTTCATTCCGCTGCTGTCCAGCTTCGCGTGCGCCGTACCGGGCATCATGGCCACACGCACGATCGACGATCCAAAGGATCGGCTGACGACGATCCTTGTCGCTCCGCTGATGACCTGCTCGGCAAGGCTGCCGGTCTACACCTTGATCATCGCCGCCTTCATCCCGAATACCCGACTCGCCTGGGGGGTGGGTCTCCAGGGCCTCGTCATGTTCGGGCTCTACATCGCTGGTATCGCCGGGGCATTGCTCGCTGCGCTCGTCCTGCGACGGGGCGTCCTCAAGGGGCGAAGCGCCGGATTCATGATGGAATTGCCCAAATACCAGTGGCCGCCGCTGAAGGACGTGGTCATCGGCATTCTGACGCGCGCCCAGATCTTCCTGAAGCGGGCGGGGACGATCATCCTCGGCACCACGATCATCCTGTGGGCATTGGCGAGCATCCCGCAGGCGGGACCGGGCCAGAAGCAGAGCGAGGTCTCGATCGCGGGTCACATCGCCACGGGCATCGAGACGGTGGTCCGTCCGATCGGCTTCAACCACGACATCGCGCTTGCGCTACTCCCGGCGATGGCGGCGCGGGAGGTTGCCGTGAGCGCCATCGCGACGGTCTATTCGATCGACTCGCCCGACGAGCAGGCGGGAGCGAGCAAGCTGCAGGACAAGCTCCAGCATCGCTGGTCGCTGGCCACCGCGCTCGCCTTCCTCGCCTGGTTCGTATTCGCGCCGCAGTGCATCTCGACGATCGCCGTGACCCGCCGGGAAACGAACGGCTGGAAGTGGCCGCTTTTCATGGTGACTTATCTGTTCGTGCTGGCCTATCTCGCTGCTGGAGCGACCTACTGGATTGCGGTGGCCGCTGGACTAGGAGGAACGTGAGATGGCGGGCGTGAACAAGGTAATCCTGGTCGGCAACCTGGGGGCGGATCCGGAGGCGCGCTCGCTTAACAACGGCGGCGAGGTCGTGAACCTTCGAATCGCTACTTCCGAGCAGTGGAAGGACCGCGACGGCAACCGGCAGGAACGCACCGAGTGGCACCAGGTCGTGATCTTCAACGAAAACCTTGGCCGCGTGGCCAAGAATTACCTGCGCAAGGGCTCGAAAGTGTATCTTGAGGGTCAGATCCAGACCCGCAAGTGGACCGACCAGTCGGGCAACGACCGCTACACGACGGAGATCGTGCTTCAGCGCTTCCGGGGCGAGCTGGTGCTACTCGACAGCCGCGAAGGCGCCGGTGCCGGCGGCGGGCGCGGGGCGTTCAACGATGACTTCGGCGGTGGCGACGATTTCGGCGGCGCTCCACAGCGCACCCAGTCGAGGCCGCAGCCCGCGGCGTTCGACACCGATCTCGACGACGACGTTCCCTTCTAGGGTTCGTCCTTGCGAAGCTTGGCGAGGACCGCGAACGGGCTCGCCTGCTCCTCCGTCAACACTCCAGCCTCCTTCAGCGCTGCGTCGGCGCCCCTGCTCCTTGGGTAAGGATCAAGGCTGAGCGCCAGTGTGTCGGCGATCGCACCCCCGAGATCGAGCTGGGCCCCATCGTAGAAGACCACGTCGCAGTCGGATTCGCCAAGCTCGATCTCCTCGTCGGGCGCTGCGTCGCGCGGCTCGGGGGTGAAGAGAAGCGCGAACGGTTCGTCGACATGCGCCGCGATCGGATCGCCGGTAACGACGCAGCTCTGGTCGAGCGCCGCGAGGATGCGGCCTTCGGCGCGAACACCCTCGCCGGTCCGGGTCAAGGTTACGTGCGCCTCAAGCCTGCTGAGCGATGCCAAGCCCAATCGCCGGCGAATCGCGGCGCGCTCGCCCTCATCCGCGACGAGATCGAGCCGTTCGCCGTCGCGAATCTGGTCGAGGCGCAGCTGGTGCGCGAAGCGGTCGGTCATTGAAGCCTCCCTTGCTCGAAGTCGGGCAGCGCTGTTGCGTCGAACCGCTCGGCGATGCGTTGCAGGGCGGCTGCATTGTGCGCCAGCGCGGATCGATCAAAATCTCCACGGTAGAGGCTCTCCGACGTCGCGTCGGCGGCGCTTAGCGTAAGGTGGCGAACCTGCCGCCACAGCTCAACCCGCCTGGCCAGCATGGCGACGAGCTTGCGAACGGTGCGGCCCAACCCGGGATCGCCGATGCCGAGTTCGCGATGCTCGCTTTCCATGACCTCGATGAAGCGCTCGGTAAGAGCCACCGAAACCCGGTCGCCTTCGGCCCCGTCGCGCTCCAGCCGGACCGCCGCAATTGCAGTCAAGGTCGCCAGCACGGCGAACCGGCCATCGAGCGTGTCCGGCACCTCCCCCTCTACGTACCAATGTCTGACCCGCGCTTCGGCGGTCAGCGCATCGAACAAGGGCCGCCCGCGGGGCGGTTCGGCCGTTAATCCCCGGAACAGGAACTTGAGCATAGCGTCCTTCGCGACTTCGACCTGCGGGAGCAGAGGGACGCAAAGCTTGCGTCGCTCATCACCTCCCGCATATTGAGGCGCTCGAAGCCGCAGGCAAGGCGGCAACTCCGATAAAGGCCCTTTCCCGATGAAGCTTGGTTTGACGACGGCGATCCTCTCGGCGGCAATGCTGTTGTCCGGCTGCGCGCAGTTTCGCTCGCACAAGGGCGTAGTTCTCGAGCCACAGCTCGCCGCTGCGATCCAACCCGGCGTCGACAACAAGGATAGCGTCGAAAAATCGATCGGGCGTCCGACCTTCGTCGGCCAGTTCACGCCGAACGACTGGTACTACGTGTCCCGCGACGAGAATCAGGTCGCGTTCCGGAATCCGCACGTCGTCAAGGAAACGGTGCTGATCGTCCGTTTCGATCCCAAGGGGAATGTCGCGTCGGTGCAGCGGACCGGCAAGGAGCTGGTGATGGACATCAACCCGACGCACCGCACAACCCCGACGCTTGGCCGTAAGCGCAGCTTCTTCGAAGACCTGTTCGGCAACATTGGATCCGTCGGAGCGCCTGGCCTGCCGACCAGCGGCGGTGGCGGCGGCGGCAACCCGGGCGGTCAAGGTCCGCAGTAGAGCGCGCGCTTCCGCGCTGGTGCTGTTTGCCTTAAGCGGTCGGTCATGACCGCGACGCCCGCCGGCATGACCTATGCCGACTATCTCGATCTGAAGGACCTGCTTGGCGCGCAGAAGCCGCAGTCCAAGCTTCACGACGAGATGCTGTTCATCGTCATCCACCAGACCAAAGAGCTGTGGATGAAGCAGCTGCTCCACGAGCTGCGTTATGCCATCCCGCTGGTTGAGGCGGACCGGTTCGCCGAAGCTTACAAGGCAATGGCGCGGATCAGCCGTATTCAGGCGGTGATGACGCTGTCGTGGGACGTGCTGTCCACGCTCACTCCGGTCGATTATCTGAAATTTAGAAGCGTGCTCGGCACGTCTTCGGGCTTTCAGTCGGAACAGTTCCGCGAAATCGAGTTCCGCCTCGGCCTCAAGGAGCCCAATTTCCTCAACCAATATGATGAAGGCAGCCCCGAGCGGGCGGCGCTGGCGAAGGCGTTGGACGAGCCGAGCCTTCGCGAAGCATCGCACGGTGCGCTGAAACGGGCCGGGTTCGACCTCGGCGACGGCTCGGTCGAGGCCGTCGCTGCGGCCTGGCTCCAAGTCTATCGGGATTCCGAACGGTGGTTCGATCTTTACGAGCTTGCCGAAAAGCTGGTCGACATCGACGACGCCCTCGCCGCCTGGAGGCACAAGCATGTGCTGACCGTCGAACGCATTATCGGCAACAAGCCGGGTACGGGTGGTTCGGCCGGAGCCCCCTACCTCCGCGCCACCCTTCAGAAGCGCGTGTTCCCCGAGCTGTGGGCGATGAGGACCGGCCTTTGAGCTTCAAACGGCTGTTCAGCCGCAGTCTCGGCGCCGATCCCACCCGGCTCCATTTCGCGGCGCATAGCCATCACTTGTGGCCCGATGCCAGCTTCGACGGGCAGGTGGAGGCGTGGAACGACGCCGCGCGCCTTGCCGACCGCAAGTGGGACAAGGTCATGGACGAGGTCTGGCCCGAGGCGCAGCGCGAGGTCGCCGCGGAGCTGGGCACGGGCCAACCCGACGCAATCGTCTTCGCGCCAAACACCCATGAGCTGCTGGTCCGCCTGATGGCGGCCGTTTCCGAGACATGGCCGATCCGGGTGCTCACCAGCGATGCCGAGTTCCACAGTGCAAGGAGGCAGTTTGCCCGCTGGGAAGAGTCTGGCGCGGCTGTGTTCGAACGCGTGGCGGTCGAACCGTTTGAGACGTTTTCCGAGCGCTTCGTTGAGTCCGCGCTAAAGGGCGGGCACCATTTGATCTTTGTCAGCCAGGTGATGTTTGGCAACGGCCAGGTCTTTGATCGAGTCGACGAGCTTGCGTTGCTCGGCCGTCCGCCAGGGCCGTGGGTAGTGATCGACGGGTACCACGCCTTCATGGCCATCGATCACCCCTTTGGGGAGGCGGCTGCCGGCAGCGCCTTCTATCTCGGAGGCGGGTACAAATATGCCATGTCGGGGGAAGGCTGCGCTTTCATGCATGCGCCTCCGGGATTCGGCGAGAGGCCGCGGATCACGGGCTGGTTCGCCGAGTTCGAAGACCTCACCCTGCCTCCGGGGCAAGTGGGCTATGCGAAGGATGCACGCCGATTTCTGGGCGCCACCTTTGATCCCTCCGCCTTGTACCGGTTTACGCACGTTCGGCGGATGCTCGCGGCAAATGGTATCACAACGCTCGGCTCATCACGCTATGTCGAACAACTTCAGGGCCAGCTGATCGATGCTGTCCGGAAGACGCCACTGTCGACAGCGGAAATCTTGAATCCACTGCGTCGTCATACGCTTCATCATGCGCGATTTCTCGCCTTCCGCAGTCCGGACGCGCAGCGCTGGTATGCAGAATTGAAGGCGAAGAACTGCATCACCGACGTGCGCGGCGATGTGCTGCGGATCGGCTTCGGCATCTATCAGGATGAGGACGACGTCGCTCGGCTTGTTCAGCTTCTGGGGGAACTGGCGTGAGCGCGACCGATCGCACGAAAAGCAATGCATCGCTGGTGCTCGGGCTGCTGCTCGTCGCCTACATTTTCAACTATCTCGACCGGCAGATCCTCGGCATCCTTGCCGGTCCGATCATCGGCGACCTCCATCTCACCGACAAGCAATTCGGAGCGCTCAGCGGACCGCCGTTCGCGATTCTTTATTCCGTACTCGGCATCCCCTTCGCCATTCTCGCGGATCGGACCAGCCGCAGCCGGGTCATCGCCGCTGCGGTCGCCTTCTGGAGCGCCTTCACCGCGCTTTGCGGTACCGCCAGTTCGTTCTGGCAGTTCTTCCTGTTCCGCATGGGCGTCGGGATCGGCGAGGCCGGCGGCGTCGCTCCGTCCTATGCGCTCCTGGCCGATTATTTCGAGCCGCAGCGCCGAGCGCGAGCGATCGCGATCTTCTCGCTCGGGGTCCCGATCGGCCTTGCATTGGGTACGTTGATCGGTGCCTACATCGCCAACGCGATCGGCTGGCGGGCGGCCTTTTATGCGATGGGCATCGCCGGCGTGCTGCTGGCTCCTGTCCTGTTGCTGGTGGTCCGCGATCCTCCACGGACCAGCCAAAGCGCGGCCACCATTGGCCAGGTCTTTCCAATGCTCGCGCGAAAGCCGGTGTTCTGGTTGATGGCCTTCGCCGCCTCCTCGAGCTCGCTCTGCGGCTACGGCCTCGCCACCTGGATCCCGTCGGTTCTCGAGCGCAGCTATCACATGAGCCTCGTCGGGCGCGGGCAGTTCATGGCTTCGGTCGTGTTCATCGGCGGCTGCATCGGCGTCTGGTCGGGGGGCTGGCTGGCCGACCGCCTGGGTCACCTCGACCGCGGCTGGTATGCGAGGCTTCCGGCGATTGCATGGCTCATCACTGCGCCGACCTTTGCGGCAGGATTATTGGCGCCCAACCTGTGGTTCGCCTGGCCGCTACTGCTGATTCCCAACGCGCTCAACATCCTGTGGCTTGGACCTGTGATCACTGCAGTGCAGCACCTCGTTCCTGGCCGGATGCGGGCGACAGCCTCGGCGAGCTTTCTGTTGATCAACAACCTCATCGGGCTGGGGGTCGGGCCCTATCTGATCGGGGCCATCTCGACCGCTCTCAAGCAGAGCTATGGAGCGGAGAGCCTGCGCTACGCCGCAGTGTCCTGTACGGCCTTCTACATCGTCGCGGCGATTCTGATGCTGCTTTGCGTGGGTCGGTTGAGGACCAGCTGGGTGGAAGACCACGCCACCTAAATATCTGAATAAACTCGACATTTGAGGTTCAGACTAGTGCGCTAAGCCGAAAGTTCCATCCGTTTAGCGGTTGGAACGGTGCAGCGAACGGACCGTTTGTCCCGTTCGAAAGGAGATTTCTCATGTTGACCAGGGTGTTTCTCGCCGCGGGCGTCGCCGCGTTGGCGATCGCCGCCCCGGCATATGCGGGGCCGCACGGCGGCGGCGGTGGCGGAGGCCACGGCAATGGCGGTGGCGGCCCGCACGGCGGAGGCGGTCCTCCGCCTCAAGCCGCTCAGGGTGGCGGCGGCCACGGCGGCGGCGGGCCCCACGGCGGTGGAGGCGGCCCTGCGTTCGGCGGCGGTGGCCGCGGTCACGGCGGTGGCGGGCCGATGATCATGGGTGGTGGCGGCGGCGGCCGCGGCCATGGCGGCGGTTTCGCTGCTCCGCGCATGCAGGTCCAGCGACAGGAGTTCCGCGGCTTTCAGCGACAGCAATCACGCGGCGTCGCCCGCCAGCAGGCGCGCGGTTTCGAACGCCAGCAGGCGCGCGGGTTCGCTCAGCAGCGCGCCCACGGTGGCGGTCGCCAGCAGACGCGCGCCATCGCCGAGCAGCGGCATGGCAACGGCCATGCATTCGCTCAGCAGCAGGCGCGTCAGCAGGCTCGCGGGTTCGAACGTCAGCAGGCCCGAATGGCCGGCGGTCAGCAACTGCGAGGCAATCGAGCGCAACAGCAGCAACAGGCGTTTGCGAATCAGCAGGCTCAGCAGCGCCAGCTGGCGACAGCCAACGCATTCAATGGCGGCAGGCAGGCCCAGTTTGCTAACGTGCAGGGGTTCGGCGGAGGCGCCGCGCGCCATGGGCTGATCGACGGCTGCCCTCCTGGCCTGTGGATGAAGAACAACGGCTGCATGCCTCCGGGCCAGGCCGCGAAGCTGGTCGGAAGCCCGCTGTCCACGGCGGCGACGATCGCCGCGTTGTCGGCGATCCCGGCGAGCGTCGGCTATCTCTATCCGGACACGCCCGACTATTACTGGCGTTACGGTGACGGCTACGCGTATCAGGTCGACCGAACGAGCAATCTGATCGCGTCGCTGCTTCCGCTCTTCGGCGGCGGCTATATGCCCGGCCAGTATCTGCCGGCTGCCTATATGGATAGCTACGTGCCGTCCTATTACGGCTACGACGCCTTTTACCCGGACTATGGGGACGTCTGTAACCGTTACTATTACGGCGTCATCTATCAGGTCGATTGCGCCAGCGGCTACGTCGACGACGTGATCCCGGCTTATGCGGGCGGCTATGGCGTCGGGCAGATCCTGCCTTCAGCCTACAGCTACTACAACGTCCCGTACCAATACCGGCCCTATTACTACGACACGGCCGACTACGGTTACTGGTACGCTCCGGGCGCGATCTACCAATATGATCCGCGCAGCAGCATGATCACTTCGGTGGCTGCGCTGCTCTCGCCGGGCTTTAGCATCGGTCAGCCGCTGCCCGCCGGGTACGGCGTGTACAATGTGCCCTACGCGTACCGGGAGACTTACTATGACACGCCGACGGCGTGGTATCGGTACAGCAACGGCTACATCTACCAGGTGGACCCGACGACCCAGCTGGTGACGGCGATCGTGGCTTCGCTGCTCAACAACGCGTGAATGAATGGCCCGGAGCGGAACCCAAACCGCGCCGGGCCATTTCGCACTCAAAACGAAAGCATAAGGAGGCCAAGGCATGAACACCCGTGCGCTCGCACTGGGCATGGCGGCGGCGGCGCTGGTCGCGGTCAGCGCGTGCAACAAGAACGGTAATGGCAACGGCACAGGGCCCCAAAAGGCGCAGACGTCCAAGGCGCAAAAGGCCGCCGGCTCCAAGACGATGGCCAGCGCCCTGCCCGCTGGCGGCCAATTCATGACCGCGGCTAAGGCGGCGGGCTTGGACCAGACGCTTGCCGGGCCCGGCCCCTATACGGTGTTCGTCCCCAGCGATGCGGCCTTCGCTGCGGCTCCGACGGGAACGTTTGACACGAACCCGCAGAATCGCGGCAAACTGACCGCCATCCTGACCAACCTGATCCTGCCCGGAACGGTCATGGTCGCCGACATCGACAAGGCCATCGACAACGGCAAGGGCAAGGCGATCCTCGCCACTATGGGCGGCGGAACGCTGACGGCGACGAAGGATGGCGGGAAGACCGTGCTTAGCGACTCCAGCGGCCACAAGGCGACCATCACCAAGGGTGACGAGCAATATACCAACGGCGTCATCCATGAGGTCGACGGCCTGCTGATGCCGAGCAAGCCGGCCGCCGGTCCCACCGTCGGGCAGAAGGTCGGCAAGTAGCCGCTACATCTTGCGTCTCGCAGTCGTTCGGCACGCCAGATAAGCTTCGCTCATCATTCTGCTTCCGCGCGCCGAACGGCTCGCTATAGTGCCGGTGAACCACGGCGGATGATGGGGTCTGGGCAACATGAAAGCGACGATTGAGCGGGCGACTCTCCTCAAGAGCCTGGGCCACGTCCAATCGGTCGTGGAACGCCGGAACACGATCCCGATTCTCTCCAACGTGCTGATGGAAGCACGCGAGGATGGATCGCTTCGGCTGATGGCCACCGACCTCGACCTCCAGGTCGACGAGACGGTTCCGGCCAATGTCAGCCAGCCGGGCGCGACCACAGTGTCGGCGCATACCTTCTTCGATATCGTTCGAAAGCTTCCCGAGGGCAGCCAGGTCGAGCTTACCGCCGCCGAGGGCAAGATGCAGGTCGTCGCCGGCCGCGCGAGGTTCAACCTTTCGACACTCCCTCGCGACGACTTCCCGGTGATTGCCGAGGGCGAACTCCCGACACGATTCGAGCTTCCGGCGGCGACCCTCCGCCAGATTATCGAGAAAACCCGCTTCGCCATCTCCAGCGAAGAGACCCGCTATTACCTGATGGGCATCTTCTTCCATGTCGTGGATGACCAGATGCGCGCCGCCGCCACTGACGGACACCGCCTTGCGCGGGTTACGATCGCCCGGCCCGACGGCGCCGAAGGCATGCCCGACGTCATCGTCCCGCGCAAAGCCGTGACCGAGCTCTACCGACTGCTGGAAGAGGTCGAGGGCACCGTCGAAATCTCGCTTTCGCCCACCAAGGTCCGTTTCGGTCTCGGCAGTGCGATCCTGACCAGCAAGCTGATCGACGGAACGTTCCCCGATTACAATCGCGTGATCCCGACCGGTAACGACAAGCTGCTGAAGCTCGACCCCAAGAGCTTCTCGGCGGGCGTCGACCGCGTGTCGACCATTGCCAGCGAGAAGACGCGCGCGGTGAAGATGGCGGTCGATCGGGACAAGGTCACCCTGTCGGTGACCTCTCCGGAGAACGGCGTCGCAACCGAAGAAGTGCCGGCGGATTACGGTTCTGACGGGCTGGAGATCGGGTTCAACGCCCGCTACCTGCTCGACATCCTGAGCGAGATCGACGGCGACACGGTCGAAGTTCACCTCGCCGATGCTGCCGCTCCGACGCTGCTGCGCGAGAACGACAAGTCGAACGCGCTGTATGTGCTGATGCCGATGCGGGTCTGAGAGCCCTCCGTCGTCAATCGTCATTGCGAGCGTAGCGCAGTGATCCAAGTCTCGATTGCTTCGTCGCCTCGCTCCTCGCAATGACGGGTGCGTGCCCGTCAGCCGACTAACCCTTACCGACTTCCGGTCTTATGCCTCGGCCTCGATCGAGCCGGGACGGGGCTTCGTCCTGCTGTTCGGAGAGAACGGCGCCGGAAAGACGAACATCCTCGAAGCCGTGTCGATGTTTAGCCCGGGGCGCGGACTGCGAAGTGCTGGGCTAAGCGCGATGGCGCGGCGGGATGGCAGCGGCGGCTGGGCCGTGGCCTCCTCCGTAGGTGAGGTCGAGATCGGCACCGGCACGGTGGCAACGGCCCCCGAACGGCGGCAGGTCAGGGTCAACGGCGCTCCAGCCTCGGTCAACAGCCTGTCGGAATGGCTCTCGATCCTTTGGCTCACTCCGGCGATGGACCGTTTGTTCTCGGGCAGCGCGAGCGACCGCCGGCGTTTCCTCGACCGGCTGGTGCTGGCGCTTGAGCCCGCGCACGCGCACCACGCGACGCGCTACGACGCTGCGATGCGCGCCCGGAACAAGCTGCTCTCGGACGAGCGATGGGATGAAAGCTGGCTCGACTCCCTCGAACTCGCGATGGCCGAACATGGCGCGGAACTGGACGCTGCGCGGCGCCGGACGATCGAATCGCTTGACGCGGCGCTGGAGAAGGTTCCCGACGACGAATTCGCGCGGGCAGCGATTGCGATCGAAGGGTGGGAGACGGCCGATCTCTCGTCCCAGCTCCGGATCAACCGTCAGCGCGACGCGGTCGCGGGCCGTGCTAGCGAGGGGCCCCACCGGCAGGATCTTTCCGTCATTCATCGGGGCAAGCGGATGCCCGCCGCTCAATCTTCGACCGGTGAGCAGAAGGCTTTGCTCCTCGGCCTCATCCTCGCACACGCGGAGCTCGTGACGGAGCGGCGCGGCGAGCCCCCGATCCTGCTGCTCGACGAAGTTGCAGCTCACCTCGATCCCAAGCGGCGGGCCGCGCTCTTCCACCGGCTGGAAGGACGCGGGCAGGTATGGATGACCGCGACTGAGGCCGGCCTGTTCGACGGTATCGGGGAGGCTTCGGGATTCCACGTTGAGCCCGGTCAAATCCATCCGGCGTGACCGCAAAGGTGGACTTTTCGCGCATTCCCTCTATATTGCACCGCAACACGAGGCGCTTTCGACAAGCGGCGTGATCGGTCCTGACGTTTCGACGTGACCGGCCCGCGTCTCGATTTTTGAAGTTCTCCACATCACGCGGGGTTCTTGTTTTCCCCGCTCGACGGGCGCCAGACGGCGCCGGTCGGCGCTTGTTTGTGGAAGTATTTTCAATGACGTTTCAATCCCTTGGGCTCTCCAAGCCCCTGCTCGATGCGCTCGCCGCGAAAAATTATGCGCAGGCGACCCCCATCCAGCTCCAGGCGATCCCGACCGTTCTCACGGGCCGGGACCTCCTCGGCATTGCGCAGACCGGCACCGGCAAGACCGCCGCGTTCATGCTGCCCTCGCTCGACCGCCTCGCGGCGAATCGCCAGATCCCCAAGCCCGGCCAGATCCGGATGCTGGTCCTCGCTCCCACTCGTGAGCTCGCGTCTCAGATTGCTGCCAGCGCCGAGGCCTATGGCAAGTTCATGCGCCTCTCGGTCGGAGTCATCTTCGGCGGCGTCCCCAACGGCAAGAGCGTTCGCACTGTCGCGCGTGGCCTCGACGTGCTGGTCGCGACTCCGGGCCGACTGCTCGACCTCATCGATCAGCGGGCCCTCAGCCTCCGCGAGCTCGAGATCCTGGTTCTCGATGAGGCCGACCAGATGCTCGACCTTGGCTTCATCCATGCGCTGCGCCGGATTGTCAGCCTGGTCCCACCGAAGCGCCAGACCCTGTTCTTCTCGGCGACCATGCCGAAGGCGATCAAGGAGCTGGCCGACAAGTATCTGACCAACCCGGCCGAAGTGTCGGTCACCCCGGCCGCGACTACAGTCGAGCGGATCGATCAGACGGTCACCCTGGTCAACCAGGCCGAGAAGACCGCGCTTCTCGCAATGATCCTGAAGTCCGAGCCGGTCGAGCGCGCCCTCGTCTTCAGCCGCACCAAGCACGGCGCGGACAAGATCGTCCGTCAGCTCGAGGCCGCCGGCATCGCCGCCGCCGCGATCCACGGCAACAAGAGCCAGGCCAACCGCGAGCGCGCCATCGCGGCGTTCAAGGCCGGCGAGGTGCCGGTGCTGATCGCGACCGACATCGCCGCCCGCGGCATCGACATTCCCGGCGTCAGCCATGTCGTGAACTACGATTTGCCCGATGTTCCGGAGCAGTACGTCCATCGCATCGGCCGCACCGCGCGCGCCGGCGCCGACGGCACCGCCTTTGCCTTTTGCGCACCCGAAGAGCGCGGCAACCTGCGCGACATCGAGCGTACGACGCGTCAGCGGATCGCCAGCAAGCCGCTCCCGGCGGATTTCATGGCCTGGGTCGAGACGTTCAAGCGTTTGAAGCCCGTGCCGAAGGCTGCGCCGGAGCGCTCGGAGCGGTACGGCATGAAGGCGGATCGCCGCGCCGATGGTCAGCGCCGGCAGAATCGGAACTCGGGCCAGCAACGCCATCCGCAGCGCGGCGGCGGACATCCCGCCCATCGCTCGGAAGCGCAGGACCGCAACGGCCAGCGCCGCGACGATCGCCCGCAGCAACGTGCCGAAGGCGGACAGCGTCAGCAGCATCGCCGCGATGGCCAG
>DASUZY010000112.1:0-15303 GCA_036376635.1 Sphingomicrobium sp.
GCGAAGAAGGTGCGGCGCATTGGCGAGAAGGGCGAGGTGATCGGCGGCTTCGCTGGAGCGACCGCCGATGCGTTCACCCTGTTCGAGCGGCTGGAGCGGAAGCTCGAGCAATATAACGGGCAGCTGATGCGAGCGGCGGTCGAGCTCGCCAAGGACTGGCGTACGGACAAATATCTTCGCAACCTCGAAGCGCTGATGATCGTCGCCGACAAGGACATCGTGCTGATCCTCACCGGCAACGGCGATGTGCTTGAGCCGGAGGGTGGCATCGCGGCCATCGGCTCGGGCGGCAATTATGCTTTGTCCGCGGCTAAGGCGCTGGCGGATTACGAGCAGGACCCAGAGGTACTCGCGCGCCGCGCGATGCAGATCGCATCGGAAGTGTGCGTGTTCACCAACGACCGGCTGACGATCGAGACGATTGAATAAGCGCCTCCGTTCGGGCTGAGCTTGTCGAAGCCCCGTCTTTCATCTTGAATGAGGCAGAAGGACAAAACAGCCCTTCGACAGGCTCAGGACGAACGGATGTTGTTGGATCGCAGATCATTCAGCCTCGGGTCCGCTGCGCTGCTTTCGGGCTGCGCGACGGTCGGGGTTCGGCAAATCGGCGGTTGTACGCATCTTGCGTCAGTGATTGCCGACGAAAGCCGCATCATCCGCACAATGGCGGGCCTGAGGCCTTACCGTCGCCAGGGCTTCGTGGTTCGTGTCGACCAGCTGGGCGACAAGCGCCTCGTCCACAATTACGGCCATGGCGGCGGCGGGATCACGCTCAGCTGGGGCACCTCGAAACTGGCGATTGACCTCGGGTTGCAGGGACACAGCGGCCCGGCGGCAGTGATCGGCTCAGGGGTCGTCGGGCTGTCTACGGCAAGGATGGTGCAGGAGGCTGGCTTTCCAGTAACAATATATACGGCTGCCCTCCCGCCCGAAACGACATCCAACATCGCCGGCGGCCAGTTCCACCCGGCATATTCGTTCAAGGAAAGCCTGGTCACCCCGGAATTCCTGGCACAGTTCGCCCGTGCGCTCGATTACAGCTGGCGGCGCTTCCAGATCATGGTGGGCGACGATTACGGCATCCGCTGGCTGCCGACTTATGTCGAGACGGACAGTCCAGAAGCGAAGACGATCGCTACCTTTCCACCGATCAACCGGATGCTGACCGCCGCCGAGAACCCGTTCCCCTGGGGCAGCACGCTTCGCTACGATACGATGTACATCGAGACCGGCCGCTACCTCCGCCAGATGATCCGGGACGTTCAGATCGCCGGTGGTCGGATCGAGGTGCGGAAGTTCGCGACGCCGGCGGACATCACCGAGTTGCCGGAAAGCCTCGTGTTCAACTGCACGGGTCTAGGCAGCCGAGATCTGTTCGATGACCAGGATCTTCACCCGGCGCGCGGCCAGCTGGCGATCCTCGAGCCTCAGCCCGAAGTGCGCTATGCCTTCACCGGCGGCCCGGGCTACATGTTCCCGCGTCCTGACGGCATCATTCTTGGCGGCACGTTCGAGCTGGACCAGTGGGACACGACCCCGGAGCCCGCGACGATCTCCAGGATCGTCGCCGACCATAAGGCCTTCTTCGCGGGCCTTCGCTGCCCCGCTTGAAGTGCCGAAGCGCGGTCCCGACATTGCCAATTAAGATGAACTATCACACCTCAATCCCGCAGAGCGGCGGGGAGCAAGCCGAAGTGCTGAAAGACAAGCTTACACCCAAGGCGATCGTCGCAGCGCTCAATGAACATATCGTCGGACAGGACGACGCAAAGAAGGCGGTGGCGGTCGCCCTCCGCAACCGTTGGCGCCGTCAACAGCTCTCACCAGAGCTGCGCGATGAGGTCACGCCGAAGAACATCCTGATGATCGGCCCCACGGGCTGCGGCAAGACCGAGATCAGCCGGCGGCTTGCCCGGCTCGCCGATGCGCCGTTCGTGAAGGTCGAGGCGACCAAGTTCACGGAGGTCGGCTATGTCGGCCGCGACGTCGAGCAGATCGCCCGCGACCTGGTCGAGGAAGCGGTTCGGCTGGAACGCGATCGCCGCCGCAACAAGGTGCGCGCCGGAGCCGAGGAGGCGGCGATGGACAAGCTCCTCGATTCGCTGACGGGCAAGGGCTCGAGCGAGGCGACGCGGCAGAGCTTCCGCCAGCGGTTCGCCGACGGCAGCCTCGACCAGGCCGAAGTGGAGATCGAGGTCGACGAGGCACCGAACATGCCGTTCGAGATCCCGGGAATGGGCGCGCAGGTGTTCGATCTGCGCTCAATGATGGGAAAGCTCGGCGGCCAACAGCCGCGCAAGCGCCGCAAGCTCAAGGTGCCCGAGGCATTTGCCCGCCTGACCGACGAGGAAGCCGACAAGCGGCTCGATCCTGATGACATCAACCGTGTCGCGCTGGCGGACGCCGAAGCCAATGGGATCGTGTTCCTCGACGAGATCGACAAGATCGCGGTTAGCGACGTGCGCGGCGGCTCGGTCAGCCGTGAGGGCGTCCAGCGCGACTTGCTACCCCTCATCGAAGGGACGACCGTCGCGACCAAGTACGGGCCGCTAAAGACCGACCACATCCTGTTCATCGCGTCGGGCGCGTTCCACATTGCGAAGCCCGCGGACCTGCTTCCGGAACTTCAGGGCCGTCTGCCGATCCGGGTGGAGCTGAAGGCGCTGACGCAGGAGGACTTCGTTCGCATTCTGTCGGCGACTCGCGCCAGTCTCACTGAGCAGTACCAGGCGCTGCTCGGCACCGAGGGCGTGACGATCACTTTCGCCGACAGCGGCATCGAGGCGCTCGCGCGCATCGCTGCGGAGGTCAACGAGGCGGTCGAGAATATCGGCGCGCGTCGGCTTCAGACCGTGATGGAAAAGCTGCTGGAAGAGGTGAGCTTTGACGCCGAGAACCGCCGTGGCGAGAAGCTCGTTGTCGATGCCGCCTTCGTCGAGCAGCAGCTCAGCGGAATCGCCAGGAACGCCGACCTCAGCCGGTACGTGCTCTAGGGTTTCGCAGTCTGTCGGCGAGCCGACACGGTTCGCCGAGCGGTCTGCATCCCGTAGCGTGTCACCATCGTTCAGTTCGAAACCCATCGAACTGGAGATCAATGATGCGAGTAACCCTGAACAGCGCTGTAGGTCTGATCGCGCTGGCCACGTCGGGCGTTGCGGCTGCACAGGCGCAGCCGGTCCAGCAAACGACTTCAACGACGACTCAGCAAACGCCGACCGCGACGCAGACCACCACGACCAACAGCGCGACGACCGCCGTCCCCGGCACGATTACCACGCCGGCGCAGACCCAGACTACGACGACCAAGAGCACAACCGTTGTGCCGACCGATCCGGCGACGGGCGCCCAGGTTGGCCCTGCTGCGAGCGCGACGACGACCTCGACGACCACCACCGATGCATCGGCGATCAAGGCTGCAACGGCCGAGGACGTGAAAAAGGGTGCCGAGGTCTATGACCAGAAGGGCGGCATGGTCGGAACAATCGAGTCCGTCGACGCGAAGGGCGCAATCGTCGCAACCGGCAAGGTGCGGGTGCCCATTCCCGTTTCCAGCTTCGCCAAGAACGACAAGGGCCTGGTGATCAGCATGACCAAGGCCGAGCTCGATGCCCAGGCTCCGGCGACGAAGACAACTAGCAAGACAACCACGACGACCACCAAGAAGAAGGGCAAATAGCTAGACCGCCCTCCGGTATCGCCAGGTCAGGCCGCCAACGAACGGTGGCCAGGCGCTGGTCTTCACTCCAGCCAGCCTCAGCCAGTTCGCTGCCACCACATTGCAGGTGCGTAGCGCGCTGGCATGGCCCGTCGCGCGAAAAAAGGCGTCGGCGGGGCCGTAACCCGGATGGTCGATGTGCTGGGGCCTGCCGTGTTCGTCGAGGGCGAAGTCCGTGTGGATCGCAGCCCACAATCGTCGATATTCCTCCGGCCTCAGCCTGATCGCCCGGGCAGCGTAATAGGGACTCGGCACATATTCGACGTGGATGACTCGCGGCCCTCCCGCGAGCGCCGACCAGATCGTCGACAGCCGGATGTCACGCCAGCGCGGGGTATCGAGATAGACATGCTCCTCGCCCGATCCGAACGCGATCCATCCCGCCTCGGGAGGAACGCCGGCGAAATCGTTCTTGGGCAGCATCGGCTCCCAATCGAGACCCTGAGCGCTAACCGGCATGATGATGTCGGCATGGATGCCGTTGTCGGCGATATAGATGGTGGTGCCTCGTGCCGGTTCGACCCACTCACGATTGACCGGAATTATCGATCCGACGAGCGCCGCGATCAGGTACAGCGTGGGCAGCGAAAGAACGATAAGCGCGTGCTGCCTCAGCGCTTTGCCTCGCCTGTTTTTCCGCCTACGCCCTGCCACTCGGCGCCCCTCCCACCTTGCCTTGTCGGATAGCCCTGCCTAGATGCGCCGGCCAGTCGGGGCGTAGCGCAGCCTGGTAGCGCATCACACTGGGGGTGTGGAGGTCGCTGGTTCGAATCCAGTCGCCCCGACCAGCCTTGTCGTAGACCGTCCGGGGGACGGTCGTTAGGACAAGGCTCACTAATCACGGAAAGTCGTCAGCCTTAAATGTCCAACGAACCGATGTTGATGATGATGCAGGCAGCGCCTGCCGGGCAGCCTGGTGGCGTGGTCGGTGGCTTGATCACCTTTTTCCCGTTCATCGCAATCTTCGTCATTTTCTACCTGATCGTCATGCGACCGCAGCAGCGGCGCGTGAAGGAGCATCAGGACGCGATTTCCGCGGTGAAGAAGGGCGACGACGTCGTGACCGGCGGTGGCATGCGAGGTCGGGTGACGAAGGTCACCGATGACGAGGCGGAGGTCGAGATCGCGCAAGGTGTGAAGGTCCGAGTGATCAAGTCCACCATCAGTCAGGTGATCCGGCCCAACGCAAAGCCGGCGAACGACTGATGCTCGAATTTCCGAAATGGAAAGTGTGGCTGGTCTCCCTCGTCGTTGCGGCGGGCGTGCTACTGTCGATGCCAAGCCTTCTCGCGGGAACGCCTTACTCGAGCGCCTGGCCGAAATGGCTCCCGCAATATCGGATCAACCTTGGGCTCGACCTCGCCGGTGGCAGCCACCTGCTGCTGGAAGCCGATGCCAATGATGCGCTGAAGCAGCGTCTCGCGGCCAAGGAAGACGAGGTCGCGAGTGAGCTTCGCCACGACCCGGCGATCGACGTGGGCGATATTTCGACGGCGGGAGGGCGCCTTTCCTTCCTGGTCCGCGATCCGACTAAGGTTGATGCAGCGGTGGAGCGCATGCGGACGCTGAGCAAGCCGCTCGCGCTCACTGGCGTTCGCGACTGGGATGTGCAGGTGGTCGATTCGACCCGCGTGGTGCTGACCCCCACTCAGCAAGGAACCACCCAGGCGCTCAAGGATGCAATGGGTGTTGCCCGCGACGTGGTTCGTCGCCGGATCGATCCGGGCGGAACCAAGGAAATCACTGTCGTTACGGAGGGCCAGAATCGAGTCCTCGTCGAAGTCCCCGGCGTTGAAAATCCGGAAGAGCTCAAGGCGCTGATCGGTCAAACCGCGCGGCTGGAGTTCAAGCTCGTTGATCTATCCGCCAACCCGCAGGACGTTCAGCAGGGCCGGGCGCCTCCGGGCAGCCAGGTGCTGCCGATGGTTCAGGGCGGCGCGATTGCCGTGAAGCGCCGGGTGATGGTGTCCGGCGACCAGCTGACCGATGCTCACCAGGGCTTCGATCAGGATGGCCGCCCAGACATCGAGATCAAGTTCAACACCGCCGGTGCCCGCCGGTTCGCTCGAGCAACCCAGGAGAATGTCGGCAAGCCGTTCGCCATCATCCTCGACGACAAGGTGCTGTCGGCTCCGAACATCAACGAGCCGATCCTTGGCGGCAACGCCCAGATCTCGGGCAGCTTCACCGTCCAGAGCGCTCACGATCTGTCGGTCAGCCTCGCTTCGGGCAAGCTGCCGGTGAAGCTCAACGTCATCGAAGAACGGAGCATCGGGCCCGACCTTGGCAAGGATTCCATTCACAAAGGCGCGATCGCCAGCATCGTCTCGGTCGGGCTGGTGATGCTGTTCATGCTCGTCACCTATGGCCGCTTCGGCATTTACGCGAACATTGCCCTCGTCGTGAACGCCTTCCTGATCCTCGGCACCATGTCGATGTTCAATGCGACCCTGACGCTCCCGGGCATTGCGGGCTTCATCCTGACCATCGGTGCCGCGGTCGACGCCAACGTGCTGATCAACGAGCGTATCCGCGAGGAAATCAGACGCGGCCGGCGGCTCATCGATGCGGTGGAGACCGGGTACAAGGAAGCGATGCGCGCCATTTTCGACGCGAACGTTACCCACGTCATCTCCGCCGCGATCATGGCTTATTTCGGCTCCGGCCCGGTCCGTGGGTTCGCTGTCGTCCTGCTGATCGGCGTCGTCACGTCGGTGTTCACCGCCGTTTACTTCACCCGCATGCTGGTGGCGCTGTGGATCCGCCGCGCCCGCCCGCGCGAACTGCACATTTAAGGCGCTCGCCACATGAAGCTGCTGAAGCTTGTCCCCGACCATACGAACATCGACTTCATGCGCTGGCGCAACGTCGCGCTGGTTTTGTCGCTCGTGGCGACGGTCGTCTCGATCGCCTTTACCGCCTACCGCGGCCTGAACCTTGGCGTCGACTTCGTCGGCGGCCAGCTGATCCGCGTGACCTTCGTGCAGTCGGTCGATGTCGAGCAGCTGCGCAGCCGGGTTGACTCGATGCATCTTGGCGAGGCCAGCATCACCGAATTCGGCGGTCCGAAGACCTTCCAGATCCGGCTTCCCAAGCCGCCCGGAAGCGCGGCGGAAGCGAACAGTGTCGCGACCCACGTCCAGGCCGAGGTTGAGAAGGATTATCCCGGCGCTCGCATCGATTCGGTCGACACGGTGTCGGGCAAGGTCAGTGAGGAACTGGCGCAGAGCAGCGCGATCGCCATTGGTCTCGCGATGCTCGGCATCGCCCTCTACATCTGGTTCCGGTTCGAGTGGCAGTTCGGCGTCGGAGCGCTGCTGACCCTCGCGCACGACGTTGCAATGACCCTGGGATTCTTTGCCTTCACAAGGCTTCAGGTCGACCTCAATGTCGTCGCCGCCTTCCTGACGATCGTCGGCTACTCGCTGAACGACACCGTCGTCATCTATGACCGAATCCGCGAGAATCTCAGGAAATACCGGAAGATGGCGATCCTGCCGCTTCTGAACCTCTCGCTGAATGAGACCCTGGCGCGGACCGTGGTCACCTCCTTTACCGTCCTCATCGCGCTCGGCGTCCTGATGCTGATTGGCCCGGAGGTCATCTTCGGCCTCGCCATCGCCATCTTCCTCGGCGTGGTCATCGGTACCTATTCGTCGATCTATATTTCCGCGCCGGTGCTGGTCTGGCTCGGCGTTCAGCCGGACAGCTTCCTGAAGCCGGAGGACAAGGAAGAAGTTGCGGAGGCGACCGCCTGACCTGCCGTTCATCCGGGGCCAAGCTTAGTCCGTCCATGCCCCTCCTTGGCCTCCTCCGGAGCCCGCGCTAATGAGGTTTCCATGCTGAAATTTTCCCGTTCGACTACCCTGCTGCTCGCCGCCGCCTTGACCCTCCCACTGGTCGGCTGCGCGCACGGCAAGAACCGGTCGGACACGAACTACGTCGCTCGCGACGTGAGCTCGCTTTACACCGCGGCCAAGACCACGATGGACAAGGGCGACTATGAAACGGCCGCTAAGCTGTTTGACGAGGTCGAGCGGCAGCACCCTTATTCGACCTGGGCCCGCCGCGCGCAGCTGATGAGCGCGTTCAATTATTATCTTGCCCAGAAGTACAGCGATGCCGTCAACTCGGCGCAGCGCTTTCTGACCATCCACCCCGGCAACGCTGAGGCGCCTTACGCCCAGTATCTGATCGCGATGAGCTATTATCAGCAGATCGACGAGGTCACTCGAGATCAGACGACGACGCAGCAGGCTTCCGATGCGTTCGGGGAGCTGATCCGTCGTTATCCTGAGAGCCGCTACGCGGCCGACGCGCGGCTGAAGCTCGACCTCATCAGCGATCACCTTGCCGGCAAGGAAATGGAGATCGGCCGCTTCTACCAGCGCGAGGGGCAGTGGCTTGCGGCGACCTACCGCTTCCGCACCGTCGTCGATCAGTACCAAACGACCTCGCACACGCCGGAGGCGCTGGAGCGGCTGGTCGAATGTTATCTCTCGCTCGGCGTCCCGGTCGAAGCGCAGAAGGCGGCCGCGGTGCTTGGCCGCAATTACCCGGAAAGCTTCTGGTACCGCCAATCGCTGAAGCTCCTCGGCCAGGAGAATAAGCTGGTCGGGCGGCGGACGGCTTCGCGGAAGTGATCCCAAGGCGAGCGGCCCTCGCATGCTGAGGCAGCTCGCAATCAACAATATCGTGCTCGTCGAGCGGCTTGAGCTGGAGTTTGAGCCGGGTCTCGGCGTGCTCACCGGCGAGACGGGGGCGGGTAAGTCGATCCTGCTCGATTCGCTTGGACTGGCCCTGGGCGCGAGAGCGGATACTGGCCTGGTTCGGACAGGGGAGGAATCGGCCGCAGTCTCCGCCGAGATTGAGCTCGCGGCCGGGCACCCTGCGATTCGACTCCTTGATGAGCAGGGCATCGCCACCGAGCCCGGCGAAGCGCTGATCGTTCGCCGTACGCTGAAGAGCGATGGCGGCAGCAGAGCCTTCGTTTCCGGCACGAGCGTTCCCGCTGGCTTGCTGCGCGATCTCGGGTCTCTGGCCGTTGAGATACACGGGCAACATGACGATCGCGGGCTCCTTAACCCGAAGGGCCACCGCGCCCTGCTCGACGCCTTCGGCAAGCTCGACACTCGCGAGGTAGCGCGCGCCTGGACGGAGGTGACGCGAGTCGAAGAGGCGCTGCTCGAAGCGCACTCCGCCTCCGCGGCGGCCGAGCGCGATCGGGAATGGCTCGAACATGCCAGTGCCGAGATCGAAGCTCTCGCGCCCGAGGAAGGCGAGGAAACTCGGCTCGCCGAAGAGCGTGCGGCGATGCAGGCTGGGCTCAAGGCGGGCGAGTCGTTGACGGGCCTCGATGAGTTGCTCGGTGGTGCGGACGGCGTTCTGGCACAGCTGCGGCTGGCAGCGCGCCGGATCGAGCGGGGCGCGGGCGACCACCCACTGCTGGCCGAGGCGCTTGCAGCCTTGGACCGAGCCCTCATCGAAACGAGCGACGCAGAGGATCGGATCGCGCGTGCGGCCGAAGCGACGACCATTGATCCTGCGAGGTTGGAGCAAGCCGAGGCGCGGCTTTTCGATATTCGCGGGCTTGCCCGCAAGCATAGGGTGGAACCCGACCAGCTATCGGGCCTGGGACTGAAAATGCGCGAGCAACTGTCGGCGATAGAAGCCAGCGGCGAACGGATTGCCGACCTCGACCACGAGCTTGCTGCTGCTCGGGAAGCCTATGCAAGTGCGGCAGACCTAATGAGCCGCGCGCGAAAGGAGACGGCCGCCCGACTCGACGCGGCGGTCGCTTCCGAACTTGCGCCCCTGAAGCTCGACGCCGCTCGTTTCCGAACCGCTGTAACTCCGACCGAGGCCGGCCCCTCCGGCTCCGATCGAATCGAGTTCGAGATCTCGACCAACCCGGGCGCGCCGTTCGGGCCGCTGATCCGGATCGCTTCAGGCGGCGAGCTGTCCCGCTTCATCCTCGCGCTCAAGGTCGCGCTGGCCGAAGCGGGAAGTGCTGCAACAATGATCTTCGACGAGATCGACCGGGGCGTGGGCGGCGCGGTCGCCAGCGCCATCGGTGATCGGCTCTCAAGGCTGGCCGAGCGTAGCCAGGTGCTGGTCGTGACCCATTCACCGCAGGTCGCCGCCCGAGCATCGCATCACTACCGGATCGAGAAGAGTCACGGTGAGGGCGGCACCCGAACGACGGTCCGCAAGCTCTCGCCCGAGGAACGGCGGGAGGAAATCGCGCGGATGCTGTCAGGTGCGTCGGTGACGGAGGAAGCCCGGGCGCAGGCATCGCGTCTGCTCGACGCGGCGTGACTTCCTACGTCGCGCTGCTCCGGGCGGTGAATGTCGGCGGACGACAGCTCAAGATGGACGACCTCAAGCGCATCGCGGCTGAATTGGGCTTCAAATCTCCGAGGACCTTCATTGCCAGCGGCAATCTGCTCTTCAGCAGCGGCCAAAGCGAGGCGGCGGCGAAGCGAGATCTGGAGGCGGCGCTCACGAAACACATGGGCAGACCGGTCGGCGTCATGGTGCGCAACGCCAAGGAAATGGCCGCTGCGGCCGAAGGCAATCCCTTTGCCGATCAACCCGGCAATCGCGTCGCCGCTATCTTCTTCGACGAGCGCCCAACCTCAGAGGCAATCGATTCCGCAAAGAATATCGCAGACGAACGTCTGGCGCTCGGAACCCGCGAAATCTATGTCCACTTTCCTTCCGGGCAGGGCCGCTCGAAGCTCAAGCTGGGCACTCGGGCCGTCGGCACGGCGCGTAACATGAACACAGTGGCCAAGCTGGCTAAACTGGCGAGGGAGTAGGCATGAGCAAGGATCGGGCTGTCCCGCATAATTTCGAGGACGAGAGTCTCGAAAGCGTCTTCGTTGGCAGGCGGGATGGTGAGGCGCGGCCGACAGTCATCCTTATCCCGACGGTGATGGGCGTTTCGGACCTGGAGGTTGGCTTTGGACGTCAGCTGGTGGAGCTCGGTTACAACGCCTTTGTCGCTGACCTGTTCGGGAAGGAATTCCATGGCGCGCCGCGCGACACGATGTTCGCGCAGATGACCCGGCTGCGTAGCGATCGGGCTGCACTGCGGCGGCGCCTGTTGTCGGTTCTGCAGCTGGTGCGTGGGATGGACGAAGTTCAGGACAATCACATCGTCGTTGCCGGCTACTGCTTCGGTGGTCAGTGCGCGCTCGACCTCGCCCGAACCGGAGAGGATTTTGCGGCCGCTGTGAGCTTTCACGGCCTGTTCGACCCGCCCGGCCTCGCGCCGAAGAAGATCAAGGCAAAGGTTGTCGCCTTCCACGGCTGGGACGATCCGATGGTTCCACCGGACAAGGTGGTGGCGCTTGGACAGGAGCTGACCGAGGCCGGCTCCGACTGGCAGATTCACGCTTACGGCCATGTCGGTCACGGCTTCACCAACCCGCACGCAAGCCAGCTGCAGATCGACGGCGTCGCCTACAATGCGCTTGCCGCCGAGCGGTCGTGGACCAGCTTCATCAACCTGCTCGAGGAACTGTTCGGCTGAACATGGCGGCGGGGGACCTTTCGGAAGCCGAGGCTGCCAACCGTCTGATGCGGCTGTCGAAGGAAATCGCCCGCCACGACAAGCTCTACCATGACCAGGACGCGCCGGAGATTTCCGACGCCGAATATGACGCGCTGGTCCGCGAGAACCGCGAGCTGGAGGCGCTGTTTCCGCAACTTGTTCGATCAGACTCACCATCGAAGCGGCTGGGGGCCGCGCCGACCACCGCCCTTGCAAAGGTGGCGCATGTGCGGCCGATGCTCAGCCTCGACAATGCTTTTTCGGCAGAAGAGGTGGAGGAGTTCGTCGCTCGCGTGAAGCGATTCCTGGCGTTGCCTGCCGACGGGTTCGTGGCCTTCACCGCCGAGCCCAAGATCGACGGCCTGTCCTGCTCGCTCCGTTACGAGCGCGGTGAGCTGGTCCTGGCCGCAACGCGCGGAGACGGGGCCGTTGGCGAGGACGTGACGGCCAATGTTCGCACGATCAGTGACATTCCGCAGCGGATCGCAAATGCCCCAGAGGTCCTGGAGGTCCGTGGCGAGGTGTACATGTCGAAGGCCGACTTCGAAGCGCTGAATGACCGACAGGAGGCGAGCGGCGGCAAGATCTTCGCCAACCCGCGCAACGCCGCCGCTGGATCACTGCGGCAGAAGGATCCGAGCATCACCGCTGCCCGCCCGCTGCGCTTCCTCGCGCACGGGTGGGGCGAGCTCAGCCAGCCGCTGGCCGACACGCAATATGAGGCGATGAAGCGGATCGAGGGTTTCGGTATTCCTGTCAGCGACCTCCTCGTCACCTGCGACTCTCCGCAGGAAATGCTCGCCCATTATCGCGCGATCGAGCATGCGCGCGCTGAACTGCCCTTCGACATCGACGGCGTGGTCTACAAGGTCGACCGCCTCGATCTGCAGGATCGGCTCGGCTTCGTCGCCCGCGCCCCACGCTGGGGGCTTGCCCATAAGTTCCCGGCCGAGAAGGCCGAAACCACCCTCGAAGCCATCGACATCCAGGTCGGGCGCACGGGCAAGCTGACACCCGTTGGCCGCCTCACGCCGGTTGGCGTCGGCGGCGTGATCGTCGCCAACGTCACGCTCCACAACCGCGACGAGATCGCGCGGCTCGGCCTTCGCATCGGCGACCGTGTCCGCATCCAGCGAGCCGGCGACGTCATCCCGCAGGTGGTGGAGAACCTGACCCGCGACGAACCGCGCGCTCCCTACGTCTTCCCCGACCATTGCCCTGAATGCGGTAGCGAGGCCGTCGCCGAAGAGGGCGAAGTCGATGTCCGCTGCACTGGTGGCCTGATCTGCCCGGCCCAGCGGTTCGAACGCCTGCGCCATTTCGTCTCACGGGGCGCGCTCGACATTGAAGGCCTGGGCGAGAAGAGCATCGCCGAATTCATCGACTTGGGCTGGCTCAACTCTCCCGCGGATATTTTCCGCCTTCGAGATCACCGTGCCGAGTTGCTCGGCCGCGAAGGCTGGAAGGAGAAGTCGGTCGACAGCCTCATCGCCGCCGTCGAGGCTAAGCGCCGACCTGACGGCCCGCGCTTCCTGTTTGGCCTCGGCATCCGCCACATCGGCATCGTCACGGCCCGCGACCTGCTCAAATGCTTTGGCACCATCGAGGAGCTGCGGCGCGTCGCGCTATCTGAAGGCGGCGAGGCGGAGCTGTCGTCGGTCCAGGGCGTCGGTCCCGTGGTCGCCGAGGCGCTGGTCGATTTCTTCCACGAAGCCCACAACCAGGCCGCGCTCGACGACCTCCTCTCCGAAACCTCGCCTTCGCCCTTCGTCAGCGACGCCAAGCAGACCGAATGGACCGGCAAGACCATCGTCTTCACCGGCAGCCTCGAGACCATGAGTCGCGACGAGGCCAAGGCCCAGGCCGAGCGGCTGGGCGCGCGCGCGGCAGGTTCGGTCAGCGCGAAGACGGACCTGGTGGTCGCCGGGCCGGGCGCAGGGTCGAAGCTCAAGAAAGCGGAGGAGCTACACATTCGGGTGGTCAACGAAGCCGAGTGGGCGGAGATCGTGGCCAACGCTTGAGCATAAATGTCGGCATCCCGAAACGGGAACTTTGATCAATCGAACAGGCTGATTTCCGACGGATTTCATTGTAGGCTCGGCCCCGAAGCTCGGCTGGGAGCGCTCACATGGATCGAGCAGTATCGCTTGGGGCGCGGCGGATCCAGCTGGCACACGAACCCCCATTCAATCTCCAGCACGTCCGCGTCGATCCGACGGCGCACGAAGTGACTTGGGACAACATAACGCGCCACGTGCAGCCACAGGCGCTGAAAGTGCTCGTCGCGCTTCATGACAGGCCCGGCGAAGTTGTCACTCGCGACGAACTCATCGACCGTTGCTGGGATGGACGGTTCGTCGGAGACGACGTCATCAACAGGTGCGTCTCCCTTCTGCGCCAGGTGGGACGCGAAAGCGGCGGCATTGATATCCAGACTGTCCCGCGGTCGGGCTATCGTTTGGTCTTGGAATCGGCGACCCGCGACGCGATCGACGAACAAACGAGGCCTGGGCCTGGGTCGAGGCGAAGGATCGCGATCTGGGCGGGTGCCTTAGCCGGACTCATCATCGTCGCCACGACAGGAGTGCTCCTCTTGGAAGACCGTAATGCGCCGGTGGCGAATTCGGTCATGTTGAGCAGGTTCGACGTTGCTGGAAACGCTCCCCTTGCACGAACCCTAGCGACCGGTGTGTCCTCCGATGTCGCAAACGCTCTTTCCGCAGTGGGCGTCGACGTCGTCAATCCGGGTCCGTCCGGAAGTTCGAAAAAGGCAGCCTTCATTCTTGGCGGCACAGTTGAGCTGCTGGGCGCGGATTTGCATCTGACCACGGAGCTTCAAGATGCCCACGACCGAACCATTCTTTGGTCGACGGACTTCAGCCGTCCTACCAGCCAAATGCCGTCAATGCAGGAGCAGGTTTCGGCCAACCTTGCCGCGGTGCTGCATTGTGCGCTGGACACTTCACAGGAAGCGGGCACCGCGCCCTTGGACCAGGACACCACCAAGCTCTACTTAAGGGCCTGTGCTGCCGAACAATCGGTCGAGCTACCCTCGGCCAAGATCCGGGCGCTGCTGAAGCAGGTCACGACGCGGCAGCCCAACTTCCCGGAGGCATGGGCGCGCCTTGCCTTCGTGGACGTCAATGGAGCGTTTTCTGTCTCACCGCCATTGGCCGACGCCATGCGGAAGGAGGCGCGCTCAGCGGCACAAACCGCGCTTCGCCTAAATCCCAAGCTCGGGTTAGCTTATGAAGTCCTGATCGATCTCAAGTTGTTCCACGTTCCCTTTGCAGAGCTGCATCACGAGTTCGGGCAGGCGCTGGCGGTCGATCCCGATAATCCCAGCATCGTCAATGACGATGGCGAGCTCCTCATGAGGATGGGTCGCCCCGAGGAGGCAGTGCAGCTTTTTCGAAAGGGCATGACCCTGGATCCGCTTTCGCCGCAGCAGGCGATCGATCTGTTCAGGGGGCTGCTCGACGATTCCCGAGACACTGAAGCTCGCGCTACTCTTCAACGAGCGTTACTCGTCTGGCCCGACGACAACGAGCTGCGAACCGCCCATCTCAACTACGAAGCGCGCCTGGGAGATCCACGGGCGGCCCTCGCCATACTGGTGGATGCGAACGTCCGGCCTCAACAGATGAGCGATGTTACCGCCGAGGCGTACAAACGCCTCGCCGAGGCTCGTATCAGCGGACGACCTGCAGAAGCCGGGGCGTTGGTTAGGTGGATGAAGAGCGAGGCGATTTCGAATCGACTGGATTATGACACGGCAATCCTCGCGATGGCAGGGCTGGGAAAAGTCGACGCGGCGTTCGATCTTGCATTCAGCCGCCCGTCAGGGGTTGGCGGCCAGTGGCCGGACCCTGCCTTTCTATGGGACCCGCAAACTGAATTGCTCAGGCGAGACCCTCGTTTCATGGCGCTGGCCAGCAAGTACCACGTTGCCGCGTTCTGGCCCTCGACCAAGATGTGGCCGAGCTTCTGTTCCATGCCTGGATGGCCGTACGATTGCCGCCAGACGTTG
>DASUZY010000113.1:0-11454 GCA_036376635.1 Sphingomicrobium sp.
ATCACCCGGCGGAACAAGACGATTATCTCCTCCGGCGTTCACCCGCATTACGTCAGCGTCGCGAAGACGATGGCGAAGTTCACCGAGGATCGGCTGCAGACTTCGGTGCCCGAACTTGCGGCCGCGACCGACGCCGAAAAACTCATCGCGGGCATCGACGGTGAGACGAGCGCCGTCGTCGTCCAATATCCCGATATCCTCGGTCGGATCACCGATCTGACACCGATCGCCGAGGCAGCGCACACGGCGGGCGCCTTGCTGATTGCCGTCGTAACCGAGCCGGTTGCGCTGGGAGCAATCCGTTCCCCCGGGGAGATGGGTGCGGATATCGTGGTCGGCGAAGGACAAAGCATCGGCGTCGGCCTACAGTTCGGTGGCCCTTACGTCGGCCTCTTCGCCTGTCGTGAGAAGCATGTTCGCCAGATGCCGGGCCGGCTCGCTGGTGAGACCGTTGATGCCGAAGGGAAGCGCGGCTTCGTTCTCACGCTCTCGACCCGGGAGCAACACATTCGCCGCGAGAAAGCGACGTCGAACATCTGCACGAGCTCCGTTCTGTGCGCGCTGGCTTTCACTGCCCACCTGACTCTGCTCGGCGAAAAGGGGCTGCGGCAACTCGCTTCCTTGAATCACGCGCGCGCGTGCGAGGCGGCCGACCGGCTGAGCTCAATTCCGGGCGTGGAGCTGGTGAATCATGCCTTCTTCAACGAATTCACGTTGAAACTGCCCGTCGAGGCACGGCCGGCGGTCCATACGATGGTCGGAAAGGGAATCCTCGGCGGAGTTTCGTTGGGTCGGCTGTATCCCGGTGCGGACGCGCTCAGGAACGGATTGGTCGTGGCCGTTACGGAAACCACCAGCGATGAGGATATCGGCGCGCTGGAAGCGGCGTTGAGGGAGGTATGCGCGTGACGGTCAACCCATCAGGATGGCGGCCATCTTCGCCCGCGAATGAGCAGGGCGAGGCGCAGACTGTCACCGGAAACCGCGCCCTGATGCTCGAGGAGCCGCTGATCTTCGAGATCGGTTCGACCGAGGAGACCGGCGTCGACTTCGCCGGATTGCCGAAGGCAGCGACCCGTCTGGGCGGCCTCGAACGCACGCGGTCGATCGACCTGCCCGGCCTCAGTGAGCCCGAGACGGTTCGTCACTACACCCGACTGTCGCGGCAGAACTATGCGATCGATCTCGGCCTGTTTCCGCTCGGGTCGTGCACGATGAAGCACAATCCGAGGCTGAACGAGAAAGTCGCTCGGCTTCCGGGATTTGCCGATGTTCACCCGCTTCAGCCGCAGGAGACGGTTCAGGGCGCACTCGAAGTCATTGACCAGCTCGCCGTCTGGCTGCTCGAGCTCACCGGCATGTACGGTATCGCGATGAGTCCCAAGGCCGGCGCTCACGGCGAGCTTTGCGGCCTCCTCTGCATCCGCGCGGCGCTCGAAGCTCGGGGAGACAAGCGCGAGGTCGTGCTGGTCCCCGAAAGCGCTCACGGGACCAACCCTGCGACCGCCGCCTTCGCCGGATATCGCGTGGAGAATATCCCGGCGAATGCCGCCGGACGGGTAGATCTCGAAGCCCTCAAGGCGCGCGTCGGCCCCGATGTCGCGGCGGTGATGATCACCAACCCGAACACCTGCGGCCTATTCGAGCCGGACATGAAGGCGATTAGCGATGCGGTCCATGCCGCAGGCGCTTTCGTCTATTGCGACGGAGCGAATTTCAACGCGATCGTCGGGAAAGTCCGGCCGGGCGATCTCGGCGTCGACGCGATGCACATCAACCTTCACAAGACCTTTTCAACCCCGCACGGTGGCGGTGGACCTGGCTCCGGCCCTGTCGTCCTGTCCGAGGCGCTGGCTCCCTTCGGTCCGCTCCCGTTCGTCGCCAAAACGTCCGACGGCGGCTTCAAGATCGTCGAAGAGGAGAGCGCAGGCGAAGAGCATCCCGATGCTTTCGGACGCATGGTCGCTTTCCACGGCCAGATGGGCATGTTCACCCGAGCACTCGCCTACATCCTCAGCCATGGCGCCGACGGCCTGAAGCAGGTCGCCGAAGATGCGGTGCTCAATGCCAACTATATCCTGCGCAGCTTGTCGGACGTGCTCGACGCTCCTTTCGCGGCGAGCGGGCCCTGCATGCATGAAGCGATCTTCTCCGACCGTGGCTTCGCGGACGATGTCAGCACGCTGGATCTCGCCAAGGCGCTGATCGACGAGGGCTTCCACCCGATGACCATGTATTTCCCGCTCGTCGTTCACGGCGCGATGCTTGTCGAACCGACGGAGACAGAGTCCAGGGCCAGCCTAGACCAGTTCATCATGGCAGTGCGTTCGATCGCCGAGCGGGCCAGGGCAGGTGATCCGAGCCTCAAGGCTGCGCCCGTCCACGCGCCCCGAAGGCGGCTCGACGAGACGCTTGCTGCCAGGAAGCCTGTGCTGACTTACCGGGAGCCGGAACCCGCACAGGCCGCCGAGTAAGCGTCCGAAAGGGGCAGGGGGAAGATGCAAGTTCAGCAACATCCAGGGCCGCATGGCTGGCTCGCTTATGCGATTCCCATCGCGATCTTCGTGGTCATCATGGCGCTGAGGTTGCGGCGAATGGGACAGATGCGGCCGCTCAAGCTTGAGAACTTGTGGGTGGTTCCAGTTCTCTATCTCGCCATCGCCGCATGGATGTTCTGGCAGCTTCCGCCGGTGGGCTGGGTCGCCATTGCCTGTTTCGCTGGCCTGATCCTCGGCGCTGCCGTCGGCTGGCAGCGCGGGAAGATGATGCACATCCACATCGACCCCGAGACTCACGCCCTGAACCAGAAGGCCTCACCGGCGGCGATGTTTTTTCTGATCGCGATCATCGCCGTCAGATCCGGCGCGCGCAGCGTCCTCGGCCAAACGGGCGATGTCAGTCCGGCAATGCTGACGGACCCCCTTCTTGCCTTCGCCTTCGGAATGTTCACGCTGACCCGCGTCGAGATGTATCTTCGCGCCAAGCGGCTTTTGGCCGAGGTTCGCGGACGGAGCTGATGAGCGATCCGCGGCGCTTCTATGAAGTTCCGGCCAACGGGAGGCGTCGGTCGGCTCCTGCGGCATTGCGCAATCGCGACTTTATCGCAGACGTCCTGGCCGAGTGGCTGCCGTCCACCGGCCTCGTTCTGGAAATCGCCAGCGGCACCGGCGAGCATTCCGTCCGTTTCGCCGAGCGTTTCCCTTCGCTGAACTGGCAGCCGAGCGACGTCCACGCCGAGGCGCTCGCTTCGATCCAGGCCTGGGGCGAAGCGATGCAGCTGCCCAACCTCCGCGCCCCACTGAAAATCGACGCGGCATCGCCGGAATGGCCGATCGAACAAGCCGATGCGGTGCTCAGCATCAACATGGTTCACATTAGCCCTTGGGAATCGGCCCTCGGTTTGCTGGATGGCGCTGGGCGGCTGCTCGCACCTGGTGCTCCGCTTATCCTGTATGGTCCGTGGCTCAGCGACAAGATCGAGACTGCGCCGAGCAACCTTGAGTTCGACGCCAATCTCAAGAGTCGCGATCCGTCCTGGGGCCTGCGCCGTGTGGAGGACTTCGCCGCCGCAGCGAGGACGAGGGGCCTCGGGCTCGAAGCTACGCGCCTCATGCCGGCAAACAATCTGATGCTCCTGCTGAGGCCGCGTTAAAGCAAGATTTACCTCGTCGGGCTATCCCCGGACCATGGACGAGAGCAGCATCACGCAGAATCGGCGCACGCGGCGTTCACCAGTGCTCCTGGCCGCGACGATCGAGATCGACGGAAACCCCGTCGCGGTAAAGCTGCGCAACTTGTCCGAACAGGGAGCCTTGATCGAAGGCGATCGCCTGCCGATCGAGGGTTCGGAAAGTTATTTCAAGCGGAACGAATTGCGGCTCAAAAGTCGTATCGTGTGGGTGCACGGCAAGTATGCCGGCGTCGCGTTCGAAACGCCGCTTAAGCGCGAAGAGGTTCTCCGTCATATCCCGACGCCGCGGCCGAAAGCGCAGGGCGACTTCCGCCGTCCCGGCCTCAATTCCAGGCCGCTGACGCAGTATGAACGAACGATGCTTTCGAAGTGGATCGCGTCGGCGCAGATCGACTTGATCGGCGAGTGATTAGCCGGCGACTCGTCGCCGCTGCGGCTGCAGGCTCTGCAGGAAGTTCATCAGCTCGTCGACGGGGAAGACCCGGTTGAAGCCGATGCCGTAAAACTCGCCGTCCTGCCATCGCACCACTCCGGCAGTGGGCGGAAGTCCCGGCGTACTGACGATCAGGTGAGCGCCGATCTCGAGCGCCGCGTCCAATCGCACACACATGCCGCCCTGGGAAATATTGATTCCACGCGAACGATAGACGTCCGCATCTTTTCGAACCGAAATGAAGCAATCGAGCGCGATGCGGGGCATCCTTGGCTGCGGCCCGTCCTCGGACTGAGTGAGCAAGGCGACGACATCGATCTCCTCGTCGAAACTTACTCCGACCAGGCCGTTGTCAGCCCATTGAGCTTCGCCAGAGACGGTCACGCCGTGTTTCAGCTCAACCGAGACGGTCGCACCCTCGGCGATTGGCGAATATGGCCGGATCATCATCCCGCCCGCCGACACGTTGCGGATGAGGCAAAGCTCACGCCGACCATCAACGATCAGGGCGCCGACTCTCAACAGGCTGAAATAGCGCTCGCCCTTGCGTCGTTCCGGCCGTCGAGGAGGAGCGGGGGAGAGCGAGTAGACAGTGGTTTCAACGCGTTGCTTAGCCAAGTGCGGACTCCGACCACGAAAGCGCAACTCGAGGTTGCCCAATCCGACCCGACGGTTCGGACCGGTCCCCACTCGACTCGATGGCTATCAGTCGAGGCTTACCAGAGTGTTTCTTTTCAACCGATCCGGTGTGTTGCTGCCGTAAGTCGGTCGAGCTATGAGTGGATCAGGAGATTGGCGAACATGGTCAGATCGATTTTGGGCATTGCCGCGTTCACCGCTGCCGCCGCAGCGTCCGGTCAAACAGCGCCGCCAACAGGAACGCCGTTGCAACAAGGGTCGATAGACCGGACCACTCAAACCGAGGACGTTCATTTCCGGAACGATGATCAGGACCGCATGACGGTCCCGGTGCAGCTCGCCGGATCTAGTACTTATCAATTCCTGGTCGATACCGCGGCCGATCGATCGGCCATTTCGCGAGCTATCGTTCAGAAGTTCAACTTCAGCCCGGCGAGCAAGGCTGAGTTGCACAGCCTCACGGGTGTCAGCAACGTGACCACCGCGCGCGTTCCGAGCATTGCGGTGACCCGCAAGCTCGATTCAAATGTCGAGGCCGCGGTGCTCGATTCCGCCAATATGGGTGCAGATGGGATTGTCGGTTCCGACCTGTTGATGGGTCAGCGTGTGGAGTTCGATTTTGCGAACAGGACGATGTCAGTGGTCCCCTCATCAGCGCCCGATATCGCCGAGGAGCCCGGGTCGATCGTCATCCGCGCCAAGCGCAAGAACGGCCGACTGATCGTCACCGATGCGGAAGCAGCCGGACAGCGGACGACCATGGTGCTGGATACGGGAGCCGAAATCAGCATCGGTAACGAGGCGTTGCATCGGCGATTGCTGGCAAGCGGCGCGTCGGATGCCGGCCACGACTTCAAGCTTTATTCGGTGACGGGAAGCATGATCAGCGGCGACTATATGGTGATCCCGAAGCTGACTGCGGGCGGCGTTACCATCGCCAACGTGCCGGTCGTGTTCGTCGATGCCCATACTTTCAAGCAGCTGAAGCTCGACCAGAAGCCGGCCTTGCTGCTAGGAATGAGCGCGATCCGGGCGTTCAAGAAGGTCTCGATCGATTTCGCCAACCGTAGCTTCCGGGTCGTGCTTCCGGAGCATAGCGCGCTCGAGACCCGGCTGGCGTTTGCCGGTTAGTTATCAGCTCTGGCCTGAATAACACCGGTGAGCGCCGCGCTTCGCATTTCCCTGCGCGGATATGACGCATCCATCATCGCGGCATACCGGCGGCTGTTCCCGGGCAACGCGGACGTTACCCAGGAATTGCTCGACTGGCGATTTCGGAACAATCCCCATGGGACCGGGAAGTTCGCTATTGCCGAGCGCGAGGGCCTAGCCAACGGGATAATCGCGCTGTTGCCGACGAAACTCAGAAACGTCGTCGGAGACCATACGCTTGGTTATCAGGCCATCGACACCTGCGTTCACCCCTCAGCGCGTGGTGAAGGTCTCTTCGTGAAGATGGGTTCGCTGGCGGAGGATCCGTCCGCCCTCGGCGGCGACGTTCTGTGGGGCTTTCCCAACGCCAACGCTGCGCCGGGATGGTACCGCAGGCTGGGCTGGACCAACTTCGGAGAAGTGCCTCTCTTGATGCGCCCGCTGCGATCCTCCTTCATCTTCGGCCGCGTCCATCCAAAGCTTGCCGCCGTGGATATCCGAATGGTCGGTAAAGCAGCTCCGGTCGGTGACATTTTTCTCCGCGGATCCGAATTGGCAGGAGCATTCGATCGCCTGTGGCAGCGGGTTTCGGCGAATTTCGGAATCGCGGTCGACCGAAGCGGAAGCTGGATGCGATGGCGCCTGTTCGACCGCCCAGAAGGAGGATATCGCTCAGTCGGAATGAAGGCTGGCGGAGAGCTTCAGGCGTTCGTCAGCACGAAGATCGCCGACAAGCATGATAGTCGCCTCTGCTATGGGGTTTGGCATTCCGCTGGAAAGCTGGCTTCGGGGGCCGCTCCGCGATTGGGCCGAGGCGCTGCTCGATGAGCAGCGGCTACGTGAACAAGGCTTTTTCCGAACTGCGCCAGTGCGGAAGGCTTGGGAGTGTCACCTGAGCAGGCATTCAAATCAAAGCTTCAAACTCTGGCCGATATTAGTGTTTCAAAGTTGGCTGGAAGAGTCGCGAAGGGGAGCAGATCGGGCTGCCCATGGTGTTCTGGCCGAAGGCTGATTCCGGCTCGCGGCAATCAAACTGCTGCAGGGGGGCAACAGCAGTCATATTTCCTTATCAAAGCGGTGGCATGAAACTCCACAATGGAATAGGAGTTTGGTCAACGCGGGACGATGCGTCCGCAGTGCCGGAGGGAAAACATGGCGATCACAGGGGTGAAAGGCGTCGTTGGAGCGCTGGTTGCCGGTTCATTGATATTCAGTTCCTCGGCTGCGCTGGCGACACCCGCCGCACCGCAAGCTGACCCCTGGGCCGTCCTGACGGCCATGAGCGGGGGAGCCCCGGCCGCGGCGATGTGCGGTTCAGCCGCTGCTGCAACCACTGCGCAGGCGCCCGGCGGCTGCGTGCTTCCCGTGACGGATGCTCCGCCTCCGCCTCCTGTGGCGGGACCGCCGCCGCCAGCGGTTGTGGAACAGGGCGGGGGCCTAGGTCCGCTGTTCATCGGCTTGCTCGCGGTGGCGGCCGGCGTTGGCATTTTCCTCGCGCTTCGGAATCACGACCAGTCGAATAGCCCGGCTTAAGAGCGGGGGGGCTTTTGTCCCACTCTTAGCTGGAGGTACTTGGTTTCATGTTGATGCAGTTCGCCGCGCGCGCCGCGGCTGTCGCTGTCGTGCTCGGCACTCCGGGTGCGGCTTTTGCACAGGCTTGGACTCCGGGATCCGAGATAGTTGGTCAGCCGATCCAGGTCACGACCAATGGGATGACAGACACCGTCACGCTGAGCCCGGGTGGACAAGCGCAAATAGCCACCCCGGGCGGTCGTGTCGTCAACGCGGCGTGGTCCGCGGCGAACAACCAGCTTTGCCTGGTCAATGGTGCAGCGCAGGAATGCTGGCCCTACGCCGCTCCATTCCAGGCAGGCCGCCCAATCACCGCCACCAGCAGCTGCAATGCTACGTCCACCTGGCTTGCGGCCTCCACCAATGCTCCGCCTCCCCCGCCGCCTCCCGTGTCCGCCCAGAAGGGTGAGCGAGGGCGCTAGTCGGTGTCCTGGAACCTGCTGCGTAGCGCTTCGAGAGAAGGGTCGTGCGTCAGGTCGAGGTGTAGCGGACTGACGGCGATATAACCGTCCGCGACTGCTTCGAGGTCGGTGGAATGGCCGGGCGTCTGAACCATCGGCCCGAGCCCGAACCAGTAATAATCGTAGCCACGCGGATCCGTACGTTGGACAATCCGCAGCCGCCCGTAGTCGCGCAGGCCCTGCCGGCAAACCCGAATGCCCTTCACCTCGCTGGGCGGCAGCGCCGGGAAGTTGACGTTGACGAGCGTTCCCGTGTCGCTGCCGAAGTCCAGAAGTGGCCCTAGCACCCGTTCGGCCCACGCCTCAGCGGAGGCGAATGGCACTGTGTCGCCCATGCCTTCGCGTGAATAGGCCTGGCTCAGCGCAATCGATCGCACGCCTGCCAGAGCTCCCTCCATCGCTGCCGAAACCGTTCCCGAATAGGTCACGTCTTCCGCGAGATTGGCGCCGCGATTGATTCCCGATAGGACCACGTCCGGCGGGGAATCCTTCATAACATGGGCGAGTGCCAACATCACCGCATCGGTCGGCGTTCCCGTCACCGAGAAGCGACGGTCGTCGTGGCGACGTAGTCTTACCGGCGTCGTCAATGTCAGCGAATGGCCGGCGCCGGACTGCTCCTCGGCCGGCGCGACGATCCAAATGTCATCGCTAAACCGGCGTGCGACCGATTCGAGCAGCTTGAGCCCTCGAGCATTCACACCGTCGTCGTTAGTGAGGAGGATCCGCATCAACCGCCTATGCGGGACGTGCCTCTCTCTCGCAACCGCGAACAGCAGTCGCAAAAAATTGCGCCATATTCGCAACAGCTTGGCGATTTCTTCACTGCGCCTTCGTCAGTTCTTGTTAACAGTCGTGAGCATAACTATAGCGCCTTTGGGGATGACCGATTTTACTGGATAAGTCCCGGTAAAGTCAGTCGAAATCGCCTCCGGCTGAACCGGTGGCCCGGCGCAGCCAGCGGCGGCGTTTGGGACGTTCGCGTTGGGAGACGCGGGCTTGTTCGGGGAGGGACCTCATGGCGACGGCATTAGTCGACCTATACGGCGGCGACGATTTCGAACCTTTCGATAGAATTATCATTCCTGAGGGCTACCGGCCTTTGGAAGATGAGGAATTCATGTGCGGCAAGCACCGCGCCTACTTCCTTCGCAAGCTCAAGGCCTGGAAAGAGGCGATCGTCGAAGAAAGTCGCGCGACGATGGCGCAGTTGCAGGTCGACTCGTTGCGCGAGCCCGACCTTGCGGATCGCGCGTCGAGCGAAACCGACTGGTCGATCGAGCTTCGCACCCGCGACCGTCAGCGCAAGCTCATCAGCAAGATCGATTGCGCGATCCGCCGTCTTTACGAAGGCGAATACGGCTATTGCGAGGTGACCGGCGAGCCGATCTCGCTCGGTCGTCTCGAAGCCCGTCCGATCGCGACGATGACGCTCGAAGCCCAGGAAAAGCACGAGCGCATCGAGCGCGTCTCCCGCGACGATTAGCTGTTGCTGAGGCCGGCCTTTATGGTCGGTCGGGCTAAGCGTTGGTCGTTCAAATTGGCGCATTGGCGCGCTTTCGGTTGCTTCAACCCTTGCGCGCCGAGCCGCCTACAAAAAAGGCCGCCTCTAGTGCGTGAGGTGGCCTGCAAGTTCGTCCTTTAGCCTCAGCTTTTCCTTCTTGAGGCGGTGGAGAAGGTCTTCGTCGGGATGGTTCCGGTGCTCTTCCTCTTCGATCAGCGAGTGAAGAGCCGCGTGCTTGGACTCCAATTCCTCGACCACTGCCTTGTCCATTGGTGCCGTTCCTTTCAGTCAGCGTGTCACCATCAGGTAATAAACCACGAATCGTGACCTTTGTCTTGATGCTTGTCACGTTTCGCCCGCATCCGCGCGCTGCTCACCGTGAACACAGGGCGGTTCCGGCGAGCGTCTACATCGGATAGAATCCCTGTCGATGAACGGTGAAAATCCAGTTGGAATGCTCGAAGCGCTGAAAGCCGAGCATCGTGAGCTCGACGACAGAATCCAGCTGCTTTCCTCCGAGCCGACTGGCGATCAGCTCGAGCTCGCGCGGCTGAAGCGGCGCAAGCTTTTGCTGAAGGACCAGATTCAGCTGATCGTTGATTCGAACGTACCGGACATCATCGCATGAGGTCTGATGGAATGTCCCGCTGGGGGACATTGGGCAAGCGCGAGTCGCACCTTTGCGCGCCATGCGTTTTCTGCGGCGGCGAACAATGGCAATGTCGACGATGATGGACGAATCGGAAATGCCCCAGCCACAGGTGCGGATTACCTCCCGCCTGATCGACTCGCTTTATACCGAGGCGATGCTGCTCGCCGATGAGGCGCGGTCCTATTTTGACGACGCGGGGCGAGACGAGCGAGCGACGCTGGAGCCTTTTGCGCGCGTGGGATTCGCCTGCGAATCCTTAAAGGTGACGACGAGGATCATGCACATCGTTGCATGGCTGCTAACTCAGCGGGCGATAGAATCGGGTGAGCTTCCCACCGCCGGTGGTCGCCGCCCGGAGCGGAAGCTTGGGCACGCGCAGGAGAGCGATCCGGACGTGATCGCGGGCTTGCCGCCTGCGGCGCAGCGCCTGGTTAGTGCGAGCGCCGACCTCTACGCCCGCGTGAAACGCCTCGATGAGGGGGGCATGGAGGCGGAGGCTCCACAAAGCCCGGCCCGCGCGTTGATGGGCCGGCTGGAGCGTGGACTCGGCGGTCAGAGCCTTTAACAAGGCGGCCGATGCGGCCGTTTACCTTCAATCCCGGCCCCAAGCTGCTCGCTGGACCTGATCAGGCTCAGGTCCTTGCCGATAAGCTGCCACCCGGTCCGTGCCTCTTGGTCACCGATCCGGACTTGATCCGCCTTGGGCTTCCTGACGCCTATTTCAGTGCGATCGGACAGGATCACGGCCTGATCGTCTTCGACAGTGTTGAAGCTGACCCGTCGAAGGACACGCTATTGGCAGCGACGGAGGCTGGACGCGTGGGCCAAGCGACGTCCGTCGTCGGCTTTGGCGGCGGCAGTCCGATGGATGTTGCCAAGCTCGCTGCTTATTTGCTCGGCTCCGGCGACAAGCTCGACGAAATCTGGGGAATTGGCATCGCCCAGGGAACGCGGTTGCCGCTTGCGCTCGTTCCGACCACTGCAGGCACAGGTTCCGAAGCAACTCCAATCTCGGTCATTACCTGCGAAGGGGGTGTAAAGCTGGCGGTCAACTCGCTGCCATTGATCGCCGATTGGGCAGTACTCGACGCGACTTTGACGCTCGATCTTCCCCAGCATGTTACAGCGGCAACCGGAATCGATGCGATCGTCCATTCTATTGAAGCCTACACGTCCGCGCGTCTGAAAAATCCGCTGTCCGATGCGCTCGCGAGAGAGGCACTTCGGCTGCTAAGTGGAAATCTGCTCATCGCGACGCGGGAGCCAGCTAATCTCGAGGCGCGGGCAGCGATGCTTCTCGGTGCGCACCTCGCTGGCCTCGCATTCTCGAACGCACCGGTCGCCGGAGTT
>DASUZY010000114.1:0-24729 GCA_036376635.1 Sphingomicrobium sp.
TCGGCTTCGTAGTCGATTTCTGGAAGCGATGCGTCGAGCTGCCTCATAACGGTGCTGACCGCCTCGCCGCTCGCCCGGACTTCGCTGCTTTCGCCGACGCACAGGATGACGTCCAGGCCCGTCGCCAAGGCAGCGGTCGCCTTCGCCTTGATCTGGTCGTTGGTTTCCCGTTGCGCCTCGCGCCGCTCCGAATGTCCGACGATTGTGAGCTTGGCCCCAGCATCACGCAGCATCAACGCCGACGTGCATCCAGTGTACGCACCCTTCTCCGCCTCGTGGACATCCTGGCCGCCGATAGGAAATTCGGGCACCGCGCGCACCGCGCGTTCAATCAGAATCGAGGGGACGCAAAGCGCGACATCCACATCGGGATAGGCTCGCGAGGCGGTGGCGATCGCCTGGATCTCCCCGATGTCCGATGACAATCCGTGCATCTTCCAGTTGCCGGCAACCAGCTTTTTCAACGCCATGTGCACCCCCGTTGCCATGGCCGTAGCCGTGCCGCTTGATGCGCGCCAGCCCGCCTCCTAAAGCAGCGCTCGTCTTTAATTCGCACCGGGAACCCGATGCTCTCCTTCTTCCGTCGCGTAGCAAACTCGAAAATCGGCACGTGGGTCGTGGCCGCCATCGGCATAGCCATCCTCGGCGGCTTCGCACTGGCCGATCTGTCAAACTTCGGCACTGGTAACATCGGCCTCGGCATGAGTAGCGATACGCTGGTCAAAGTCGGCGACCAGGAAGTTACCGAGCGCGACATGAGCGACGCGATGCAGCGGCGCCTCCAGGAAATTCGCCAGCAGAAGCCCGACGCAGATTATTCGAGCATCATCGGCGACTTCGACGGCCTGTTAGACGTAATGACCACCGACCGGGTCCTGATGGCCTTCGCGGACAAATTCGGATTTCCACTGTCGAAGCGGTTGATCGATGCAGAAATTGCTCAGCTGCCGGGGACAAAGGGACTCGATGGCAAGTTCAGCGAAGCTTCCTACCAGCAGTTTCTTCAGCGCGAGCGTTTGACTGATGGTCAGGTCCGGCAGCTTCTGGCCGGCGGATTGGTTCAACGCCTCCTGTTGACGCCGGTCGCCGTCGATGGCCGCTTTTCCGCCGGAATGGCGACCCCTTATGCTTCGATGTTGCTCGAAGCACGGCAGGGTCAGGCTGCAGTGATTCCGCTCGAAGCATTCAAGGCGGGGCTCAAGCCGACAGACGCCCAATTGCAGTCCTTCTACACAGCGAATCGCGCGCGCTATACCGTTCCGGAACAGCGGGCGATCCGCATCGCCCGAATCGGCCCCGAACAGGTTGCCGGCTCGAACGCGACGGATCAGGAAATCGCGGCATATTATAACGCCAACAAGGCCACATACGCCCCAACCGAAACACGTTCGCTGACGCAGGTCGTCGTGCAGGATCAGGCGACCGCGAACGGTATCGCCCAGCGCGCCAGGGGTGGTGCGTCGCTTGCGACCGCCGCGGCGCCCGCCGGCAATGGCGCGGCGGTTTCGACGCTTAAGGACCAAAGTCGGGATGCGTACACTGGGGTCGCTGGCCAGAGGGCCGCCGCCGCCGTTTTCGCAGCCCCTTCGGGTTCGGTGGTTGGTCCGGTGCAGTCTGACTTCGGCTGGGTGGTTGCCAAGATTGACTCGGTCAAGGCCGTTAGCGGCAAGACGCTCGACCAGGCTCGAGCCGAAATCGCGACGAAGCTCAATGCCGACAAGCACAAGGCAGCGATCGAGGACCTTGTCGACAAGGTTCAGAACGCCGTCGATGGGGGAAACAACTTCATCGAAGCCGCTGCCTCGGCGAAGCTGCCGGTTACGACCACGCCCCTTATTACCGCGGACGGGACTTCGAAATCGGACGGATCGTTCAAGCTTCCTTCCGAATTGGTCCCCGTATTGAAAACCGGTTTCCAGATCGCGCCCAACGATCCGCCAGAGATTGTCAGCCTCGCAGGGGATGCAGGCTACGCACTTGTGTCACCGGGAGAGGTAATTCCCGCCTCGCCCGCGCCCCTGGCTTCCATTCGCGACCAGGTGACCTCCGACTGGATCAACGATCAGGCGGCGCAAAGGGCTGGTGCGGCGGCGAAGGCGATCGCTGCGAAGGCCTCGGGCAATGGATCCCTGTCGGACGCGGTTAAGAGCGCTGGCGTGGCCCTTCCTCCTACCCAGCCAATCGCGGCCCGGCGGCTGCAAATCGGCCAGGCGCAAGGCGGCGTCGCGACGGCACTCAAAGCACTCTTCACCGGCACTACGGGAAGTGCGCGCGTTGCGGCGAGCCCGCAGGGCGGCGGCTTCGTCGTCGTGAAGGTGGACAAGGTAATCCCCGGAGACGCCGTCCTCCAGCCCGGGCTGATCGGACAAGTCCGCTCCGAGCTGGGGCAATCGGCAGGCCAGGACTATGCGCAGGAATTCGTGGCCGATCTCAAGCGTCAGATGAAGATCAAGCGAAACGACAACGCGATCCAGGCTTTCCGGACCAGGCTACTGACCAGCGGCAACTGATCTCCGGCCACTGCTTGACGGGCCAGTCTTTGTTGCCTAAAAGTTCCCCGTTCGTTCTTACGTGGGGATGATGGCCGATGCTCACCGCCAAGCAGCATGAGCTGCTCCTCTTCATCGATACGCGCCTGAAGGCGAGTGGGATCAGTCCCAGCTTCGACGAAATGCGCGAAGCGCTCGACCTCAAATCGAAGTCGGGTGTGCACCGACTTATCTCCGCGCTTCAAGAAAGAGGATTCATCCGGCGCTTGCCGAACAGGGCACGAGCACTCGAGGTCGTAAAGCTGCCGGAGACCAAGCAATCGGCCACGGTTACTCCGATCCGTCCCGTCGCGACTGCAGCGGCGAATGACACTATGGAGATTCCGCTGCATGGGCGGATCGCCGCTGGCACCCCGATCGAGGCGCTGCAGGGGACCGAGAGCTTCGCGGTTCCTGCTGCATTGCTGGGAACCGGCGAGCATTATGCTCTGGAAGTGTCCGGTGATTCGATGGTCGACGAGGGTATTCTGGATGGGGATTTCGCGCTCATCCGGAAAGTCGACACAGCCCGCGACGGCGAAATCGTGGTGGCCTTGATCGACAATGAGGAAGCGACTTTGAAAACGTTCCGGCGCGAAGGCAGCATGATCCGCCTCGACCCGGCCAACCGTAACTATGAGCCGCAGCGCTATGAACCGCGTCGTGTTCAAATACAGGGGCGCCTCGCCGGACTAATTCGCCGCTATTAGGCGGCTATTTTTATCGCCACCGAGATCGGTTGGCGCGTGACGGGTCTGCGCCCAGGGATGTTGCCCAATCTCCGCTGCGACAGTGGCCACGTGAGGGCTCGGTCCAAGGTAGATGGCGAGACCCCCGCTTCGCAAAAGGGACTGCGGATCAAGCTTGAGCCAGCGCGGTTCGCACCCGCGAGGCAGTCTTCGGTCCGAAACCGCGATATCGGAGTTGCGGCACGCCTCTGTCAGCTCGCTCCAGCCAATTCGATAGACCGACCGAGTGGCGAGCAGTCGCCAATCCCTTCCGGCCTTGGAAATAAGGGCGACGCAGGCATCATCTGAACAATCACTATAAGGGCGCTGGCCAAGCTCATTCGGCTCCCCGTCGAAGCCAGAAGCTTCAGCCAACAGCGATCTAATGTAATCTCCGGCCCCATCGCGCAGTAACAACGGTGTCCCGTCGGAACTGACAACCGCGAGATGCCGGCCATCTCCGGTGATCAGCAAATCGGGTCGGGGCGCCAGGATCGTTGCGAAAGCGCCGATCGCCAGCGGGATCAGCCCAAGCAAGCGCATTCGCGTTGTCCAGATGCAGATCCAGAGCAGCCCGGCCACGAGCAACCCGAAGGCCCAGCCGGGCATCCTGGGGATCGTGATTAGCCGGGTATGTGCGGCAATCGTGTGCGCCAGTCCCAGCAGGAGATCGATTGCCCAACCCGTTAGCGCCCAGGCAGGCTGCCCCAACCCCAACGAGTCGAGAGCGAGCGAAAAGGCCTCTAGCGGCATGATCACTAGCTCGGTGAACGGAATCGCGATCACGTTCGCGAGCACGCCGTAGGGACCCGCCCGGTGAAAGTGGTACAGGACGAAGGGCATCACGCAGAGCTCGACCGCGGCGCCAGTGACCACGATTCCAACGATCGCCCTGATGATCCGTCGAACGAGGTGCTCGTCCCGTCGCTGGAGCATCTTGCGAGCCCAGGGCGACGAATGAAGCGCAACGATCGCACCAACCGCTGCGAAGGTCATTTGGAAGCTCGGGCCGATGATGGCCTCGGGCTCAATGATCAGTATCGCCAGGCCAGAGACCGCCAGCAATCGCGGACTGATCGCCTCTCGTCCAAGCATCATCCCAAACAGGACTAGCAGTGCGACGATACAGCTCCGTACCATCGGTACCTGGGATCCGGTCAGCAGAGTATAGGCAATCGCGGCAACTGCTCCGGCGGCGGCGGCTGTTACCATCAAGTTGAAGCGCAATGCCAACCACTCGCTCGAGGCCAGAATCCGAAGTGCGAGGAACATCGTGAGGCCGACGACCGCGGTAATGTGAAGCCCACCTACCGAGAGCAGGTGCGCAATGCCGCCCCTGCGCATTGCGTCCGCGTCATCCTGGCTGATCGCATTCTGGTTGCCCGTCGCAAATGCCGTTGCAATTGTCCCCGAAGGGCCAGGCAACCGTTCGCGAATGTGCCGGTCCAGGCGGTTGCGAAGTGATTCGATGCTCGAGTCATCCGCAGCCTGCAGGACCTTCACTGGACCGAAAGATCGACCGGAGGCGCCAATGCCGGCGAACCAGAAGTCGCGAGCGAAATCGTGGCTGCCAGGGACCGTCATCGGCGGTGGCGGCATGAGCCTCGCCTTGAGTGCGATATTCGCGCCGGTTTTCAGACCTGCGGGCATATCTTCCTGACGCACGTTGACCCGAGTTAGCGGCGGAAGTTTTGGATCGGCAGGCCTAAGGGTGAGGCGTACCGAGCCTCGCGCAACCAGCGGCTCAACCGCCAGAACCTTACCCTCGAAGGTCGAAATCACCGGTCGGGAAAGCCGCGGAGAAGCGACTTCTTGAGAACGCAACCAGACGATCCCGCAGCCGAGAGTCGCGGCAAGGGCGAACCAGCCTACTGCTCGACCAAACCGCCCTCTGGCGTTGGCGAATCCCGATAACGACGTGCCAACGGCGAAGCACACGAAGGCTAGCCACTGCGCGGGTGAGCCAAGCGCGAACCAGGCCGCGATCCCGCTTCCGAACCCGACCACGAACCATTGCGGAAGTTGCGCGCGCTCCGCCTCGAGAAGCTTCTCCAGCTCCTCGTGAACCGCGGAAATCCGCTCCCTCCAATAGCTCCGAGCACGCTGTGGAAGAGGCGCTTCCCCTATGTTAGGGGCGCTCGTCCGTTGCATTGCAACATGAAGAGAAGAGGAAAGTGCGCTTGAGCGCAAGTAATACGTCGCGGCCGGTTGTTACGCGCTTTGCACCCTCCCCTACGGGTTACCTGCATATCGGAGGCGCTCGCACGGCGCTCTTCAATTGGCTTTATGCCCGCCACACCGGGGGTAAGTTCCTGCTGCGCATCGAGGATACCGACCGCGCCCGTTCTACCGCTGCGGCGATCGACGCGATCCTGGACGGCATGCGCTGGCTTGGTCTCGATTGGGACGGGCACGAATACTACCAGTCTCAATTTTGGTCGCGGCACGCCGAGATCGCCCATCGGCTGCTCGAGCGCGGGGCGGCTTACCGCTGCTACATGACGCAGGAAGAGCTCGCGGCGCAACGTGAGCAGGCCCGTGCGGAACGTCGCCCGTTTCGCATTGTCAGCCCCTGGCGCGACATCCAGGACGATCAGGGGGACATGCCCTTTGTCATCCGAATCAAGGCGCCTCAGGACGGAGAGACCGTCATCGACGATCAAGTTCAGGGCCGCGTGACGGTCCAGAACGCCGAGATCGATGATTTCGTCCTGCTTAGGTCGGATGGAACGCCGACGTATATGCTTGCAGTCGTCGTCGACGATCACGACATGGGCGTCACTCACGTGATCCGCGGCGACGACCATCTCAACAACGCCTTTCGGCAACTGGCGATCATTCGATCGATGGACTGGCCGGAGCCGACATATGCCCACGTTCCTCTGATTCACGGTGCCGACGGTGCCAAGCTGAGCAAACGCCACGGTGCGATGGGCGTGGACGCCTATCGTGACGAGTTGGGGCTGCTCCCCGAAGCGGTGAACAACTACCTCCTCCGTCTCGGCTGGGGGCATGGCGATGACGAGATTATAAGTAGAGATCAGGCGATTGAATGGTTCGATCTGGCAAATGTCGGGAAGTCGCCTTCTCGGTTCGATTTCAAGAAGCTGGAAAACCTCAATGGGCACTACATTCGCGAGGCAGACGACAGCCGGCTGGCAGAGCTGGTAGCGCCCCGTCTCGGAGCTTCAGCTGATCAGAAGGCGTTGCTGATGCGAGCGATGCCGGAGCTGAAAACTCGCGCGAACACCCTCGATGAACTGGCAGCTGGAGCGAAGTTCCTGTTCGACAAGCGCCCGTTGCGGATTGATGATGGAGCCGCGGCGCTGCTCACGCCAGAAGCGCGGGGATTGCTCGCTTCGGCTCATACGTCACTTGTTGCACTTGCGAATTGGGATGCAGCCTCGGTAGAGGCGGCCATCCGCGAGGTCGCGGAGGGCAGCGGCGTGAAGCTCGGCAAACTTGCCCAGCCGCTTCGCGCTGCCCTCACAGGGCGCACGACATCTCCCGGGATATTTGATGTGCTGGCTTTGTTGGGACGGGAGGAGACCCTCGCCCGCATTGCCGACCAGATGGAGCCGAAAGAATGACCGACAAGACCGCCGCGCTCACCACTCCGGGAGGCGATTTCCAGTATCCCGTGCTCGACGGCTCCGTGGGTCCCGAAGTCATCGATATCCGGAAGCTCTACGGCCAAACCGGAATGTTCACTTACGATCCCGGTTTCACCTCAACTGCCGCGTGCAAGAGCGCGATCACGTACATCGACGGCGAGGCAGGAATCCTGCTTCACCGCGGCTATCCGATCGGTCAGCTTGCCGAAAACTCGACCTTCATGGAGGTCGCCTATCTCCTGCTCCACGGAGAGTTGCCCAACAAGCAAGAGCTCGATGAGTTCGTCTATACGATCAGCCGCCACACCATGGTCCATGAGCAGCTTGCGACCTTCTACCGCGGGTTCCGCCGCGATGCTCACCCGATGGCGGTTCTGTGCGGCGTCGTCGGAGCGCTATCCTCTTTCTATCACGACAGCACTGACATCACGGATCCCGAGCAGCGGATGATCGCCTCGCACCGGCTGATCGCCAAGATGCCCACTCTGGTGGCGATGGCCTACAAATACACGCTGGGTCAGCCCTTCATGTATCCGCAGAATAGCCTGAGCTACACCGGCAACTTCCTGCGTATGACCTTCGGCGTTCCGGCCGAGCCTTACGAGGTCAATCCGATCATCGAAAACGCGATGAGGAAGATCTTCATTCTGCACGCCGACCATGAGCAGAACGCCTCCACCTCTACGGTTCGGCTGGCGAGCTCGTCCGGAGCAAATCCGTTCGCCTGCATCGCGGCCGGGATTGCATGCTTGTGGGGTCCTGCGCACGGCGGCGCGAACGAGGCAGCGCTGAACATGCTGCGCGACATCGGCAACGTGAAGCGCATCCCCGAGTTCATCGCTCGCGCAAAGGACCCGAACGACCCGTTCCGGCTGATGGGCTTCGGTCACCGCGTCTACAAGAACTTCGATCCGCGCGCGAAAGTGATGAAGGCGACCGCTGATGAGGTGCTCAAGGAGCTGAACATTTCTGACCCAGTGCTCGATGTCGCCAAGGAGCTGGAGCACATCGCGCTCAACGATCCTTATTTCATCGAGAAGAAGCTTTACCCGAATGTCGACTTCTACTCGGGCGTGATCCTCAATGCGATCGGCTTCCCGACAGACATGTTCACGGCACTGTTCGCTTTGGCTCGCACCGTCGGCTGGGTTGCTCAGTGGAATGAGATGATCGCTGATCCCGATCAGAAAATCGGCCGCCCTCGCCAGCTCTACACGGGCGCGACGCAGCGCGATTACATTCCGGTTGGAAAGCGCGGTTAGGCGGACGGCAGCGTTAGCGTGAACAGTGCGCCTGCGCCGGGCGTACTCTGAAGGCTGACGTCGCCGCCCATCGAACGCGCCAGACGCCGAGAAATCGCGAGTCCAAGCCCCGTCCCGCCTTCGGATGGCTGCGCTTGTTCGAAGCGCTCGAAGATCCGTTCCTGGTCCGCCTCGTCGATTCCAGGTCCCTGATCTCGAACGATCACTGACGCGCGGTCTTCTGACCTGGAGAATGACAGGCCGATCACGCCTCCCCGCGGTGAAAAGCGGATGGCGTTTCCGATCAGGTTGACGAGAATCTGGATGACCCCCCGTTCCTCCCCTTTCGCCGGGAGCGCCTCATCCTTGTCCAGGTGGATCGTCACCCCGCGTTCCTGCGCGGAAGAATCGAGCATCACAACCGCTTCACCCGCCAACCCGGCAAGATCGACCGAGCCATGCGATACCACTGCGTCCTCATTCATCGAAGACAGCACGGAAAGAAGATGGCGGGCCGCGGCCGCTATATCGTTGCCATAACTCGCATAATCGCTGCGAAGGGGACCGTCGGCGCGCTCCACGATCCGTTCGGCGCTTTGAATAATCCGGTCCAGCGGAGAGCGCAGAACCTCGTCGAGAGCATCGTCGAAGGCGGTCGACCGGGATCGCACCGGAAGCGCCGAGCCTTCCGCGTGGACCGAGCCCCGAAAGCCCGCGAAGCTTCCGTCTGCTCCGCTCACAACATCGCCGTCCAGCGTGACCTGCTGACCCTCATTGGCTCGGCTGCGAGCGCGCTGTCCGGTAAAGCCCCGTCGCGCGGCGAGTGCGCTGATCAGCGGCATCTCGCCGGCGTCGTCTTCCTCCAGACGCAAGACGCGCGTGAGTGCCTCTCCAGCAACGTCTTCGACCGTAACGCCGAGCAGTTCGGCGAGGTCGGGGGACAGGGAAATAATCCGGAGCTCTTCATCGGCCGCCCACTCGTTGCGAGCGCCACCCGCGTCAGCCTCCGCGCCGCCTCCCAATATTGCTGCGAGACGGGGTCCGGCAGGCGGTCGAATGGTCCAGCCCTCTAGGGAGAGCGCGATCTCCTCGCCCTCAGGCGTCGCTCGGACCCATAACTCGATGTCGCGATCGGTCGACGCGGCAAGTGCAGGGCGGGCGACAGCAGTCCGCAAGTTGCGCGCGAGTTGGGCAACGGCGGCGATCTGCGGAAGAGCCAAAGGACGGCCCAGGCTCGATCCGGCTTCGCGCTGAAGTGATTCGAGCTCCGGATCGGCGGAGACCAGCCGACCAGCGCGATCCAGTCGTCCAACAACGGACCGTGGCTCTGACGGAGCGCTAGCCACGACCTTGTCCAAGCCGATCGAGTGCCGCCCGGTACATCGGCGCGGTCAGTAGCCAGGAACGGGCGTTCTGCACTTCGCCGTCAGACATTTGATCGAAAATCCCGATTGCGTGACCCGGATCGCCGATTCCCAAAAAGTCTCCGATTCCAGCGAGCAGGCCCGCGCTCAGTTCACGCGCCATGCCCGCCATCCGCAGCAGTGCCATCAAATGTACAGCATCGCCGGACAACAGTTCATCTAGTGCCGATTCAGTGGAAATTCGCGCCCTGCGGGCCAAAGCTTCGGCAACGAAGGCGACTTCCCCTTCGTTAGCAGCGGCGAGAAGCAGATCGTCTGTCAGCCCCCCGCTCTCGTCCAGGAAATGGACAAGCGCGGCTGTCAGAGCATCGACACCACGCTCCTCGTCGCGATGTTCGAGGACCTGATCCGCAGCTTCCGCCAGCTCTCGATCTGCAGCCGGAACCCCCCGACCAGCCGCAAGCTCATGCCTCAGCCCAGCCGCAATTGCGGCGACGAGCGCCTCTGCGCTGCTCTGCGACAGATCGTCGAAAGCAATGAGACACTGTCCGAACCTGTCACGACGACGGCCGCGGCCGAGAATTAGGGCCATCGCGGCCGCTGCGGTTGCTCCATAGTCATGGCTGACCAAGCCCTGGAGGACCCGAGCCTCGCGTTTGCCGCTTCGCGCTCGTGCCGCTGTCGAAATGCGCTCCTCGTCGGCTCGGCGGAGCAACAGCGCCATGAGTCCCGGCTCGTTCAGCAGGCCCGCCGCGGTCAGGGAAGCGATCAGCGTTGCGTCGCTTTCATCATTTGCCGCAATCCGACCGCTAGGCAGGGACGCGCGAAGGGCCGCCGCAATATCGCTTATCAGGCAGTGCAACATTGCCGTCATCAGCGCCCGTTCCTGCTCCGTCAGGCGCTTCGAAGGATCGAGGAAGAAGTCCCTCCGGACCGTGCCAAGACGGCCGCGGCCCGCAAGGCGAGCGGACGTGTCCCCTTCCGCTGCAACAGCAGCGATTGGCCATTCTTCAGGCATCATCGCGCCTGCGTTATCCGATTTCAGTTAACTTCGGGTCAACTGGAAGAGGTATGTCGAACCCGTTGGACAATGAAGAAGGAAAGCGCTGCGTAAACGAGAACCGCCAAAAGATAGGCGGTCCAAACGCCGCCGATGGCGAAGGGAAGCGCAAGGAAGATGGCGTTCCGGCGCGAAAACAGCCACGTTTCACCACCCGCCGGCATTCCAGCCGCTTCCGCTCTTGCGGCTTCCGCGAAAGCAGCTCCGGCCGATGCGGCGACCAAGGATCCCCAGCCGGTTCCATGACGCATCTCCCATAGCCCGATGGCCAGAAGAGCAAGCCCGGCCGCCGGCCACAGGGCCAGGCGGCCCCACATTTTGGCGGGCAGTGGCTTGAACCTAAGTGCCGCGAGGCGCGCCGCAATGAGGTCGAGCGGCGTAGACAGGATTAGCGCGATCAAGCCGACGCCGAGCCATCCGCGAGTGAAACATATCGCCGCGGCCAACGTCATAATCAGGGCAGTCCAAACCAACATTGTTGGGCGCAACGGCGTTTCCATCAGGCGCTCGGTGGCGAAATCCTCGATGAACGGCAAAACGTAGCGGCTCGCCCAGTCGTTACGGCCGCCGCGCGACGATTCGATGAGGTGGCGCTGGAAACCGGAAAGCTCGTCCGCACTATTGACGAGGAGCGGTTCCCCGCCGGCATCCGTAGCCTCGAGGCGGCGCGCGCCTTCCTGGATCGTTCGACGAAGCAGCGTGGATTGCAAATCCCAGTCGCCGAGCATGGCGGCAGTCGATCCAAGCATGCTGGCATCGACCAGCGCCACTCCTGCCCAGCGCGAATGCGCGTCTATCCGCTCAAACGACTGGTGCAATTCATCATCTGGCACCACTGCCACTGCTGGATCGGGCTCCTCCGCGATACCGAGTACCAAATCGACTGGCGGAGCTAACCCGTCGGCGATCAACAGGATCATCGATCCGGCTTCAAACCTGCTCACGGCTTCATTCACGTCGCTCACCGGGAAAATCCCGATCCCATCGAGGCGAAGTCGCTCGAATGTATCCTGCAGTGCTTGCGGCACTCGCTCAACCACGACGACGATTGGTGCAGCCATCGCCGCGGAAGCACAGCGCGCCTGATATTCGAGCAGCGTCCTTCCGGCGAGCGGCAGCAGAGCACGAAGCGCCCCGGTATCGTCTTCCTGATAGGCGCCGATTAGCGCGCCGACGGCCATTCCTGCCGCTTCCCTCCCCGGTACAACAAGTCTCTCTCTAATCGCTTTCGTGCGTCGTCAAAGATGATAAACTGCCTTTCGCGATGACACCCACACCGAAGCGCGCCGAATCGGCAACTCCCGAGGCTCCCTTGGCCGAGCCGGTCAACCTCCTCTCCAGCAGCGTCGACTTCGTCGAGCCGTCGTTCGATCAGGAGCAGTGGCGCGAGCAAAGCGCCGAAGAGCGCGGTACCGGCGGCCGACAGGTGCTGGCGATTGCGTTGACCGTCGTCTGCGCGCTCTGGCTGGCCTTCACCGCATGGTCCGCGGGACGGACCTTGTCAGGGCAGACACTAAGCTCGCCGCAGGTCGCGCAGTGGGTCGCCGTCGCTGCCGGGCCATTGGCTTTGATGGGTCTTGTATGGCTGATCTTCGGGCGCACCCGCCGGAAGGAAGCCGAGCGATTCACTCGGTCAGTGATTACAATGCGGAGTGAGGCGCGAAGCCTCGAAGCGTTGCTCGAAGTGCTTTCGCAACGCATCCAGGAAAGCCGCTCAGAGCTCGGCATGATCGCCAAGCACCTGATGCAGCTCGGCGACGATGCAACCGGCAAGCTTGGCGGAATCACCCGCGAGTTCGACGACAGCAGCGAGAAGCTTCTTCGGCATGGCGAAGCGCTCGACCGGGCAGCGGAAGCGGCCAGAAATGATATCGGCGTGCTGCTTCACGATCTGCCCCAGGCGGAGCAGACAGCCCGCGCGCTCGCCGATCAGATCCGGACCGTTGGAAGCGAATCGAGCGAGAAGACGACGCTATTCAGTCAACGGGTCAGCGAGCTTGCCGATCAAACCCGAACTGCCGATCAGCTCGTTGCCGAAGCCACTGATCGACTCGCGGCCAGATTGGCTGAGATCGAAAGCGCCGCAATTGCGGCGGCGGCACGCGTCGGCGAGGCGGAACATGCCTATTCCGGAACCTTGGACGTCCTGCTCGATCGGACTTCGGCGACCTTGGATCAGGTCCGCGCTGGAATCGACGCCCAATCGACCGCCGTAGCGGCACTCCTCGCACAGGCGACGGCGGGCATCGGCAAGGCCGGTGCCGACGCCGCCGAATCGCTTGCCGCAAACATCGATCACGCGAACAGCTCCATCGAGGGCCTGTCGGTGAGAGTCGCAGAGCAGGACCGCGCCTCGCAGCGAATGATCGCCGAGATCGATCGCGGTCTGGCGCTCATCGACCAGCGCTTCAGCGAAATCGCTGCCAACGGCGACGAGCGCGCCAACCGCTTCCTCGAGTCGCTGACGCGTGCCCGCGCAGAATTGGATACATTGGCGGCTGAGGCAAGCACGCAGGACGGCGCCATCGGTTCACTTGCCGAGCGAACGACATCGCTTCGGGAAAGCATTTCGCGCCTGTCGAACGAGATCCGCGAAGGCGTGGGTGTCGCAATCGGCGAAGCGCAGGGAAGCGCGGACCGGCTCGCCGCGGTTGCGGAGAAGACGAAACCCGAAATTGGGTGGCTCCGCGATGCTACGGTCGAGGCGAGCGACCGTCTCGCCGCGACGTCGAGCGAGATAAGTCAGCAGCACGAGCGGTTCGCAGCGCTGCTGGGAAGCGTCGACAGCGGCGTTGAGGGCGCGCAGTCGAAGCTCGCCGAGCTCGCTTCGATGCTGGCGCAGGTCGAGCGGGAAGCCACCAATCTCAGCGCTGAAACCGGGCCGGCGCTGGTCGCATCACTGGTACAGGTTAGGGAGTCAGCTGGGCACGCGGCTGAACGTGCCCGGGAAGCCATCGCCTCCGCCATCCCCGAAGCTGCCGGCAAGCTATCCGATCAGGCCGCCGCCGCGCTTGAAAGGGTGATCCGCGAAAGCATCGAAGATCGATTGCGCGACGTTGAAGCAGTCGCCGCGAAGGCTGTGGACTCGGCGAGGGCCGCTTCCGACAGGCTGACGCACCAGATGATCACGCTCGGGCAAACCGCTTCGGCGCTCGAAGCTCACATCGAACAGACGCAGAAAGATCAGCGCGAGAAGGACAGCGAAGCTTTCGCCAAGCGTGTCGCGCTCCTCATGGATTCGATGCACTCGGCAGCGATCGACGTCGGCAAGATCCTGACCGACGAGTTCGACGAGCGCGCCTGGGATTCGTACCTGAAGGGCAATCGCGGGGTGTTCACCAGCCGCGCCGTTCGTCTGATCGGCGGAAGCGAAACGCGGGCTCTACGCGCTCACTACGAGAGCGACGCGGAGTTCCAGCGGTCCGTAAACCGCTACGTCCACGACTTCGAAGCGATGCTTCGGCGTGTTCTCGCGGAGCGGGATGGCGGGATGATCGCGGTGACACTGATGTCGTCGGACATGGGCAAGCTTTACGCCGCTCTCGCTCAGGCGATCGACAAGCGCCGCTAACCTTTAGCGCGGATGATAGAAGTCCAGGTCGTCCGGAGTGACCCAGCCGTAGGTCCAATTCGCGTAGTAGATCGCGAATAACACCACGGCGAGGATCGCCGCCTTCACCAGGTGGCGCCGGATATCGAAGCGATGAGGCGCGCTCTCCGCTTGTCCTGCGACTTTGGGCGTTCCTGCTTCGTCATCGGTACGGACTCCGAAGGGCAGCAGGATGAACGCACTTAAGGCGAAGAAAAGGAAATAGATCGCAACGATCGAGGTGAATGCCATCGGCTTACGCGACTCGCAGGAGCGTAACATCGACCAACGGCTTCTTCCCAGTCCAGAGGGTAGCGCAGCGCCTCACGGCCAACCGCACCGCTTCGCGGACTTTGTCCTCGTCACCCCCCGGGCTGTAGGCTCGCGTCGCTGCATCGGTGGCATCAGCGATAAAGTCGTCGCGATCCTCCTCGACCGGCACGCCGAACGGCTTAACCAACGGTGTCCCAGCAAGCTTGCCAGCATTTGCGATGGGAACGGCCACGGTAATCAGCCCGCCATAACCCATCCTACGGCGCTCGGTGATAGTGGCACCGCCGGCCGGCAGGATTATGTCACCGTCGAGCACAAGCTGGCCGACCCGAACCTCGTCGATCTTCTTCGGTTCACCAGGCGTGAGGCGGATCACGTCCCCATTTTTCTGAACAATGGCATGGTCCGCGCCATGGCTGAGCGCGAGCCTTGCATGCTCCGCGAGATGGCGAGCTTCCCCATGAACGGGCACGACGATCTTCGGCCGCACCCAATTGTACATCTCGATCAGCTCGGGCCGACCCGGATGACCGGAGACATGGACGTGAGCCTGACGCTCCGTAACGATCCGAACGCCAAGATCCGACAGCTGGTTCATGATCCTGCCGATTGCGATCTCGTTCCCCGGGATAATCCGCGAGGAGAAGATGACGGTGTCACCCTCGCTGAGCTTTAGCTCATGGGTTCCTCCGGCGACCCGGCCCAAGGCCGCCCGTGGTTCACCTTGTCCGCCGGTGGCGATGATCAACACCTCGCTTTTGGGTAGCCGCATTGCTTCGTCGAAACCGATCGGCGGCGGGAAATCCTTGAGATAGCCGGTCGCCTGAGCAACCCGAAGAATTCTCTCGAGCGACCGGCCCGCGATGCAGACTTTGCGCCCGGTCTCGACGCCGACCCTGCCGATCGTCTGAAGCCGGGCCGCATTCGAGGCAAAGGTCGTCACGAGCACACGCCCCCTAGCCTCGGCGACCTTGGCGAGAAGGCCGGCGTGCACGCTCTCCTCGGATCCCGACGGCGAATCCTGGAAAACGTTAGTGGAATCGCAGACCAGGGCGAGCACGCCCTCATCGCCAATTGCGCGGAGGGTGTCGACGCTGGGTGCTTCGCCGATCACTGGCGTCGCATCGATCTTCCAGTCGCCGGTGTGGAAGACATTCCCGAACGGTGTTTCGATCAGCACGCCGTTGCCCTCGGGGATCGAGTGGGAGAGCGCAACGAAGGTCACTCGGAACGGACCCAGCTCGATCGATCCCCCGCGCTCGACGATGTTAAGATTCACCTGACCGGTGAGCCCCTCCTCTTCCAGCTTGCCAGCGATTAGGCCCGCGGTGAAGGGAGTCGCGAACAACGGCGCCTTCAACTCCTCCGCCAGGTACGGCAGCGCACCGATATGATCCTCATGTCCGTGAGTGAGCACAATGCCCGCCAGACGCTCCTGCTGGCCCTCGATGAATTCGAGATCGGGCAGGATCAGTTCAACTCCAGGATAGCTGGGATCGGCGAACGTGAGGCCGAGGTCGACCATGATCCACTGGCCGCGGCAGCCGTAGAGGTTGACGTTCATGCCAATCTCGCCCGAGCCGCCCAGCGCGACGAACAGCAGTTCTTCTCCGGGAATCATCGAGCGCCGCGCACTGCCATATCGTACAACAGGCTCAACCCCTGGACGGTAAGATCGGGTTCAATCGCGTCAAAAGCCTTCGTGTGCTTGTCGAACAGCGCCGCCAAGCCACCGGTGGCGATCACCTTGACGGGGCGACCCAGCTCTCGCTTGGTCCGATCGGCAAGCCCCTCGATCATCGCTATGTAGCCCCAGTAGATGCCGATCAGCATCTGGCTCTGCGTCGTTCGTCCGATGACGCTGTCCGTCTCCGGCGCCTCGATCGCAATGCGCGGGAGCTTCGCTGCTGCGTTGACCAGCGCGTCCAGCGAGAGGTTGATGCCCGGCGCGATGACTCCGCCGGCGTAGGCGCCGGTCGAAGTAACCAGGTCAAAGGTCGTCGCCGTGCCGAAATCGATGACCAGCAGGTCGCCCTCATATTTGGCATGCGCGGCGATAGCGTTCAGCGCCCGGTCCGCACCGACGTTTTCCGGCTCGTCAACATCAAGCTGCAGCGGCCAGGACGCTGTGCCCTGTCCCGCGATCAGCGGCTTCTTTCGGAAATACTTCTCCGACAGCACCTCGAGGTTATGCAAGGCACGCGGCACCACCGTCCCGATGATCACACCGTCGATCTGATCGCGCGAAAAACCTTCAAGTTCGAGCAGCTGGTGAAGCCAGACAGAATATTGGTCGGCAGTGCGGCGAGCATCGGTGGCAATCCGCCATCGCGCCTTGATCTCGCTGCCGTCCACGAGCGCGAAGACGACATTGGTATTCCCGGCATCGATGGCGAGGATCATGGCCGCGCCCTAACCCCGTCGACTGCCGTTCACAACTCGACGTCCCCGGCCCGAACAATCTCGACGGAGCCATCTTCGCCGCGCAAGCGAAGCGCGCCGTCGAGCTCCAGTCCGTCGAAACGCCCGGAGATGGTCTCCTCGCCACTAATATGTACCGACAATGCAGTGCCAGGCGGATGAGCTCGCGCCTGCCAGGCCTTGGCCAGCAGTGCCGGTTCGCTCGTACGCCAGAGCTCCAGCAGCCGTGCGAAACTGCCGGCGAGTAAAGGAGCAAAGGCTTCCGGGAGGATTCGGCCGCCGAGCGAAGCGGCCTGTCTCTGTGGCAGCTCCGGCGCACTCGCCAGGTTGACGCCAAAGCCAATCGCCACCCGGTCGCCGCTGCGCTCGAGCAATATTCCGGCGAGCTTGTTGCCATCGAGCATAAGATCGTTGGGCCATTTCAGCATCAACGGCTGATTCTCCTTCTCCGCGCCAACATCGACGGCCTCGATCAGAGCAAGCCCTGCTACGAGCGAGAGGGTCTGGGCCAGCGGGTCGTTCGGACTGAGCTCGACCAGCGTACTGCCGTAAAAGTTGCCGGGCGGGGAAACCCAGGTGCGGCCCTGCCTGCCGCGCCCGGCCAGCTGTTCGAGTGCGATGAGCCAGTCACCCTCACCTGCGGATCCGTCAGCGATGAGGTCGGCATTGGTCGAACCAGTGTGCTCGACGATCCGGATACGTGTCAGAAAAGGCTTCCTGCGGCTCGATCAGTAAATGAGCTGAGCGGCCCGATGAGCAAATAGCCGAGGGGCGAGACGAATAGGGCTGCCAACAGGATCAGCAAGCCCTGCAATGGCTGTCGCGGCCGAGCATAGGGCGCGGCCGGTTCATCCATGTACATAACCTTGACGATCTTCAGATAGTAATAGGCACCGATCACGGCTCCGACGAAGCCGGCGACGGCAAACGCAACATAACCCTGCTGAAGCGCGGCCGTGAATACCAGAAGCTTCGGCCAGAAGCCGAACAATGGCGGCACCCCCGCCAGACTGAACATGAAGATTGCAAAGGCCGCCGCCATGCGCGGGTTCGTCTGGGAAAGTCCGGAAAGGCTCGCGATCGTTTCGACCGGCTCGCCATCCGCGTCCCGCATCCACAACACGCAAAGGAAGGCGCCGATGGTCATCACGACGTAGACCGCCATGTAAAACAGAACCGCAGATGCCCCCTGCGTCCCGCCTGCGGCAAGCCCGACCATCGCGAAGCCAACATTGTTGATCGAAGAATAAGCGAGCAGCCGCTTTATGTTCGTCTGACCGTAAGCTGCGATGGCGCCGATAAAGATCGACAGCAGCGCGGAGCAAATGACAATCTGCCGCCAGGCGTCGGTCGCGGGGCCGAGCGCCTCGACGCACACCCGCGTTGCGAGCAAAACCGAGGCGACTTTCGGGGCCGAGGCAAAGAAGGTAGTGACCGGCGTGGGCGCCCCTTCGTACACGTCCGGCGTCCACATGTGGAACGGAACCGCGCTCGCCTTGAAGGCGAGACCGGCAAGGACGAACACGAGTCCGAACAGCATGCCAAGCGTAGGCGCGCCACGGCCGAATGCCGCGGCAATGCCCGTGAAGTTCAGCGTTCCGGTAAATCCATAGAGCAGCGAAATTCCGTAAAGCAGGATCCCGCTCGCAAGCGCCCCCAGAACGAAATATTTGAGCCCGGCTTCGGCGGAGCGCTCATCCTTGCGCTGGTAGGAAGCAAGGACGTAGCCCGCGAGACTGTTCAGCTCCAGCCCAACGTAGAGGGACGCCAGGCTCGTCGCTGATACCATTACCGCCATGCCAACGGTGGCGAACACGATGAGCACCGAATATTCGGACGCATGTTCGCTGTCCTGGTCGAACCATCCCTGCGCGGCGATGATCGCCACGGCTGCAGCAGGGAACATGATCGCCTTGCCGAAGCTCGCGAACAGGTCCTCGGTGACGAGACCATCAAAGACAGGGCCAGCGTGCGAAGGCGCACCAACCAGGGCAACAGTCGCAACGACAAGCAGGGCGACCGCCAGCCAGCTGACCAGTGACGAGCCGCGACGCCCGGTAAACGCGGCAACCATCATCAGGATGGTACCGCCAACCGAGAGGATCAGCTCCGGCAGAAGCGCGGCGAAGCGGCCGGTCAATGCATTGCTCCCATATCCCTGTGCATTCCGTTCGCCATCGTCGGGACCACAATGTGCGAATCCCCCTCGGGCGCAACGCGCTCGAGGCGGGTGAGCAAGCGCCCGACATCGTTGCGCATCGGCCGGATGAAGCTTTCGGGATAAATACCCATCCAGAACACCGCGACAGCGATCGGCGCCAGCAGCCACCACTCGCGGGCATCGAGATCCGTCATGGCCGCGGCTTCGGAGGTTCGAGCCACGCCGAAGCAGATGCGCCAGTAAAGATAGAGCATGTAGGCCGCGCCCAGGATGATCCCGGTAGTCGCGACGATCGCCGCCCAGCTGGAGGCGCGATAGGTGCCGACCAGGCTCAGGAACTCGCCGACGAAATTGCTGGTGGCGGGAAGGCCGACGCTGGCCATCGTGAACACCATGAACAGCAGGGCATATCCGGGCATGTTGTTTGCGAGACCGCCGTACCGGTCGATCTCCCGGGTATGAAGCCGGTCATAAACGACGCCCACGCACAGGAAGAGTGCGCCGGAAACGAGGCCGTGGCCCAGCATCACCAACATCGCGCCCTCGATGCCCTGCCGGTTCATTGCGAACAGACCGAAAGTGACGAACGCCATGTGGGCTACCGACGAGTATGCAATGAGCTTCTTCATGTCGCGCTGCACAAGCGCCACGAGGCTCGTGTAGACGACGGCAATTCCGGAGAGAACGAAAACCAAAGGCACGAAATAGAGCGAGCCGTCGGGAAACATCGGCAGCGAGAAACGGATGAAACCGTAGCCGCCGAGCTTGAGCAGCACGCCGGCAAGGATCACCGAGCCCGCAGTCGGCGCCTGGACGTGCGCATCGGGAAGCCAGGTATGGACCGGCCACATCGGCATCTTGACCGCGAAGCTCGCGAAGAAGGCGAGCCAGAGCCAGCGCTGGACGTCCGCCGGGAAATTGTAAGCCATCAGGGCCGGGATGGAGGTCGTGTGGGCGACGCTGACCATGTAGATCATGGCAACCAACATCAGCACCGAGCCGAAGAAGGTGTAGAGGAAGAATTTGTAGCTGGCCTTGATCCGCTCGACACCGCCCCAGATGCCGATGATCAGGTACATCGGGATCAGGCCGCCTTCGAAGAAGATATAGAACAGGAACAGGTCCTGCGCGGCGAAGGAGCCCATGATGAGCGCCTCCATCAGCAGGAAGTAGGCCATATATTCAGGGACGCGCTTCTCGATCGAGCGCCAGCTCGCGCCGATGCAGATCGGCATCAGGAATGCGGTCAGGGCAATCAGCAGCATTGCGATGCCGTCGATCCCCAGCGCAAAATTGACCCCGCCGCCGATCGGATATTTCTCGACGAACTGCCATTGCGCGCCGTCGGGGTTGTATGCCGCCCAGAGGTAGACGCTAAGCGCAAGGTCGATCAGCGTTCCAATGAGCGCGATCCAGCGTGCGCCTTCCGCCTTCGCGAACAGGCACAGTACGCCCGCCAGCAGCGGAACAATGATCAGCAGACTGAGCAAGGGCAAACCCGTCATTTAGCCGCCCACCATATCGCCCAGCTCGCCGCGCCGATCAGGCCGAGAAGCATTACCAGTGCGTATGAGTAGAGGTACCCGGACTGCAGGCGATAAGTGACGCGGTTACCCACGCTTACCGCATATGCAGCGCCATGCGGGCCGAAACGATCGATCGTCCCCTCGTCACCGCCGTGCCAGAACAGTCTGCCAAGCCACATCGCGGGACGGACAAACAGGAAGTCGTAAAGCTCGTCGAAATACCATTTGTTGGCGACGAACTTGTAGATGCCCGGGAAGGTCGCGACGAACCGGTCGGCAGAGCCCGGCGCCCGAACATAATTGTTCCACGCGATCCACAGACCAAGCAGCATCGCGACCGTCGGCGACAGCTTGACCCACAGGGCCGATGTCTCCGCGGCTTCGGCAAGCTCCCGGCTGAAGGCAATAATACCTTGCCAATAGTGCGGCGCAGTCTCCGGACCGATGAAAATGCCGTGAAAGAACTGGCCAGCGAATAGCGCACCAATTGCCAGCAGACAGATTGGCACGAGCATGTTCAGCGGGCTTTCGTGGGGGTGATATCCGCCGGACCCGGTGACAACGTGGTGCGGGTCGTGCGCGCTGTCCCCATGCTCTTCGTCAGGATGATCAGCGTGATCGCCATGAAGCGCATGCTGGATGTGTTCGGAGGCCGCCCAGCGCGGCGCGCCGAAGAAGGTCAGGAAGATGAGCCGCCAGCTGTAGAAGCTCGTCAGAAGTGCAACCAGAACGCCGATCCAGAAGGCGATGGTTCCCGATGCCGAACCGTTCGCCCACGCCGATTCAATGATCGCATCCTTCGACCAGAATCCGGCAAAGCCGATGCCGCCCGCCGCATCAACACCGACGCCGGTAATCGCCAGCGTACCGATCATCATCACCCAGAAGGTGATCGGAATTTGCTTCCTGAGCCCGCCATAGAAACGCATGTCCTGCTCATGGTGCATCGCATGGATCACGCTGCCCGCGGCGAGGAACAGTAGCGCCTTGAAAAAGGCATGCGTGAACAGGTGGAACATTGCCGCCCCGTACGCACCCGAACCCGCCGCAAAGAACATGTAGCCGAGCTGCGAGCAAGTCGAATAAGCGATCACCCGCTTGATGTCGTTTTGGGCACAGCCAACGGTGGCCGCGAAGAAGCAGGTAATCGCCCCCACCCAGGTCACGACGTGCATCGCCGTCGGCGAAGTCTCGAACATCGGCGACAGACGGCAGACCATGAAGACGCCGGCCGTGACCATAGTCGCGGCGTGGATGAGCGCGCTGACCGGAGTCGGCCCTTCCATCGCGTCCGGCAACCAGGTGTGGAGCGGCAGCTGCGCTGACTTGCCCATCGCGCCGACGAACAGGAGCAGGCACAGCAAGGTCATCGTGTCGACCCGCATTCCGGCGAAACCTATCGTCGAACCAGCCATGCCCGGCGCCGCATGCAGAATGGCCGGAATTGAGACTGTGCCGAACACCAGGAAAGTGCCGAAGATGCCCAAACTGAATCCGAAATCGCCGACGCGGTTGACGACAAAGGCCTTCAGCGCCGCGGCATTGGCGGACGGCTTATGGTACCAGAAGCCGATGAGCAGATAAGACGCCAGTCCCACCCCTTCCCAGCCGAAGAACATCTGAACCAGGCTGTCCGCAGTGACCAGCATCAGCATCGCGAAGCTGAACAGCGACAAATATGCGAAGAAGCGAGCCTGGCTCGGGTCCTCCTCCATGTAGCCCCAGCTGTACAGGTGAACGAGGCTCGACACGGTGGTCACGACGACCAGCATCACCGCAGTCAAGCTGTCGACCCGGAGCGCCCAGTCGACCGTCAGCGTGCCTGACTGAATCCAGTTCAGCACCGGCACGACGACCGGCCCGGCGCCGCCATTGATATAGGAGAAGAAGATCGGCCAGCTCAGGAACGCGCCGACGAACAGGGCGCCGGTGGTGATCACCTTTGCGGCCGTCTTCCCAATCCAGCGGCCGAACAAGCCGGCAACGATCGCTGCCAAAAGCGGCAGGAAGACGATGAAAAGTACTGGGTGCATCAGCCGCGCATCCTATCAGCGGCATCAACCGCGATGGTTCCGCGTCGGCGGAAGAAGATGACCAGGATGGCGAGGCCGATCGCGGCTTCTGCAGCGGCGACGGTGAGGACAAACATCGCCAGCACCTGCCCGGTCAGGTCGCCAAGATACGCCGAGAACGCGACCAGATTGATGTTTACGGCGAGCAGGATCAGCTCGATCGCCATCAGCATCAGGATGACGTTCCGGCGGTTGAGGAAGATGCCGAGCACGCCGATCGTGAACAGGATCGCGGCGACAGTGAGGTAATGGGCGAGACCGATCACAGCTTCATCCCCTCGCCTACGCCGGGATCGATCATCTTGATCGCCTCATCGGGACGACGAGCGACTTGCTTCCAGACCTTCTGCGGCCGGGTGTCGCTTCGGCCGCGGTGGGTCAGCACGATCGCGCCGATCATCGCTACCAGCAGGATCAGGCCCGCGATCTCGAACGCGAACAGATAGCGGCTGTAAAGAAGCTGTCCGAGGGCGACGATGTTCGGCACCTTCGCCGCCGGGATTTCACGGCCATTGAACGCCGGCCCGGCCTGATAGGCGCTCACCGCGAGAATCGTTTCGGCGAGCAGCACCAGCGCGATGATGAGACCGAATGGCAGGTTGCGGGTGAAACCGGTGCGCAGCGATGCAAAGTCGATGTCGAGCATCATCACGACGAACAGGAACAGGACGGCGACCGCACCGACATAGACGATCACCACCAGCATGGCGATGAACTCAGCACCGACGAGCAGCATCAGCCCCGCCGCGTTGAAGAATGCGACGATCAGCCACAGCACGCTGTGGACTGGGTTGCGCGCGAAAATCACTAGCATCGCAGACGCGATGGTGAAGAACGCGAACAGGTAAAAGGCGATGGTTGCGATCAAGCTGGGGACCCTGTTGCGGCGCGCTTATCGGTAGGGTGCATCGGCGGCAAGGTTCGCGGCGATTGCCTGCTCCCACTTGTCACCGTTCGCGAGCAGTTTCGCCTTGTCGTAGAGCAACTCTTCCCGCGTTTCGGTCGCAAATTCGAGGTTCGGCCCTTCGACGATGGCATCGACCGGGCATGCTTCCTGGCACAGCCCGCAATAGATGCACTTCACCATGTCGATGTCGTAGCGGGTGGTGCGGCGGCTGCCGTCCTCGCGCGGCTCGGCCTCGATGGTGATGGCCAGCGCGGGGCAGATCGCCTCGCACAGCTTGCAGGCGATGCAGCGCTCTTCGCCGTTGGGATAGCGGCGCAGCGCATGCTCGCCCCGGAAACGCGGGCTCTGCGGCGTCTTCTCGTACGGATAGTTGATGGTCGCCTTGGGCTTGAAGAAATACTTCAGCGTCAGCGCGTGCGCCTTGAGGAATTCCCAGAGCGTGAAGGCTTTGAGGGTGCGGGTAATCATGCCGCGGGCCCTCCATAACGGGTCAGCATCAGCCATCCGGATACAAGAACGACGAACAGGAGCGAGAGCGGCAGGAAGATCTTCCAGCCGAGCCGCATCAGCTGGTCGTAGCGATAGCGCGGCACCGTCGCCTTAACCCAGCCGAAGCAGAAGAAGAAAAAGCCCATCTTGAGCAGCAGCCAGATGATGCCGGGGACGTAGTAAAGCGGCGCCCAGTTCACTGGCGGCAGCCAGCCACCCCAGAACAGGATGGCGTTGAGCGCGCACATCAGGATGACATTGGCATATTCGCCGAGCCAGAAGAGCGCGAAGCTCATCGAGGAATATTCGGTCTGGTGACCGGCAACGAGCTCGCTCTCCGCCTCCACCAGGTCGAACGGGGTGCGGAAGGTCTCGGCCATCGAGCTGATGAAGAACACCACCCACATCGGGAACAGCAAAAGGTTGAAGCCGAAGCCGTTGAAAATGCCGAGCCCGAAGCCGGTCTGCTGGACGACGATGCTGCTGAGGTTGAAGGTGCCCGCGTAGAGCACGACCGTGATCAGCACGAAGCCGATCGAAACCTCGTAGCTCACCATCTGCGCCGCTGCGCGCAGGGCCGAGAAGAACGGATACTTGGAGTTGGACGCCCAGCCGGCGACGATCACGCCGTACACGCCGAGCGAACTCGCCGCGAGAACGTAGAGCAGGCCAACATTGACGTCCGCCAACACGACCCCCGCCTGGAACGGGACAACCGCCCAGACGATCAACGCAACGGTAAAGGTGACGATCGGC
>DASUZY010000115.1:0-3361 GCA_036376635.1 Sphingomicrobium sp.
GTGGTCTTCGGTCAGCGTTACCGGCTCCGACGGGCGCCATGGAAATCGTGCCTCATTCACAAGACAACATCCTCAAGGCTCACTGACAAACGTGTAAACGCGAATTGACCATCAATGTTGCGGCACCACTTCCACGGCCCCTTTTCAATCGCTAAAATTCGACCCGCATGCGATGTGATGCCGCGTGGACTGCTTCCGCGATTGAGCGATGTCGCCCGAATGAACGTCCGCTCCCAAGATTTCCGCACTCCCGGTCTCAGCGAGGCCGGAGACTGCAATCGACGCCTCGCCGCGCCTGCCGCGAGGCGCTGGTCCGCTGACTCTCGCGGCCCGCTAATCGCTCGTTAGCTCTCGCGCGCTACTAGCTACCGCCGGAGGCCACGAAATGCGTTCCATATTTGCTGCAGTCGCACTTTTTGCGCTTGGGGGCTCTCCGGCCCTGGCCGGCAACCCGGTCGGTGCAGTGCATCCCGGGCTCAGCGCCACCAGGGCGCGTGACATCGACGGCTTTGCGCTCGGGATGAACATCCGGGACGCGGTCAAGCGCTTCACGCCGACCTTCCGTCAGGGCAATCAAATTCAGGGCAAGCTCGGCAATATCGACCTGACCTTCGAAGTCTGCCCGTCGGGCGCCATCTACTTCATTGAGACGACCCAGACGCTGGGCCAATTCATCGTTGACAAGACATTCCTGGACGCACTCGATGCAAGGCTGTTTGCGAAATATGGCCGAGGCCAGGGGACCCCGGACAACTTATGGTGGGAGCTGACCGAGCCGGTCCGGTATACGACTGGCGAGGTTCACGCGTTCACGTCCAACCGGATGAGCGCACTGGTGACGACCTACGGGAATGGCGTCGCCCTGGATTTGAAGATGCTGGACTTCCGCATCTGTTGGGCGGAGTCCGAAAAGCTCAACCAGAAGCCGCGAGACGCTGCAACTGAAGCGCTGAAATTCTAGAAGCTCGCACCGTGCAGATATCCACAGCGGCTTCGGCGTTCCGCGCGCGAATGGCCGACCGGTCCAACTTTCCCGAGACATGCGACGGCGGCGATTGCGGCTCTCCGTCCCAGCGTTCGATCTGGCTCCTTGGCCTGGAGCCCGGCTGGTCCGTCCAGGACCAGATCGAAGACCAGGCTGGCACCGAGCGATCCGACGAGGAATTCGCGAACTACTCGGTCGAGCTACAGCAGACGATGCCCTTCAACCGCAATGCGTTCAAATTGCTGGCCGCGCTAAAAGGCCACCCGCCGGAAGACTACAGGGAATTTGCTTGTCGATACCGACCGTTTGAACGCGGATCCGGGGGGTACTTCAAGGGCAATTTGTTCCCGGTGCCCTGCAACAATCTGGGCGAATGGGGCGACCAGGACAGGCGGGCCACCGGCTTTGACGACAAGGCTGCTTACCAGCAATGGATGCGCGCGACCCGCTTTCCGATCGTCGCGAGCTGGATCGCGGAGTGCTTGCCCAGGCTCATCATCTGCACCGGTCTGACGCATGTCGCGGACTATCTCGCGGTCACGGCTACGCCTTGTGCTCCGCCGGCTCATCTCTTCCAGGTCAATGGCCACACGAAGCGGGTGCATGTCGGGTCCAGCGGACTCGTGCCTGTCGCGCTGATTCCCCACCTCAGCGGAGGACCGAATGGCTTGAACAGCGTCGAAGCGATTGCGGGGGCAGCGGCTTATATCAGGCGCACTCTGACGGACGTCGACTTCGGCTAGGCTGGGGGACCGGCGGTGGCTCGTGCCCGGCCTTCGAGGGAAGGCCCGAGCTTCATGACGATCCCGGGTGTGGCCAGCTCACCTTGCCGCGGTCGAGAATCGCCCGGCGATGATCGCCGGATCGCCGCCGGCCCGCCGATCCTCATCACGCTCGTGGCGCTGGTTTCGCGGTAGCCGGGCGAAGGCCTGCCCTCCCTCGAACGCCATCAGAAGTGGCCAGCCCCGCGACGCAAAGCCTGATCGGCACTGTTGCGCAGATTTGCGAGTTTGGCCGGGCTTGGTCCGCCCCGAGCCTGACCGATCGCTTCAAGCGCGTGGGTCAGCTGCATGGCGATGTCCAGATTCTGCAGCTCCGTTGGATACTGGGCGACGATGATGCAGTCGCTGGCAAGCCGGTCCTCAAGCTGCCCGAGCAATTGCGCAACACGCCGAAGATCCGTCGAGAAGCCCTCCGCCGCCGCCGGTGAATCGCCTGGCATCGGGACCGGTAACGGCACGGCGCCGGCCTTTACGACGCGGACGATCTCATCGACCCTGTCCTGCTCCGGGTTGCTCGGCGGTTCGCACCATCTTTGGACGTCGATAGTACCTGAGAATTTGATCCCGCATCGTTGGTCGGTCGTCCAGGCGACAAGCGCGTGAACGATCAATGGGCCCCGCACCAGCTGGACAAGCGCTCCAACCGTGAAGGCAGCCGTGGAGTCCAGCAGAGCACCGGCGGCAGAGATGTTCCTGATCTTCACGGCATGAGAGACGCCGTCGCAATATAGCGAGGCCGCCAGATACAGGCTGAGGCGCTGTTCTCCGCGCGCATCCGATGCTCGATCCTGAAGGGACAATGGCGGCCACCGGGTTTCCATCACTGGACGCTGCTTAGTGACCAACACTTAAGTCTTAGCGGCCGTCTCCACCATTTTGGATGTAAGTGCGGGTCGAGCGCTCCCAATCCCCCGCAGCGGGCGGAACAGAAGTGCATGACTTTCCGTGGGGCGCATTCCTCTTCTCCAGGGATCCCGATGGAAACACGTGGTCGATACAGCAGATACCGCACCGTGGCGGGCAACTGCCAGGCCATGACGCCTGCGCAACTCTCGTCCAGGATCTTCATCGCGAGCGAAGCGCCGGGCCGCCTCTAACCTGGTCAGAATTGGAGTTGCCCCCTCAGCTGAGCCGGATTTTCTCAAGATCATCATCGGCTGAATGATCGCCGTTGCCTTCATGCTCCACATCGGCTGGCGGTCTTTCGGTCCGAAGCGAATTTGACCTCCGAAAGCTGGACGCCCGGGAACGCCCGCACTGACTGGAAAGTCCATTTCGCTGGCCTGGCTCGATCTTGGCCCGCAGGGCCCCGGATAACCGCCGGAGATGGTGATGACCCCTGCGGGTCATCATCAATGGAGATCGCGACGAAGGAACGGCCGTTGTGCCGATGCCCATCTACTCCTGCTCGATCATTCGAGCCCGACTCCCCAACCGACCAGCGTCTTCCCGAGACTCAATTGGGGTCGCTGTCGCGAGACTCAATTGGGGTCGCTGTCGGTGGATTGGGACTGGTTCGACGAGCAGTAGGTGCAATTGAAGCTCGGGCTGCCGAACGTCGGCCTCGTATAGGTGCCGCCGTACGGGTTCTTCG
>DASUZY010000116.1:0-39146 GCA_036376635.1 Sphingomicrobium sp.
GTGGGCCACGTTTCCTATCTGAGGCGCACGCGGGCCGGTCCGTTCGGGATCCAACAAGCCATTTCACTGGACTTTCTGGAGGAAGCCGCTAAGGCGCGCGCACTGACGAGGACGGTATTGCCGCTTGTGGCGGCGCTGGACGACATCCCGGCCCTCCCCGTCACCCCCGATCAGGCACAGCTGCTCCGTCATGGACAGCGCTTGACCGGGTTCCCCGCACAGCCGGGGCTTCAGCTGGCGACGTCGGAGTCCACTCCGGTCGCGCTGGTCGAAGCAACGGCCGACGGCCTCAGGGTCGTCCGGGGGTTCAACCTTTAAGAAGAATAGGAGTGAAACGATGTCGATTACCGCGGAGCGCAAGCAGGCGCTGATTAAGGAACATGCCCAGGGCAAGGGCGACACCGGATCTCCCGAGGTCCAGGTCGCGATCCTGACCGAGCGCATCAACAACCTCACCCAGCACTTCAAGTCCCATGCGAAGGACAACCATTCGCGCCGCGGGCTGCTGATGCTGGTCAACCAGCGCCGCTCGCTGCTCGACTATCTCCGCCGCAAGGACGAGACGCGCTACACCGACCTGATCGCCAAGCTCGGCCTCAGGAAGTAAATCATTGAGCGGCCCTTCGTGGGCCGCTTCGCATATGTTCAGTCCCGCAATTCGGCGGGGCGTTCATAGGGGCAGGAACGAACGCCCCAAGCCGCTGACGGACCGGAAAGTCCGTCCACTAGCTGCCCCCGCCGGCATCCGGCCAGCGGGTCAAAGGAAAGCAAATGTTCAATATCAAAACTGTCGAAATCGAGCTCGGTGGAAAGACCCTCAAGCTCGAAACGGGCCGCATTGCCCGTCAGGCCGACGGCGCGGTGCTCGCGACCCTCGGCGAAACCGTGGTGCTTTGTGCGGTCACTGCCGCCAAGTCGGTCAAGCCGGGCCAGGATTTCTTCCCGCTGACCGTTCACTACCAGGAAAAGTTCTCTGCCGCCGGGCGTATCCCAGGCGGCTTCTTCAAGCGTGAGCGCGGCGCGACCGAGAAAGAGACGCTGACCAGCCGCCTGATCGATCGCCCGATCCGCCCGCTGTTCCCGGAAGGCTTCTACAACGAAGTCCTGGTGATCGCGCAGGTCCTCTCTTACGACGGCGAGAACGAGCCTGACATTCTGGCGATGATCGCCGCTTCGGCTGCGCTGACCATCTCCGGCGTCCCCTTCATGGGGCCGATCGGTGCCGCCCGCGTCGGCTATAAGGACGGCGCTTACCTCCTCAATCCGAGCCAGGCAGAGCAGGCCGATAGCGCGCTGGACCTCGTCATGGCCGGCACGCCCACCGCGGTGATGATGGTGGAGTCCGAAGCTCAGGAGCTGTCGGAAGAGGTCATGCTCGGCGCCGTCATGTTCGGTCACGAAGCCAGCCAGAAGGTCTGCAACGCAATCATCAGCCTCGCTGAGAAGGCCGCCAAGGACCCGTGGGAGCTCGCGAAGGCCGAGGACAAGGCTGCGGTCAAGGCCAAGCTCAAGGATCTCGTCGGCGCCGATATCGACGCCGCTTATCGCCTGACCAACAAGTCGGAGCGCTCAGCAGCGCTCAATGCCGCTCGCGAAAAGGCCAAGGAAGCCTTCGCCGAAGCTGAGCCGCAGGAGCAGCTCGTTGCCGCCAAGCTCGTGAAGAGTCTGGAAGCGGACATCGTCCGCGGCGCGATCCTCAAGGAAGGCCGCCGCATCGACGGCCGCGACACCAAGACGGTTCGCCCGATCGAAAGCATGGTGGGCTTCCTGCCGCGCACGCACGGCTCGGCGCTGTTCACCCGCGGCGAGACTCAGGCGATCGTCACCACGACGCTCGGCACCAAAGATGCCGAGCAGATGATCGATGGTCTCGAGGGTCTCTCCTACCAGCGCTTCATGCTGCACTATAACTTCCCGCCATATTCGGTCGGTGAGGTCGGACGCTTCGGCGCTCCGGGACGGCGTGAAGTCGGTCACGGCAAGCTTGCCTGGCGCGCGCTTCACCCGATGCTGCCGTCGATGGAAGAGTTCCCGTACACGATCCGTGTTCTGTCCGACATCACGGAGAGCAACGGCTCCTCGTCGATGGCGACGGTTTGCGGCGGCTCGCTCAGCCTGATGGACGCCGGCGTTCCGCTGAAGCGCCCGGTCGCGGGCATCGCGATGGGCCTGATTCTCGAAGGCAAGGATTTCGCCGTGATCAGCGACATCCTGGGCGACGAAGATCACCTCGGCGACATGGACTTCAAGGTCGCGGGTACGTCCGACGGCGTCACCTCGCTCCAGATGGACATCAAGGTCGCCGGAATCACCGAGGAGATCATGAAGACCGCTCTCGCACAGGCGAAGGACGGCCGTGCACACATCCTCGGGGAAATGGCCAAGGCGCTCGACCACACCCGTACTGAGCTCAGCGCTCATGCGCCGCGCATCGAAACGATGTCGATCCCGAAGGACAAGATCCGCGAAGTCATCGGCACCGGCGGTAAGGTCATCCGCGAGATCGTCGCAACGACCGGCGCTAAGGTCGACATCGACGATGAGGGCGTGATCAAGATCAGCTCCTCGGACCTCTCGCAGATCGAGGCTGCCCGCAACTGGATCCGCGGCATCGTCGCAGAGCCGGAGGTTGGCACCATCTACACCGGCAAGGTGGCGAGCATCGTCGATTTCGGCGCGTTCGTAACCTTCATGCCGGGCAAGGACGGCTTGGTTCACGTCTCGGAGATCAAGAACGAGCGGGTGGAGAACGTCCGGGATGTCCTGAGCGAAGGCCAGGAAGTGAAGGTCAAGCTCCTCGAAGTCGATCCGCGCGGCAAGGTGCGTCTCTCGATGCGCCTGGTCGATCAGGAAACTGGCGCCGAACTGGAAGACACCCGCCCGCCGCGCGAACCGCGTGAGGGTGGCGACCGTGGTCCGCGCGGTGACCGACACCGTGGTGGCGGCCGTGATCGCGATCGCGGCCCGCGCCGGGATCGCGACGACCGGGGTCCTCGCGGACCGCGTGGCGACCGTGATGACCGCGGACCGCGCGGTGACCGCGGTGATCGTGGCCCCCGTCGCGATCGCGAAGGTGGCGGCGACGACGGTCCGGCACCTGAGTTTGCGCCGGCCTTCCTGACCGGCGACGACGAATAGGCTTGTCTCAGTCGCACTAAGCGGGCCCCGCCAGCGATGGCGGGGCTCTTTTCTTTATGCCTAGCTGAAGTTGCCGCGGATCCGGCTACAAACCGGCTCGTGAGCCTTCACGCAAAAGTCCGGAAGCGGATGGCTGCGCCAATAGGCAAGCAGGCCAAGTCTGTCTGCGAGATTGAGGAAGCGCGGGTCGGTGCGCATCGCGCGTGCTGCCGGGCCGGTAAGCAGGGCGGTGTCATATCCGTCCGGATGATCCAACCAAAAGGCATCCTCGTTCACACTCTTAGCTGCGCCCAACACCGGAAAGAAGTCTGAGGCGATCGCAAACGACCCGTCGTTGTCTCCGAGATCGGCCAGGACGGTCATGCATACGACCTTGTTCAAATATCGAAGACTATTCCCGGCACATGCTTGCTCGGCGGCAGCGAGATCGCGCTTGCGTCGAGCTGAATTCAGGGCTGAGAGACGGACCTTATCGACCTTTTCAGCGTCAATCGCTGGATCGACGAACGCTTCCATCGCGTCGTAATCCCCCCGCACGGCAAGTCCCAGCAAACGTCCCGCGCGTGGTCTATATGTATCGGGCCAGAGGCGGACGGCTTCCTTGAAGTAGCGGTCGGCGCCAGCCCGGTCGCCCGTAAGCTCCAGCATCTGCACCATTCGTGCCAGCTTCGCCGACTTGTACGGATCGTTGGCCCACGCCTGGCTAGCGAGTTCGAGCGATTCGTCCTCCCTCCCCGCGGCGTAGAGTATGTCGCTGAGAAAGCCGGGGACGAAGGACGAACGAGGGTCCACCTCGAGCCCGTGGCGGCCGTCTGCCTCGCACTCGGACAGTCGCACGGGGCTGCGAAGAAGGCAGCGAGTGAGGTAAACGTCGCCGAACTCGGGAGCGAGAGCGCGGGCGCGAGCGGCCGACCGCCTCGCGACGGCAATGGCCTCGGGTCTTTCTTCGCGCGGAATGGCCGAGATCGAAAAGCCAGTTTGAACCGCCAGCGTTAGCTGTGCGATCGCGGCGTCGGGCGCCATCGCCGCTGCGTGTCGCGCCATCTGATAGGCGCGAATGCTCTGCCCTTCCTCGTTGGTCAGATTGATCGAGGTCATCAGCTCGTTCGCGACCTGAGGGTCCAGATGCTCGCGCGGATCCAGCACCATCTCCGCGCCGGTCCATGCCAGTTCGGCCGCCGCCGTCGCGCCAATCCGATCCGCGAGGTCGCCTGCTCGATCAATCGGCGCGCTGAAGTCGTGCGAGAATGCGATCCTGCCATCTCGTTTGGAAACGAGCTGCACGCTGGCGTCGACGACATTTCCGGTCCGCCGAACGCTTCCGGAAAAAATATAGTCGGTTTTGGAATTGTCCCGCGCAGCCGCCGGGTCGTCGCGAACGATCGCGAACCCGCTTTGCGACAGCATGCGAGTTAAGGAGGCTGGGGCGGATTCGGCGACTTGTCGCGTGAGCGAGTCGCCACCTTCCGCCGTAAAAGGGACAACTGACACGCTTGGCGCCGGCGGCCGGCCCTGGCTGGCTGATGGGCGCTCTGACAAAGCCCAGGCCGAAATCCCCGCGACGAGCACGAAAGCGAGACCTGCCCCGGCTATCGCCTTTCGCTTGCTCGACCGCCAACTGGCTCCCGCCGAGCCGCCGTTCTCGATCAGGCGATATCCAGTCCGCGGGACGGTTTCGATCTGAAATCCGCCCGCTCGTTCGGCAAGGTGCCGTAACAGCAGGACGGCGCGGTTGATGACGTCGTCGCTAACGGCGCGTCCGTCCCAGCAAAGCTGCACCAGCTCCTCGCGAGTCACGACCTCGCCGCGCTGGCCGACGAGTACCGTCAGGACCTTCAGGGTCTGGGGCTGCAACCGCTCCTTGCCGCCCGCCCAAGAGGCATCGCGAGACGCGGGGTCGATCGTTGCCCCGCCGACCCTGAACGGTTGGCGGTCCACCACGGTGGCCATGATCGAGCGCCAGGGTGCCGGACGGTTCATCTGCGTCCCCTCCCCTCTGAAACTAGCACAAATCAGGAATAAATCAGCTTTTTGCCATGGCCGGGGTTCCTGATCCGGGACAGCAACACGGCGCGTCACGGGCCCGTCGCTCCGACGACCCGGTCACGCGAAATTAAATGGGGCAATTCGGGAGAACAGGTCATGAGTAAGGCAATTCGAGCCTATGTGAGAACCTCGGCGGCACTGCTTATCGGGTTGGGAAGCGTCACTTACGCGACGAGCGCCAGCGCATGCGCCACGGACGCGCTGGTCCATTCGACATCGCTGCAGGACCAGCAGAGCGCGGCAATGCTGCTGCATCGTGCCGACTTCGACAACCGGACGATCGTCGGGATGTGGGCGTTCACGATGACGCCGACCGCAGGACCCGGAGACTTCGGCTTCCAGCAATGGCACTCGGACGGCACCGAGCTGATGAACAGCGGCGTCCGCGCGCCAGCCACGGAGAATTTTTGCATGGGTGTGTGGCGGCAGACGGGCGCTGGGCGTTACCATCTGAACCACCAGGCGCTGAGCTATGATGCCGGGACTGGGCAACTGAATGCCCGGGTCACGATCAAGGAAGACGTGCTCGTCGATCCGAGTGGCAACAGCTACTCCGGGCAGTTCTCGCTCGATGTCTATGACCCGAGCGGAAAGACGCAGGTCGCGCATCAGCAGGGGCAGGTCACCGCCCAGCGCGTTCGGCCCAACTAAGGGGGCGGGTGCGGCTCCTCCCCTGGTGGAGGGGCCGCGCTCTTTTCGCGTAGATGGTCTACACTCGCACTTCGCTCGCCCTTGCGGCGTTGAGTATCGCACTTCCGTCGCGCGGCTTGGCGGCGGAACAGGCGCCCGTGCCGGGCTGGTTCCAAGTGTCGCCGCCGCGAAGCGTCGCGCCGGCCGTCGTCACCAACGCTCCGGTGCCGCTGATCACGGCACCCTCTGGTCCCACTGGCTTGATTGCCGGCGATGGCGAGGATTTTGTCATCGTAAAGCTGAAATATGCCGACGTGAGCGAAATTGTTGGCCTGCTCACCGGGAACCAGTCGATCAAGTCCAACGATGATTTCACGCCACAGGAGCCCAATTTCGGCTCAAGCGGCGCCGCCAACGGCGGCTATTTCGGCAGTGGAGGCGGCTTGCCCGCAACTCCGATCCTGTCCGCTCCAAATGGAATCCTCATCAGCAGTGACTCCGTAGGTCAAGATGTCGACGGGACCATCGGAATCGACCGGCGCCTCAACGCCATCATCCTTCGCGGCCCACCCGCGCGCGTGGCGGCCATCAGGCATGAAATCGAGTTGCTGGACGTTCCGGTTACCAGCGTCGTCCTTGAAACTCAGTTCGTCGAATTGAGCGAGACGGGTGCGCGCAACCTGGGCCTCGACTTCAACAATGCCAACGGCCAGATCGGCGTTGCGAGCGTCAGCTATTCAAAGGGCTATCCGGGCTTAAGCGACACGCCGAGGCTGGGCGGCGTCAGCGCCAGTTTCCAGGTCGCCCTCTATGCACAGATCGCAAAAGGCGAAGGCCGCATCGTGTCCAAGCCGCGCATTTCGGCTCAGAGCGGCGCGACTGCCAAGATCGTCACGGGCGATGCGCTGCCGATCTTGACGTCGATCGCGCTGTCGGGCGTCAACGCGGTGCAACAGCAGGTCGAATATGTGAATGTAGGAGTGACGCTGCAGATCGCTCCGCGCGTTAGCGATGACGGCTTCGTAACCGCGCATGTATTCGCGGTGGTCTCGAGCGTTACGGGTTTCAGCCAAGGCTATCCGACCATCAGCCAGCGGGAAGCCTCGACATCTGCCACGGTGCGTGATGGAGACACGTTCATCATCGGCGGTCTGACGGAGGAAAGCCGCATCTCGAACAAGAGCAAGCTGCCGCTGCTTGGCGACATCCCCATCGTTGGGAGCCTGTTCAAGGTCGAACATACCAACCAGACGAAACGCGATCTCTATATCGTCGTGACACCGCACATCGTTTATGGACACAGCGAACAACCTCACGCCGCCGACGCTTCGACCGTCCGCCAACCGGCACCCGCGAAGCCTTTATGATTTGCGGAATGCGCTTCTCGGACTAAGCTTCGTCGTCGGGCGAGTCATACCCATATTGCCGCGCGTATCGTGCCCGCCGGCGAGACAGGGGGTAGCACCATGCACCTGCTAAGCCGCTCTACACTTATTCTCGCGATGCTGACCGGAACCTCCGCACAGGCGAGTCCATCGCAGGCTGCAATCGCAGCGCAAATCAAGGCCGACGTCGCGGAGATCGTGGCAGGGATCAACGGCAAGGACATTGCCAAGGCCACTAAATACGACGCGCCGGATCTGGTTTCGATGGAGAGCATGCGGCCGCCATCTTATGGGGCCAAATCAGACCATGATGGCCTGTCGATGGTCTTCAAATATGCCCCGACCTGGCACCTCGGCATGATCGACGAAACGGTCGACGTCGCAAGGTCCGGCGACATGGCGGTCTACCGGTCGACCTATAACGAGGACAGCACCCGGGACGGCGTGCCGTTCACGCACAAAGTAAATTATATCGCTGGCTTCCAGCGGGATGCCGACGGCATGTGGCGAGTCCACTGGTCGGTGGTCTGCGCCCAATCGCCTTCCCAGAAGAAGAGCTGAATCGGAGAGGCTTACTGCCCGTGCGTGGCGCTACTTCTTAGTGAAGAGCGCTTTGGGCAGAACTACGTGCACGCCCTTGTTTCGGTCCACGAGTTCGGTTTCCTCGACATCTCCCGCGACGCTGATGAGCATGTAGGCATCGTCACGGCTCATGCCCTTCTGATCGACGAGGAATTCGATCATGTTGGTTAGCGCCTTGCGCGTCGCGCGGCTGAGATCGTCGTCGAACCCCATTGAGATGTAGGCCGTGGGCGATTCGGCACGCGGATATGGCGACTTCATTCCTTTGTGCAGGATGAACTGGAGCGTGCCGGTGAGCGATGTTTCGAGCGCCGTAATGTCGACTTCGCCATTCCCTTGAGCGGCGTGGCCGTCTCCGACTTCGAACAATGCGCCGGGCGCATAGACGGGAAAGAACACGCTCGTTCCGGCGACCAGCGCTTTGTCATCCATGTTGCCGCCGATGATGGTTGGCGGCGCCGAGTCATATCGCCCGAATGACGCTGGAGGAGCCACGCCCATGCTGCCGAAAAACGGATGCAGTGGCACCTCGATGCCCGGACCGAAATGACCGGTCATCGTCTTGGCATCGAGCGGGATGATCTTCACTCGCGAATAGGGAAAGTCATCCGTCAGAAATCCCGTGCCGTAACGAAAGCCGTTGTAGGCGTAGGGGATTGCGAGCTCGATCTTGAGGATCCGCACTTCGAGCGTATCGCCCGGCTGCGCGCCTTCGATCGCAATCGGGCCGGTCAGAATGTGGCCGCCCGGCCCGCGCTCGGACGTGGGCACTCCGTCGAACACTGCACGTAAGCTCTGCTGGACGTCGCCCGGGGCAACGCCGGCCTTCTCCAGGCCCGTCGGGCTGTTGGTCAATAATGTGTGGACGACAACGGTGTCGCCCGACTTGATGGTAAGCACTGGCTGCGCTGCCGCGTCGTAATGGCCCCAGGCCACGGTTTTCGGCGTAGCTGGAAGATCGAAAGTGGCTGCATTCGCGCTTACGGCGACCAGTGCGCTCGCCAGCATTAGAAGCTTCCGCATCACGCCCCTCACTTGCTCCGGGATACGAGAGGCTATCCGCGCTTGGGTACTTTTCGCAATGCTACACGGCGAGTGTTCAGTTGCCGGTTGTTGAGCTATTGCATCGGCCATGGCTGCAGCTTCCACATGCGGCCAGTTCTTAGCCGGGAGAGACGAATGTCTTTTGCAACCGGACTGCAGCAGGCGCTGCGACTTCGCCAAAGCGACGTGGTCTCCGAGCTTCGTCACGGAGATAGCCTTGAGCAGGTACTCGACCGACACCTTCTGACCGTCGAACGCATGTCCGACAGCGAGATACGGACTTCGGTATTGTTGCTCAGTCCCGACGGAAAGCATTTGACGCACGGCGCGGCGCCAAGCCTGCCGCAAGTTTATCGCGAGGCGATCGACGGTCTGGAGATTGGCCCGTCAGCCGGTTCATGCGGGACCGCGGCCTTCACCGGCCAGCCGGTATACGTCACCGATATCGCGACCGATCCCCGCTGGGCGCCCTACCGCGATCTGGCACTTCCGCACGGACTCCTTGCCTGCTGGTCGACACCAATCCGGAACGCCGACGGGGAGGTGTTGGGCACATTCGCGATCTACCATCGAAGCCTTGGCGGTCCGACGCGAGATGAGCTCAACACGATCGAGATCATCACTGACAACGTCGCGAAAGCGATCACCTGGGCTCGAAATCCTGGCGAGGGCGTGATCTCGGACGTGTTGCCTAGGCAAGTGGCCGCGCTCGAAGCGCTCGCAGCTGCGATCTGGCAGCAAGGGTCTGGACTGGATTCGGAAGGTCAGGACGCGATCGACGCCATCATGAAAGGCAGCCGCAAGCTCTCTGAGGTCGTCAGACGGCAACTGACCGAAGTCAACTAGCCAGAAGTTATCCCGGCGGTATCGACGCCGCCATTTCAATAAAATAGATTATAGTGGCGGCATGCATCGCCAGTGAGCCACCGGAGGGGGTCCGATGAGCACGCCTGAACCGCGCAACAACATCGATCCAGACCGTAGACGCGAACGGCGTAACGTCAGCTTGCGGGGCTACATCGTCCGGGATGGTGGGATCAGCCAGCAGATTGAGCTCATCGACCTGAACTATGGCGGGTGCGGCATTCAGGTTGGTACCGAGCTCAAGCCCGGCGAGTCGGTTCAGCTCGCGGTCCTCGGCCGAGGTTCGATTCCAGCCGAGGTGCGGTGGTTCAGCGATGGTCGGGCCGGCCTCGACTTTACACCATCGATCAAGGCCGGACGCAAACAGGTTCCGCGCCGGACCTCTCGATCGGAGGTTGCAGCGGATGCCAATCTGCGCATTCGCGGACGCAACAGCTTCAGGGTTCGCGTCTTCGATCTGTCGTCCGACGGATGCCGGGTCGAACTGGTTGAGCTTCCGAAGGTAAAGGACAGCGTCTCGATCAAGTTCGACGGCCTTGACGTGCTCGACGCCGACGTATGTTGGGTAGAACGACATCAGGCCGGCTTGATGTTCGAGAACCGCATTCATCCTGCAGTGCTCGATCTTCTCCTCGCGCGGCTTGGCACAGCCAACTGACGACCAGCCGTCAGGCAGGCTCGATGTATCGAAACCTTATGAGGTAAACGTTCGAGCCTCTGCCATGCCTTGCGACCTTGAGCAGGTCGACCACTCCATCGAATCCGGACTCTCGAGCCAGGTCGCCAGTCACGTCGCGAAGGTCGATCTCTCTGATCGATTCAATCAGCACGTGACCGGGATCCATCGGATACAGCCCTCCGACCTTCACGTGCGGGCGCTGCCAGATGCGGATGCTGCAGGTAATCCTGCCCTGCCGCACCCCGTCGCGAAGGCGCTTGGCGAACATCATACCGCTTATCTTGGGGGCGCCTTCAGCTGCGATCAACCGGTCCGTATCGGATCAGCTTTCAGGTGAATGCGGCGGCAGCCGAACCCAAGCTTGTAGGTGGATTAGTGCTGCGGCAAGCTCGGGAGCATCCTTTGACGACAGGCGGCGCGAAGCCTGGAGAACCGTCGGACGAGCGGCGTTCTGTCCGTTCGAGCGTCCTGATGACTGCCACCGTCGAATGCGGCGGGGCGCGGCATAGTGTGAGGGTGGTCAACCTTTCGGCTCATGGCGCCCTGATCGAAGGCAGCTTTCTTCCAGATTGCGAGCAAGCAGTCACCTTCCACTGTAGCGGGATTGAGGTCACGGGCTGGGTTACTTGGATCCGACCGCCCCTCGTCGGAATCAACTTCGACGAGCCGATCGAGCCCCGCCTCAACCTCAATGCCGGCCAGACAGCGTCGATGGTGATCAAGGACAGTCGAAAGCCCAGCACCCGAAGACCGGGGTTTCGCGGCAATCAGATGAGCGATGAGGAACGCGCTATCGTTGCCCACTGGTCTCGCGATCATGGTCAGCGAGACGATTCGTAATTCGCCTCTCCCATTTTGTTAGCGCTACCTTATGGTGAGACGGAGCAGCGCAACGTGGGGGATTGGTCCGATGATGCTGAAGCGGATGACCGCGCTTGGAACTGCGGCGGCCCTGATATCCCAGTCACTCCCGGCGCAACCGCCGGAAGCGCCAATTGCTCTCCAGATCGAAGCCAATCGTACCGGCGCAGTCATCAGCCGGGACATCTTCGGTCAGTTTGCCGAACATCTTGGGAGTGGGATCTACGGCGGCATCTGGGTCGGCCCGGACTCCCGCATCCCCAACGTTCGCGGAATTCGCAGCGACGTTGTCCAGGCTCTCCGGAAAATCCAGGTGCCGAACGTGCGCTGGCCGGGTGGCTGCTTCGGCGACAATTATCACTGGCGGAACGGCATCGGTCCGCGCGGGCAGCGCCCCGCAACGCTAAATCCCGATTGGGGAGGAGTGATCGAGCCGAACAGCTTCGGCACGGCCGAATATTTCGACTTTCTGGACCAGATCGGAGCGGACGCGTTCATCTCCGAAAACGTCGGATCGGGCACGGTGCAAGAGGCGGCCGACTGGTTCGAGTATATGACTTCCGACAAGCCGACCACACTGGCGAAACTTCGCGCCACGAACGGCCATCCACTTCCATACAAGGTGAAGTATCTCGGACTTGGGAACGAAAGCTGGGGCTGCGGCGGCGCGATGTCGCCGGATCATTATGTCGAGGAGATGAAGCAATTCTCGCGCTTCACCCGCGACTACAATCCGGCGCAGCAATCGGGTCCGGACACAATGAAGCGGATCGCGGTCGGCTGGGACAGCGGCAACAGCGACTACACGGACGCCGTGATGAAGGCCTGGAAGGATAAGGTCTGGAGTTGGGATATCGAGGGCGTCTCGCTGCACGGTTACACAATCCCCAACAGCTGGGAGAAGAAGGGGCCGAGCGTAGGCTTCGGCGAGGACGAGTATGCCAAGGGAATTCGCGCAACGCTGAAGATGCGGGACTGGGTCGCCAAACAGTCCGCGACCATGGACAGGTACGACCCGGACAAGAAGGTTGGGCTCTACGTTGACGAGTGGGGCATCTGGACCGATCCAACTCCCGGGACGAATCCAGGATTTCTGCAGCAGCAGAACACGCTTCGCGACGCCGTGATCGCCGCGCTCAACCTCAACCTGTTCATGCGCAATGCCGACCGGGTGCGCGGTTCGAACATCGCGCAGATGATCAACGTGCTTCAGGCGATGATCCTGACCGACGGACCAAAGATGGTGGTGACGCCTACCTACTACATCTACCGTATGTACGTGCCGTTCCACGATGCGACGCTCGTGCCGGTCAGCCTTGCGTCGAGCAGCTACGACTTTGGGGACAATCGATTGCCCGGGGTGGATGCAGTGGCAGCTCGGGATCGCACAGGCAGGCTATGGCTGGCGCTGGTGAACGTGGACCCAAATCGGAGGGCGATCGTCCGATCATCGATCGATGGGCTGACGGCGCGGAGCGCATTGGGCGAGGTGCTGACTGGTCCGGCGGTAGATGCTCACAACAGCTTCGAACGGCCGAATGAGGTCGCGCCGATCTCCTTTGCGGGTCGAATCTCAGGCCGTCAGCTGACGTTTGACTTGCCCCCCAAATCGATCGCGGTCGTCGAGGTCCGGTAGGTTATTACGAGCTCAAACCCGCGCGAGCGCCAGCGCAATGCCCTGCCCGACGCCGATGCACATTGTAGCCAGTGCGAGCTTCCCGCCCGTTCGCTGCAATTCCTCGGTAGCGGTCAGCGCCAGGCGAGCGCCCGACATCCCGAGCGGATGCCCCAGCGCGATCGCCCCGCCGTTGGGATTCACCTGCGCCGCGTCGTCGGGCAGACCAAGCTGACGAAGGACCGCAAGAGCCTGGGCGGCGAACGCTTCGTTGAGCTCGATCACATCGAAATTGCCGATCTCGAAACCCAGACGATTCATCAGTCTCTCGCTGGCTGGCGCAGGACCGATCCCCATGATCCGGGGCGGAACACCGGCCACCGCTCCCCCCAGCACCCGGGCACGCGGGACGAGGCCATGTCGCTTCACCGCTTCCGCCGAGGCGACGATGATCGCCGCTGCGCCATCATTCACGCCCGACGCATTGCCGGCGGTCACGGTGCCGTCGGCACGAACGATCGGCTTCAGCTTCGCAAGCGCTTCGAGAGATGTGCGTCGCGGATGTTCGTCGGTATCTACGACCACCGGATCGCCTTTGCGCCGCGAGATTTCGACCGAGACGATCTCGGCCGCAAACCGCCCGTTGGCCTGAGCTGATGCAGCGCGCTCCTGGCTCCGCAGCGCGAACGCATCTTGATCCTCCCGGCTGATACCGAACTCCTGAGCGACGTTCTCGCCGGTGCTCGGCATGGTGTCGTCGCCATAAGCGGACTTCATTTTCGGGTTCACGAACCGCCAACCGATCGTCGTGTCGTAGATCTCGGCGTTCCGATCGAAGGCGCTCATCGCCTTGGGCATGACAAAGGGCGCCCGGCTCATGCTCTCCGAGCCGCCAGCAATGATCAGGTCGGCATCGCCGCCCCGGATCGACCGGGCGGCCATCGCCACGGCATCAAGGCCCGAACCGCACAGGCGATTGAGCGTCACTCCGCCCGAACTGTCCGGCAAACCCGCCAGCAGTCCCGCCATGCGCGCCACGTTGCGATTGTCCTCGCCCGCCTGGTTGGCGCAGCCCAGGATCACATCGTCGAGATCACCCCAGTCGACGTTTGGATTGCGATCGATCAACGCTTTGATCGGGATCGCAGCGAGATCGTCTCCGCGCACCGGCGAAAGAGCGCCCGCATAACGTCCGATTGGCGTGCGGATAGCGTCACAGATGAAGGCTTCAGTCATTCTTGCTCCCGGAATTCGGGCGGCAATCGCCGGTTTAGCGGCGTATCGTCAATGGCTGGTGGAGCTGAGGGGAATCGAACCCCTGACCTCTGCAGTGCGATTGCAGCGCTCTCCCATCTGAGCTACAGCCCCGCGCCTTCCAGCAAGGCGGCTGCCCGATGGGGTCGGGCCGCTTGGGAAGCGGCTCCCTAGCCGCTTGTCTCGCCCCTTGCAATCGCCCGTCCCGGAAGCGTGTCGCCCCGCCGAAAGAAGCCGTTTTGAGTCTGTCACAACCGGAACGGCCACGAGCAGCCGTTCGTTTTCTGAAGTGGCTTTGGCCGGTGCCTTACCGGCCTCGTTCCGCTTGAGGAGACAGTGCATGGCCTATGACCGTTACGACACGCGCGATCAGGCGCGCGAGGACCGTTCGCGATGGTCCGACGATCGCAATCCCGACCGCTGGCGAAGCGAAGATCGACGTGGACCCCAGGATCGGGGCTTCTTCGAACGCGCAGGCGACGAGATCGCATCCTGGTTCGGAGATGACGACGCCGAACGCCGTCGGCGCGAAGACTCCCGGCGGGAAGGCCGCGATAATCGGGACGAGAATCGCAGTTACGATCGTGGCTATGGCCGCGATTACGACCGCGACCGCAGTGCAGACCCCGGCAGGTATGAGAATTGGAATGACAATCGCGGGGCGTTCGCCCGAGGCGGGTCCAGCGAAACGGATTACAACAGAAGCTGGCGAGACGAGCTGCGAGGCAGCGGGAGTAACCAGGATCGCTTTCGCGAACATGGCCGCGACTATCGTCCCATGACCGGCGATTACGGACGTTCCGAATCCGGCGGCTACTTCGGCGACCGCGACCGCAGCGACTATGGCCGCTCGCAAAGCCCGTGGGGCCGCGATGAGTATCGCGACACCAGTCGCGCCGGTACCTCGGACAAGTCGGACCGCTCGCGGCACGAGGACTACGATCCTCACTACCGTAGCTGGCGCGATCGGCACATGAGCAACCTCGATCGCGACTATGATGATTATCGTCGCGAGAATCAGTCGAAGTTCGAGAGCGACTTCGGCAGCTGGCGTGAACGCCGGCAGCAGAAGCGCGGGCTACTCAGCCAAATCCGCGAGCACATGGAAGTCGTCGGCGATGACGAGAAGCATGTCGGCACCGTAGATAAGGTCGCCGGCGACCGGATCATCCTCACCAAGTCCGATCCCGAAAGCGGCGGCGTCCATCATTCGATCAGCTGCGCCGATGTCGGCCGCGTCGAAGGCGACCGGGTCTATCTCGACTGCTCGGCGGATCAGGCTCGCCATCGCTGGCGGGATGAAAGCCGCAGCCGGGCGCTGTTCGAGCGCGACGACCAGGGCGAGATGGGCCCGCGGATGCTCGATCGAAGCTTCGAGGGCACCTACCGCTAAGGCGGTGGCAAGCTGAGCCTCCACGGCGAGGAGGCTGACCCGAGACCCGGCGGTGTTATCCCCTTCACTGCCGGGTCTTTCGTGACTCTCGTCCAACTCCTATGCGCTGACCGACAGGAGGAACGACAATGGCCCGTGCCTGGCACCTCAAAAGCCGCCCGAACGGCATGCCCACTCTCGAGAATTTCGAATTAAAGGACGTTGACCTCCCCGCCCTTGGAGAGGGCCAGGTCCGGGTCCGCAACCGTTGGCTGTCGGTCGACCCGTACATGCGCGGGCGCATGAACGACGTGAAGAGCTACGTCCCCCCCTTCCAGGTGGGCGAGCCACTGGAAGGGGGCGCAATCGGCGAGGTGGTCGAAAGCCGTGCAGACGGGATCAAGGCCGGCGACCTCGTCCAGCACATGGCCGGATGGCGTGATGAAGCGGTCGTGCCGTCTCGGATGGCGCAGAAGCTGCCCGATCTCGGCGCTCCGCCCGAGCGCTTCCTGGGCGTGCTCGGGGTCACTGGTGTCACCGCCTATTTTGGCCTGCTCGACGCGGCGCAAGCTCGAGCGGGAGACATCGTATTCGTTTCCGCGGCAGCAGGTGCGGTGGGATCGGTCGCCGTCCAGATCGCCAAGGCCAAAGGCATGACGGTCATCGGCTCAGCCGGAGGCTCGGACAAATGCGACTTTGTACGATCGCTCGGCGCCGACCAAGTGATCGACTATAAGGCCGGGCCGATACTCAAGAGCCTGGCGGCTGTCGCGCCAGAGGGCATCGACGTCTATTTCGACAACGTCGGCGGCGACCATCTGGACGCCGCGCTGGCGCTGGCGCGCAACAATGCGCGGTTCGCGATTTGCGGCATGATCGAGGGCTACAATAGCGCTGAGCCCACGAAGCTCCGCTTCATCATGCGTGTCATCGCTGCGCGGATCCGCATGCAGGGTTTCATCGTCTTCGACTATTTCCCTCGAATGGCAGAATTCTATGCGGAGATGGCACCCTGGGTTGCCAACGGCACAGTAAAGTCCCGCGAAACCGTGGTCGATGGCCTGGAGCATACCCCCGAAGCCTTTCTGGGGCTCTTCTCCGGCGAGAACATCGGGAAGATGCTCGTCAGGCTCTAAAGCGACTGGCAGGCGTCGATGTTGCCGCTCTGATAACCGGTTCGAAGCGCGTTCATCCGCTGCGCCGAGGTGCCGTGCGTGAAGCTGTCGGGAACGACCGTGCCTTGCGTCTCCTTCTGCAGCGTATCGTCGCCAATCGCCTCGGCGGCCTTCATCCCTTCTTCGATGTCGCCCTGCTGCATCACGGGCTGACCTTGGGGATCTTTCGCGTTGGCAGCCCAGACTCCGGCGTAACAGTCCGCCTGCAGCTCGATCTTCACCTGGATCGCATTTCCCTGGGTCTGGCTTGAACGGGCCTGCAGCTGCTCGGCCTGTCCCAGCGTCCCCATCAGGTCCTGGACGTGGTGCCCGACTTCGTGCGCGACGACATAGGCCTGTGGGAAATCTCCCGGCGCATTGAACCGCGTCGCGAGCTCGTTGAAGAATTCGGTGTCGAGATAGATGTTCTTGTCGGTCGGACAGTAGAACGGACCCATCGCCGACTGAGCCGCACCGCACCCCGACTGATCCGATTCCGAGAAGAAGTGCAGGTTGGTCGGCGTGTACTGGATCCCCTTTGTCCGTAGCAGCTGGGTCCAGACGTCCTCCGTGCTGGCGAGAACCTGAAGCGTGAAGTGCTTCATGTTCGGATCGAGGTTGCTTCGGCCGGCAGGGCTGCTCACCTGACTGCCCGGAACAAGGCTTCCGCTGCCTCCGCCACCAAGACCGCCCAGCGAGCTCAGCAGGAAATAGCCGATCACAAGCACGACGACACCGCCGATGCCGAAGCGGCTGGCCACTAGCGGAATGAGGCAGCCAAGCGGGCTCCCGCCGCCACCGCCGAAGCCCATACCACCGCGGCCGGTGTCATCCGTGAAATTGGTGCTCTCCCGCTCGTCGCCGAACCGCATTCCGCTCTCCCTGTTCCAATGCCGTAATGCGCGGGGCGGACAGCGGTTGCAATTCGCCTGTTAGGCCGCGAGGAGCGCGTGCGAAGGAGACTCGTTCGATGGTACTTGAAGGCAAGGTTGCACTGGTCACGGGGTCGACCTCCGGCATCGGCCTCGCCATCGCGAAGGCCCTCGCGGCAGAAGGCGCCAAGCTGATGATCAATGGCTTCGGCGATTCCGCGAGTATCGAGCGCGAGTGCCAGGAGCTCGGCGCCATTCATGATGGGGCGGACATGTCAAAGCCCGACGAGATCGAGCGGATGATGAAGCGCTGCGCGGACGAGCTCGGCGGTCCCGACATCCTGGTCAACAACGCAGGCATCCAGCATGTCTCGCCGGTCGAGGACTTTCCCCCCGCAAAGTGGGACGCGATCATCGCGATCAATCTCTCCTCGGCTTTTCATACGACGCGGCTTGCAGTGCCGGGAATGAAGCAGAAGCGGTGGGGCCGGATAATCAACACTGCGAGCGCACACAGCCTGGTCGCTTCGCCCAACAAGAGCGCCTACGTTGCCGCCAAGCACGGAATTGCCGGCTTCACCAAGGCCGTCGCGCTGGAGACGGCGCGCGACGGGATCACCGCCAACTGCATCTCGCCGGGCTATGTCTGGACGCCACTGGTCGAGGCGCAAATCCCCGACACCATGCGCACGCGAGGCCTCACGCGCGAGCAGGTCATGAACGACGTGCTTCTTGCTGCTCAACCGACCAAGCAGTTCGTCACGCCGGAACAGGTCGCCGCGCTAGCCCTATTCCTGTGTCGAGATGAAGCCGCCGCGATCACCGGCGCAAACCTGAGCATGGACGGCGGCTGGACCGCCGCATAAGCTCGCCGTCGATGCGCGCCGCGGTCCTTCTCTTGCTAGCTCTGCTGACGGGCTGCAGCCTGTTCAACCAGTCGACCGGCATGATCCCGCGGTGGACGACGGCATATGGTCAGGTGATCACCGAGGCTGATCGGGTCAGGCTTCGCGACTGGCGCGTCGCCTTCACCCAGGGGCTCGATGCGGGGCGCAAGTCGGGGCACGCAGCTGAAATCGCGCGCGAAGGCGCGTTGCTGGACCCCGATGCGGCATTGACCGAGCCGGCGATCCCAAACGGAGAGTATCGCTGCCGCATCATCAAGCTCGGCTCTCAGCCGCAGGCGACACTCGACTACGTCAGCTCAGGCAGTTTCATCTGTCAGATTGTGGCGGATCGGAGCCTCCAGCGACTTAGCAAGCTCGGCGGGACTCAGCGTTATGTCGGACTGATCTTCCCGGACGATGCAGTCCGCGAGGTGTTCCTCGGGACGCTCGTCCTCGGGGACGAGAGCCGTGCGCTGCAATATGGGCAGGACGGCCCGCGCGACGTTGCGGGTTATTTAGAACGAATTGGTCCGCGGCGTTGGCGACTGCTCATGCCCGACCCCCATTTCGAATCACGAATGGACGTGATGGAGTTGGTACCGGCCTAGGCAGTGAGGGCTTCCGCGCTCGCGTTGTCGAGCAGTCGGATCTGGTCAGGCTCCAGCCGCAATTGAAGGGCGGCATTCAACTCCAACATTTGCGATACGCTCGTCGCACTGGCCAGGGTCGAAACGACACCCGGCTGCTGACTTGTCCAAGCGAGGGCTATGGCGGCAAGTGGCGCGCCTGTCTCCCCACGGATTTGATCGAGCGCCTCGAGTACGCGAATGCCCCGGCCTTCGAGATAGCCTTCGACCCGATCGCCCCGGATCGACTTCGATAGATCGTCTCTGCTGCGGTACTTGCCGGTGAGAAAGCCGTTCGCCAGGCCATAGAACGGAATGATGCCAAGCCCGTTAGCAAGGGCGGCTTCCATCAACGGACCTTCCAACTTCTCTCTTTCGACAAGATTGTACCAGGTTTGGAGGGCGCATGGTCGCGCGAAGCCGCTTCCCTCCGTCGTCCGCATCGCTTCATCGAGACGGTCGGCCGAATATTGCGAAAGCCCGATTGTACGGACCTTACCGGCCCTTACGAGTTCATCCATTGCCCCCAAGCTATCGACAAGCGGTACAGATGGATCGTCCTTGTGATGGTAGTAAAGGTCGATCACGTCTACTCCCAGGCGTTGAAGGGACGCATCGCAAGCAGGAGCGATCGTTTCGGGTTTGAGGCCTGCCATGAACCCCACCTTGGTCGCGATGACGACCTTGTCGCGCTTCGACGGATCGCGCTTCAGCCAACGGCCGATGACCGTCTCGCTTTCGCCTCCGCTATGGCCCTCGACCCAGGCCGAATAGACGTCAGCAGTGTCGATCATGTTACCGCCGGCGTCGACGAACGCATCCAGGATCGCGAAGCTGGTCTCCTCATCCGCAGTCCAGCCGAAGACATTGCCGCCAAGCGCCAGCGGCGCCACCTCGATTTGGCTGTTGCCCAGCCTGCGCATTTCGATGGTCATGAGTCACCTCTAGCCGATCCGTTCACCACTTATTTGTAAAATTTAGCGACACCCCCATCCATGTCGGCTGAATTGACAATGGATCGCGCATGGACGTGCTGATCGGCTTCTGGAGCCATGCGCTGGCTGCGTTCCTGTTCGCGGCGCTGATGATCTGGCGCCTCGGCGATGCTGCACGCCAGCCGGAGCAGCGGCTGCTCGCGGGCGCATTCGCGATTACCGCCTGCTGGGCATGGCTCGCCGCCGTCGCTCCCGCCGCTCCGGTGCTCACCTTTGCCGAAAGCGCTCGAAACCTCGTCTGGGTAAGCCTCCTGTACAGCCTCTCGTCCGCGGGCGAGGAACGGCAACACGGCCTGAAGCTGGTCTACGCAGCCGTCGCAGCAGTTATCGGGCTGCAATTCATCGGCGATACGCTGCAGCTTTCGGCTCCGAGCGGCATGCTGGCTCAGACGGCTCTGGTGTTACGGATAACAACCGCGGCCGGCGCGCTGGTGCTGGTGCACAATATCTACGGTCAGGCGGCACCGGCGAGCCGATCTCACATCCGCTTTGCCATGCTCGGACTGGCGCTCATCTGGATCTACGATCTCAATCTCTACACGATCCTCTACTATCATTCTTCCAGCGGTCAGCGGCTGATCGAGTGGCGCGGCCTGTCGGTCGCCGCGGCGGCCCCACTTTTCGCCTTGGCCAATCGCCGCGGGGCCGCGTGGCGTGTCCGCCTGTCGCGCGCCGCGACATTCCAGTCGCTCTCGCTTCTCGCGCTCTGTGCCTATTTCGCGCTGATGGCCATTCTCGCTACCGCACTTCGGGGCACCGGAGTCGACTGGTCCTCGTCGCTGATGGTGGCGGTGCTGGCAGCGATGACGGTCGGCGCCATGGTCCTGATCCCGAGCGCCCGCGCACGAGGTTGGGCGAAGGTGAAACTCGCCAAGCACCTGTTCGAGCATCGCTACGACTATCGCACCGAATGGCTGCGATTCACCGAGACGCTGGGTCGTGCCGGTCCCGAAGCTCCGCCGCTAAGCGAGCGAATCGTGAAGGCATTCGCCGACATTGCCGATGCTCCCGGTGGTCTCCTCCTCGTTAGCGATGGGGGTCGCGGACTGGCGGTCGCAACAGCACTGAACTGGGCAGGAGGCAATCCGAGCCCAGAGCAGCTCGACGACGCGGCTTCCTTCTGGGGAGACCTCGAGACAGCCGGGCGAGTCATCGAGTTCGAAGCGTTGCGAAAAGGCTGGGCGAGCTCCGAGGACAAATGTCTGGCAGTGCCCAAATGGCTGCTCGACGAACCGACTGCGTGGACGGGGATCCCCTTGCTCCATCAGCAGCGGCTCGTCGGCCTCGTTCTGCTCGGGGCGCCGGAATATCGCCGCCAGCTCGACTGGGAGGATTTCGACCTGCTCCGAAGCGCAGGCAATCAGGCGGCGAGCTCCCTTGCCGAGGCCCTGAGCCAGGAGGCGCTCAGCCACGCGCAGCGGTTCGAGGAGTTCAACCGGCGCTTCGCTTTCATTCTGCACGATATCAAGAATCTGGTGAGTCAGCTCTCGCTGCTCGCCCGCAATGCTGAGCGGCATGCCGACAATCCCGAGTTCCGGGCGGACATGGTGGCTACGCTTCAGTCGTCGGTCGGCAAGATGAACGACCTGCTCACCCGCCTGGCGCCGCATTCCAAGTCGCGCGTCCAGCGGCTTCAGACCCAACCGTTGAGGCCAATCCTCACCGCCGCGATCGCGGCCAAGCGCCGCGACCGGGAGGTCAACCTGCTCGGCGACGCGAGCTTGCCGGCGTTAGTGGATGCAGCGGCATTCGAACAAGCCGTCGGTCACCTGCTTCAGAACGCGCTCGATGCGAGCAGCGGCGAGCCCGTGACCGTTCGTGTCACCGGCGAAGCGGCCAACGTAACCGTTGCCATCTCCGACAAAGGCATCGGAATGGACGGCGATTTCGTCCGCAACCGCCTCTTTCAACCCTTTGCTTCGACCAAGCCCGGCGGCTTCGGGATTGGCGCTTTCGAGGCGCGTGCCCTGATCATGGCCATGGGAGGGCGGATCAGCGTCGACAGCCGGCCCGGCCGCGGTACCACCTTCACCATCCTGATCCCGGCTGCGGAGCCGATCCAAGAACCAATGAGGAAAAGCGCATGACCGACACCAACGCGCCCAAGGTGCTGCTGATCGTCGAGGACGATGAGGGCCTGCAGCGCCAGCTCAAATGGGCATACGAGGGCTATGAGATCATCTGCGCAGGCGATCGCAAGGCGGCGGTCGAGGCGCTTCGCGCGTACGAGCCGGCGGTGGTCACTCTCGACCTCGGACTGCCGCCGGATCCGGACGGCACTGACGAAGGCTTCGCGACCCTGACCGAAATCCTGCGCCTGAAACCGGACACGAAGGTGATCGTTGCCACCGGTCATGGAGCCAGCGAAAGCGCCACTCGAGCCGTCGCGATGGGTGCCTACGACTTCTACAAGAAGCCGGTCGACATCGACGAGCTTGGGTTCATCGTTGCCCGCGCCTTCCACCTGCACGGGATCGAGGAAGAGAATCGCCGGCTGGAGACTGGTTCCGCGGCGAACGTCCTCGGAGCGATCGTCACCGCCGCCCCCGAAATGCTAAAGGTAGCCAAGACGATCGAGCGCGTGGCTTCGGCGGACGTCTCGGTCATGTTGCTTGGCGCGAGCGGCACGGGGAAGGAACTGCTGGCGCGCGCGGTCCACGACAAGAGTGGCCGCAAGGGCGAATTCATCGCCATTAACTGCGCGGCGATCCCCGAGAACCTGCTGGAGGCCGAACTGTTCGGTTACGAGCGGGGGGCCTTCACGGGGGCAGTGAAGTCGAACGTCGGCAAGATCGAGCTTGCCGAGGGTGGCACCTTGTTCCTTGATGAGGTCGGCGACATCCCTCTACCGCTTCAGGTGAAGCTTCTCCGATTCCTGCAGGAGCGAGTGATCGAGCGAATCGGTGGCCGGCAGCCTATCGCCGTGAACACGCGGATCGTTTGCGCGACGCACCAGGATCTCGACGCGATGACCGGGGACGGACGCTTCCGCGAGGACCTCTACTATCGCCTCGCCGAGATTGTCGTGAAGATCCCCTCGCTTGCCGAACGATCCGGCGACTCCGTCCTGCTTGCCCGGCACTTTATCAATCGCTTTGGCCGCGAGCTGAATCCCGGAGTGCAGTCACTGGCGCCGGATGCCATCGACGCCGTCGCGGCCTACGGCTGGCCAGGTAACGTCCGCGAACTCGAAAATCGCATCAAGCGCGCTGTGATCATGACCGACGGCAAGAGCGTCACTGCGGCGGACCTCGACCTCCCGCGCCAGTCCACCGAGGTGAGCAACGTGCTGCCGATCAATCTTCGCGCAGCCCGCGAGGTTGCTGACCGCAAGGCCATCCGACAGGCGATGAGCCATACTGACAACAACATCTCGGGCGCCGCGAAGCTGCTCGGAATCAGCCGTCCGACGCTTTACGATCTGCTGAAACAGTATCGGCTATCCGCCTAGCGCCTCGGCCATCTCGGCCACTTCGAGCCAGCGGTATTCGGCCGCCTCGATCTCCGCGCGATTACGGGCAATCCGTTCGGTCAGGCTCGCGAACCTGACCGGATCGCGGGTGTAGAGGTCGGGGTCGGACAGGGCCCTCTCAGCGGCGGACACGTCGGCCTGCAACCGCTCGATCTCTGCAGGCAGGCGATCGTAGTCGCGCTGGTCCTTGTACGACAGCTTGTTCCCCGGCGAAGGCCGGGGCCCAGGAGGCGAAGCCTGCTTTCCCGTTTCGGCGCTGCGCGCCGCCTGGACCCCGGCCTTCGCCGGGGAACGAGCCTCATATCGCTTTCGAATCCAGTCTTCATACCCTCCGGCGACAATATCGACCTTGCCCGAACCGTCGAGGCCGAGCGTGATCGTCACAGTTCGATCGAGGAAGTCGCGATCGTGGCTGACGATCAACACCGTTCCTTCATAATCGGCGATCACTTCCTGCAGCAGGTCGAGGGTCTCGAGGTCGAGGTCGTTGGTCGGCTCGTCGAGCACGAGCAGGTTCGCCTCGCGGGCAAACTCCCGCGCCAGCAACAGCCGCGACCGTTCCCCACCTGACAATGATCCGACCTGGGCATCCGTCAGCGAGGGATCGAACAGGAACTCCTTGAGATAACCCTTGATGTGCTTCTTGGCACCGCGAACCTCGATCCAGTCGCCGCCGTTGGCGAGCACGTCCTTCACCCTCTTGCTCGGTTCCATCAGCTTGCGTTGCTGATCGATGACGATTCCGCTGAGCGTTCGGGCCTGTGTAACCTTGCCGCTGTCCGGCGCGATCTCGCCGGTGAGAAGCTTCAGAAGCGTTGTCTTGCCGGCACCATTGGGCCCGACCAACCCGATCCGGTCGCCGCGCTGGATCCGAAGGCTGAAGTCGCGGATGATTGGGCGCTCGCCAAAGCCCTTGCTGACCTGATCAGCTTCGATGACAGTCTTCGATCGAACGTCGTCCTTCGCAAGCGCCAACTTCGCGGTGCCCGCCGGACCCAACATTGCCGCGCGCTGAGCGCGCATTTCATGCAGCTTGGTCAGTCGGCCCTGGTTCCGCCTGCGTCGGGCGGTCACTCCCCGCTGAAGCCAGTGCAGTTCGAGCTTGAGCTTCGCGTCGAGTTTCTCTGCCGCCCTCGCCTCTTCATCGTAGACGCGCTCCGTCCAGGCCTCGAACCCGCCAAAGCCGATTTCCGCCCGGCGCAGTTGGCCGCGATCAAGCCAGATACAGCTTCGCGTCAGCCGGGTGAGAAAGGTGCGATCGTGGCTAATGACGATGAAGGCCCCAGTGAAGCGCTTCAGCCAGTCTTCGAGCCATTCAATCGCGCCGAGGTCGAGATGGTTAGTCGGCTCGTCGAGCAGCAATACGTCAGGGTTCTGCGCCAGAGCACGAGTAATTGCCGCCCGCCGGCGCTCGCCACCGCTGGCGGTCGCCGTAGGACGCGAGAGGTCGATGCCGAGCTGGTCCGCAATAGCTGCTGCTTCGTGCGGCTGCGGGGCGGCCGTTCCGCCCAGCACCCACGCCTCCAGCGTGTCAGACCCCTCCATCTTCGGGTTCTGCTCCAGGAGCACGACATGCGTTCCGGGTACGATCGTCCGTTTGCCCTCGTCGGGGTCGATAAGCCCGGCAAGGCATTTCAGCAGCGTCGTCTTGCCTGCGCCGTTACGGCCGATCAACGCGAGGCGATCGCGTTCGCCGACGTACAGATCGAGATGGCGAAACAGCCACCCTTCGCCCTGGATCAGGCCAAGGTCTTCGTAAGAGAGGATCGGCGCAGCCATTCGTGGGCCCTAGCGGCGATGTTGCCGCTTTGCCACGCCTGCGCTCCCTGAACACTGCCGTTCATCTGCATTCATAGGCTATTCAATGCGCCGTGGTAGTTAGAGCGCCGAATTTGAGAGTCGCTATGAAGACGTTGCGTATCCTTCTCCCTGCCGTAGTCGCGGCCATGGTCGTCAGCACACCAGCGCTGGCGGACGGCCCTCGCGGCCACCCTCAGCGCCCGAACATCTCGCCCATGCGCGAACAGCCGCTGCGCGAGCAGGAGCGTGCGTTCGAGGCGACCCGGGACGGCCGGTCGATGCCACTGCCCCAACTTGAGCGCCGGATCATGCCGATGATGGGTGGCGCGGACTATTTGGGACCCGAGATGAACGGCGACACATATCGCTTCAAGTTCATGCAGAACGGGCGGGTCATTTGGGTCGACGTCGATGGCCGCGGCAATATCATCCGCCGCTCGCACGACTGAAACTTACGGCGAAGTTGACTTTTCCCCGGCAACTCCCAGTTGTTCCGGACAAGCAACTTCTCGTCGCAACGCGGGTTGACGGCGCGAAGATGAACGGCTCCGGGGAGCAGCGATGCGCATTTTGATCGTCGAAGACGAACCCAATCTCGGGCGCCAGCTCCGCTCGACGCTCGAGGGAGCCGGCTATGCGGTCGACCTCGCCACCGACGGCGAGGATGGCCATTATCTCGGATCGACGGAGAATTATGACGCGGTGATCCTCGACCTTGGGCTGCCCGAGATCGACGGCCTCACAGTGCTTGATCGCTGGCGGCGAGAGGGTCGCAAAATGCCTGTGCTGGTCCTTACCGCGCGAGACAGTTGGTCGGATAAGGTGGCCGGTCTGGACGCCGGTGCCGACGATTATCTCGCCAAGCCGTTCCAGACCGAAGAGCTGATTGCGCGACTTCGCGCGCTCATTCGCCGCTCGTCCGGCAATGCATCCAGTGAACTCGTCGCGGGTGACATTCGGCTGGACACCCGCTCGGGCAAGGTCACGAAGGATGGGGAGCCGGTGAAACTCACCGCGCAGGAATACAAGCTGCTTAGCTATCTGATGCACCACAAAGGCAAGGTGGTGAGCCGGACCGAGCTCATCGAGCATATCTACGACCAGGACTTCGATCGGGATTCGAATACGATCGAGGTATTCGTCACCCGCATCCGCAAGAAGCTCGGCCCGGACGTGATCACGACGATCCGCGGGCTCGGCTACTCGCTGGAGGAACCGGTTAGTTGAACGACCAAACCGCCCCGGTGACGGCGGCGGACGAGCGTCCCACCAGCCGCATGAAGGGTCAGCGCATCGGCTCGCTGACCCGTCGCATGATCGGTGTTGCCGCGCTGTGGATCGTGGCGCTCCTGCTTATTGGCGGTTTCGCGCTCGACCGGGTGATCACACGCTCGATCGTGGACAGCTTCGACAACCAGCTGGTGTTCATCCTCAACTCGATGATCGCCTCGTCGGAGATCGGCCCAGACGGCGAGGTAAGGTTCAACCGCGCTCCCGCGGATCAGCGCTTCGTCGAACCCTATTCCGGACTTTATTTCCAGATCAGCGGCGCCGGCGCGGAGACTTTTCCGTCAAGATCGCTTTGGGATCGTCGCCTTCGGGTGGTCGACACTCACGACGACCTAAAGCCGCATCTCTACGACAGTGAGGAGTTTTCTACTCCCGGCCATCCGGAAGCGCTGAGGATCTCCGAAAGGGACGCGGTCCTCCCCGGATCGTCGGTTCGTTGGCGGTTCCAGGTTGCCGAGTCCCGCGAGCCGCTCGACGATCAGCTCAAGCATCTCCGTTTGATCGTGTTCTGGAGCTTCCTGGCGCTTGGCGTGGGTCTCATCGTTCTCGCTGCGCTTCAGACCTTGTACGGGCTCTGGCCGTTGCGGCGCGTGCGGAATGAGGTTTCAGACATTCGCTCCGGAGAGAAGACTCGGGTGAGCGACGATTTTCCCGCGGAAGTTCGGCCGCTGACCGAGGAAATCAATCAGCTGCTCGCGCACAGCGAGGCTCAGGCCGAAGAAGCACGGCGCCATGCCGGCAATCTTGCCCACGCGCTAAAGACGCCACTGACGGTGATCACCAACGCTGCGACGGCGCGTGCGCCGGACCTCGCCGACACCGTCTGCCGCGAAGCCTTGGTGATGCGGCGACAGGTCGATCACCACTTGGCACGCGCGAGGGCAATTGGCCGCCGTTCGGCTGCGCAATCCCGTGTGGTCGTCTGGGAGAGTCTTGAGGCGGTGCAACGCGCCGTCGACCGGCTGCACGAGGGCGTCACCGTCGACATCGCCGGCAGCCACCAGGCACAAGCACGCGTGGAGCGGCAGGACCTGGATGAGATGCTCGGCAATCTCGTTGAGAACGCGGCAAAATATGGCGGTGGGCGAGTGTTCGTTACCGTTGAGCCGCGGGGTTCGATGGTCGACATTTTGGTGGAGGACGATGGCCCGGGGATCCCCGCGGACAAGCGCGGGGAGCTGTTCACTCGCGGTGCACGCCTAGATACCACAGGCAAGCCGGGCACGGGACTGGGGCTCGCCATCGTTCGCGACGTCGCCGAAATCTATGGCGGGTCGATCCGGCTAGAGGAAAGCGAAGACCTGGGAGGTCTGCTCGTGCGTCTGAAGCTACCGGCCGGATAGCGTCCAGGACCTTTCGTCGAAAAGGCGGTTGCACCCGAACCGCAGCGCTCTAGGGTCCGCCGAAATCACTCTGGGGGTGGGAGTTTCTTGATGCGTTTCCGTCACTTGCTTCTTGCAGGCGTTTTTGTCGCAGCAGCGCCTGCCGCGCTGATTGCCGCCGGGCCGAAGTACGGCACCTGGGGCGTCGACCTCCGAGACATGGATACGTCGGTGAAACCGGGCGACGACTTCTTCAGCTTCGCCGAAGGCCATTGGCTAAAGACCGCCCAAATCAAGGCGGACAAGTCGCGCGCCGGCTACAACTACGACCTCCCCGACGCGACCGAAATCGAAGTCCGTCAACTGGTTGAGGGCGCGGGGCCCAGCGCGTCCGATCCGATCATGCGGCAGGTGGGCGACTATTACACGGCCTATACCGACCGCGCGGGCATTGACGCTCGTGGGCTGACGCCGCTCAGGCCTTACCTCAGCCGGATTTCGAACGTAGCCGACAAGCATCAGCTGGTCCGGTTGATGGCCGAACCGTCCTACGCCGGCCCAATCTCCATCGGCATCACTCCCGATGCGAAGGACCCGACCCATTACACCGTCTACAGCGGGCAGGCGCGGCTCGGCCTGCCGACGCGCGACTATTATCTGCTGAAGGGCGAGAAGTACGAGACCATCCGCACGGCCTACCGTGCCTACATTGCGCAGGTCTTCGACCTTGCGGGCATCAAGGGTGGAGCGGCGAAGGCCGACGCCATCTTGGCGCTCGAAACGAGGCTATCCCAAGACCAGTGGACGCCCGAGAGGCGTCGTGATCCGCAGGCCACCTACAACCCGATGAGCCGCGCCAAGCTAGCGAAACTTGCGCCGCAGTTCGACTGGACCGCTTCGCTGAAGCACATCGGCCTGGGTGCGATGCCGACCGTCATCGTCGGGGAGCCAAGCGCCGTCGCTGCAGCCGGTCGGCGCATCGGCGACGTGCCGCTATCGACCTGGAAGGACTGGATGACCTTCCGCTTCATCAGCGACCACGCGAGCGTCCTTCCCAAGTCCTTCGACGACGCGAACTTCGCTTTCTACGGCAAGACGCTCCAGGGCGTTCCGGCGCAGGCGGAGCGCTGGAAGCGCGGCGTCCGATCGCTCAACGACTCGCTCGGCGAGGCGGTCGGCCAGCTCTATATCGCGCGCCATTGGAGCGACGAGACCGACCGCCAGGCCAAGGAGCTCGTCGACGATCTCAGGGCAAGCTATGGCGACCTAATCAAAGGCGCAGCGTGGATGGATGAGCCCACCCGCAAGGAAGCGCTGGCCAAGCTTGCAGCCTTCGATCCGCGCCTGGGTCACCCGGTCAAATATATCGATTATTCCTCCATGCCGGTGAACCGCACCGACCCGCTCGCCAATGCAATCGCGTCGGACAAGTTCGAGTGGGCGCTGGAGTTGTCTCGACTAGGCAAACCTGTCGATCGGACGCTGTGGGACATGAATCCGCAAACGGTGAACGCTTACTACGACCCGGTCATGAACCAGGTGACGTTCCCGGCCGCGCAGCTCCAGGCGCCGTTCTTCGACGCTTCGGCCGACCCAGCGGTCAATTACGGTGAAACCGGGGCCACGATCGGCCACGAAATGGGTCACGGCTTCGACGACGAAGGCCGTCAATTTGACGCCAAGGGCAAGCTGCGCGACTGGTGGACCAAGCAATCGGCCGACCGATACAAGGCCCATGCGACCATGCTCGCCAAGCAGTTCGACGCTTATGAGCCGATCCCGGGTGTCCACATCAAGGGCGAGCTAACGTTGGGCGAGAACCTGGCCGACCTTGGCGGGCTGGAAGCCGCTTATGCCGCTTATCACCGTTACGTTTCCCGCCATGGCGAACCACCGGTCATCAACGGCTATACGGGCGACCAGCGCTTCTTCATCGCTTATGCGGCGAGCTGGCAGGGTAAAGCGCGGGAAGGGGCGTTGCGCACCCAGCTGCTGTCCGATCCGCACAGCCCGGAGCAATACCGGGTGAACGGCATCGTCCGGAACTTCGACCCCTGGTACAAGGCATTCAATGTCCAGCCGGGCGACAAGCTCTACCTTCCGCCCGAACAGCGCGTCCACGTCTGGGGTTGAGGTTCGTCCGCGAGTTCGGGCGGCACGTCTGTCGCCCGGACCCCGCCGTTCGTCGAAATAACTTGCCCGTTCGCCGTTCCATCGGGCATTAGCACCGCGTTACTCGGAGGGGTGATAATTCATGAAATTCAATAAGTTGGCGCTCGCCACGGCGAGTCTTTTTGCAATTGCGGCTCCGTCGGCGGTCAATGCCGCCAAGCCGGTCCTTGGTACCTGGGGCTATGACCAGTCCGCAATGAACAGCTCGGTGAAGCCGGGCGACGACTTCTGGGCTTACGTGAACGGTAATTGGGCGCAGCGCACGGACATTCCGGCGGACCGCGCCTCGGTCGGCTCGTTCATCAACCTCGCCGAGGGATCCGAGAAGGACGTTCGGCAGATCGCCGAAGCAGCCGAAGCGAACCGCAACGGCGGCCTCGTGAACCAGCAAATCGGCGACTATTACGCGAGCTACCTCGACGAGAACCGGATCGACGGCCTCGGTCTTGCGCCGCTGAAGCCCTATCTCGCCAGGATCGATGCGGCGAAGACCCGTGACCAGCTGGTCCGGCTGTTCATGACGCCGGGCTATGCCAACCCGATCGGCATCGGAATCGGCGCCAATCCGAAGGACCCGGAACACTACACCGTGTTCGCGACCCAGGCGACGCTGGGACTTCCCAACCGCGACTACTACCTCTCGGATTCGCCGAAGATGGCGGCGTATCGCGCGGCCTATCGCGACTACATCATCAACATTGAGAGGCTGGCAGGTCTCGGCGGCGATTCCGCTACAGCCGACCGCATCATTGCGCTCGAAACGGCATTGTCGCAGGCACAGTGGTCGGCCGCCGACCGGCGCGATGTCGACAAGACCAACAACCCAATGACTCGCGCCCAGGTTTCGGCGCTCGCGCCGCAGTTCAATTGGGATGCATCGCTCGCCCAGCGAGGACTCGGCAATACTCCGCAGGTCATTGTACGAGAGCCATCGGCGATTGCCGGCGCAGGGAAGATCCTCGCCGAAACGCCGCTATCCACCTGGCGCGATTGGCTCGCCTTCCGCTTTGTCTCCGATCATGCGGACGTGCTTCCAAAGCCGATCGATCAGGCGAACTTCGAATTTTATTCGAAGACCCTGACGGGCGTTCAGCAGCAGCGCGACCGTTGGAAGCGCGCTGTCGGAGCCACCAATGGAGCGCTCGGCGAGGCGGTGGGCAGCGTCTACGTGAAGACCCACTATCCGCCCGAGTCCGAGCGGCAGATGACCGAGCTCATCTCCAATCTGCGCGAGGCATATAACGAGCGGATCACCGCAAATGGCTGGATGGATGAGCCTACCCGCAAGGCGGCGCTGGAAAAGCTCGCGGCGTTCGATCCGCGTATCGGCCATCCGATCAAGTACATCGATTATTCGACCCTGAAGGTCGTCAAGGGCGACGCGCTCGGCAACGACATCCGCGCCGGCGAGTTCCGGTGGGCGCTCCAGCTGAAGCGCTATCCGAAGCCGGTTGACCGCACCCTGTGGGGCATGACTCCGCAGACAGTGAACGCTTACTACAGCCCGTCGACCAACCAGGTGACCTTTCCGGCCGCGATCCTGCAGCCGCCGTTCTTCGATCCGAACGCCGATCCGGCCGTCAATTACGGTGCCATCGGCGCAGTGATCGGTCACGAAATGGGTCACGGGTTCGACAATCAGGGCCGGAAGTACGACCCAAAGGGCGAGCTGCGCGACTGGTGGACTCCAGGAGCCGCCAAGGCCTTCACGACCAAGGCGGACGCGCTGGTTGCGCAGTACAACGGCTTCTATCCGTGGCCGGACCTCCACGTGAACGGCAAGCTAACGCTTGGCGAGAACATCGGTGACCTGTCGGGAATCGAAGCCGCGTACGTCGCGTACAAGAAGTACGAGGCGAAGCACGGCGCTGCCCCGGTCATCGATGGCCTGACCGGCGACCAGCGATTCTTCATCGCCTTCGCCCAGGTTTGGCAGCAGAAGCAGCGTGAAGACGCCGAGCGTCAGCAGGTCATCACCAACGAGCACAGCCCCGCCAAATATCGCGTGAACGGCGTCGTCCGTAACGTCGATGCGTGGTACAAGGCGTTCAACGTGCAGCCCGGTGACAAGCTCTACCTTCCGCCCGAGCAGCGCATCCATCTCTGGTAAGCGGCTTTGAAAAGCGGCGCCGTCCGTCTAGGGCGGCGCCGTGTCCGCTACAATCCTTCCCCTAAACAGCCAGCGCGCGCCTTCACTAGATGCGATGATGGCGCTGGTCGCCGCCGACATGAACGGCGTGAATGCGGTCATTCTCGACCGCATGCAGAGCAAGGTCGCGCTGATCCCGGAGCTTGCCGGCCATCTCATCGCAGGCGGCGGGAAGCGGATGCGGCCGATGCTGACCCTCGCGAGCGCGGCGCTGCTCGGTTATCCCGGAACTCGTCATCACAAATTGGCCGCAGCGGTGGAGTTCATCCACACGGCGACTCTTCTCCACGACGATGTCGTTGATGGCTCGGGAATGCGCCGGGGAAAGCGGACCGCGAACCTCATCTGGGGCAATCCTGCAACCGTCCTGGTCGGAGATTTCCTCTTTTCGCGCGCCTTCGAGCTGATGGTCGAGGACGGCAGCCTGAAGGTCCTGCGCATCCTTAGCCATGCTTCGGCGGTCATCGCCGAGGGCGAAGTCAATCAGCTGACGGCCCAGCGCCAGATCGATACCGACGAAGACCACTACCTGGAGATCATCAGCGCAAAGACGGCGGCACTGTTCGCCGCGGCGTGTCGCGTCTCACCGGTAGTTGCCGAAGCGAGCGAAGACGCTGAGGTGGCGCTCGAAGCATACGGCCGAAACCTCGGCATCGCCTTCCAACTCAGCGACGACGTCATCGACTATGCTTCCGATGCGGCGACGATGGGCAAGGGCGTCGGCGACGACTTCCGAGACGGCAAGATGACTCTGCCGGTTATCCTCGCATATGCCCGCGGCAGTGAGAAGGATCGCGCCTTCTGGCGATCGGCCATTTCGGGTGAGAGCGTCGCCGAGTATGATCTCGCTAACGCGATCCGGTTGCTTACGGATACCGACGCACTCGCCGATACGGTCGAACGGGCGCGCCAGTACGGGCGGCGAGCAATTGACGCGCTGGCAATCTTCCCCACGAGCAAGGCCAAGTCGGCATTGATCGAGGCTGCCGAGTTCGCGGTCGCGCGAGCTTACTGACGCCGGGTGGCGCGGCCCAGTAATTTTGCTAGGCCAATGCCCGACGCCATCCGGAGTTTCCCCATGCGCCTGTTTGCCGCAGCATTGCTTGCTTCCACCTTCGTTTCGCCTGCCGCCGCGCTTCCGCTCCACGAATATTCCTCGCTGGCGCTATCGCCCGCAGGTGACCGGGTCGCTGCTGTGGAGAGCGACAGCGAACCGAACTCCTCCACCATGCCCGATCAGACCATCGTCATCCGTAATGCGCGTACGGGTGCGATCCTGTCGAAAATCGATCCCTGTTCAGGATGCCGCTATTCGAGTCTCGCTTTTGCACCCGACGGCCGCCTGCTCGCGATTGTCCGCAACAAGAGCCACACGAACATAATTCTCTCGACCGGCAAGCAAACGGCGACCGTCGCCCAGTTCGACGGAATCGCTCAGCACCCGCTCTTCTCGCCAGACGGCAAGAGCCTCTCGGTCCTCGCGACTTTTTCGGCACGTAAGGAGGCGGGCGCGACTCAGCCCGGCGTTCGCCAGGTCGGCGAGATTGGCGAACAGAATGACGAGCAGCGGATTGCAGTCGTGCCGCTTACCGGAGGTGCGCTCCGTCCCGTGAGTCCGGTCGACCGCTATGTCTACGAATATGATTGGCTGCCCGACGGTAGTGGCTTTGTCGGCACGAGCGCCCAAGGCAATGGGGACAACAATTGGTGGGTCGCGACGCTCGATCGCTTCGACCTTTCGACCGGGCGGCTAAGCAGGATCGCGGCGCCGCCGACCCAGCTCAATTTCCCGCGCGTATCGCCCGATGGCCGCACGGTAGCATTTATCGGCGGATTGATGAGCGACTTCGGTTCCGTTGGCGGCGACATCTATACGGTTCCGGTCGGCGGAGGCACGCCGACCGACATCACGCCTGGCTACCGCGGAACATTCACCTCGCTGGTGTGGGACAGGAATGGACTGACCGCTTCAGCACTCATCGGCGATCGTTCGGCGATCGTTCCGATCGAACCCGGCCGCGGAGCCGGCAATCCGCTCTGGAGCGCGCCCGTGAGCGCCGGCGCAGGCGAGGCACGATTTGCTCGCTCAAGCGACGGAAGAATCTACGCCGCCACGGTCCAAGACTTCGAACATCCCACTGCAATCAATGTCGGTCCCTTGGCCGCGCTTCGTTCGATCACGCACGACAACGATCGCTGGCAGAGCCTCGTTCGTGCCCAAAGCGTCAGCTGGACGAACGAGGGGTTTACGGTCCAGGGCTGGCTCCTCGCACCCCGCGCGGCGCCAGCCGGCGTGAAGGCGCCAATGATCGTGACGGTGCACGGCGGTCCGTCAGCTGCGAGCACACCGTCGTTTGTTTGGGAAGGATCGCGCGCCGACCTTGCCGAGGCGGGCTATTACCAATTCTTCCCCAATCCGCGCGGGAGTTACGGTCAGGGGGAAGCCTTCACCCGCGCCAACATCCGCGACTTTGGCGGCGGCGACCTGCGCGACATCCTTGCCGGTGTTGATGCCGTCGAGAAAGCGGCACCGATCGATGACAACCGGCTCGGGCTGACTGGCGGGAGCTATGGCGGGTTCATGTCGATGTGGGCCAACACACAGACCAACCGCTTCAAGGCGATCGTCGCCGGCGCGGGCCTGTCCGACTGGATCAGTTATTACGGGACGAACGGCATTGACGAATGGATGATCCCGTTCTTCGGGAAATCGATGTACGATGATCCGGCGCCTTACTGGGACCGCTCGGCGATCCGTACCATCAAGCAGGCGCGCACGCCGACGTTCATCTATGTCGGCGAGCGAGATATCGAAGTGCCGCCAACCCAGTCGGTGGAGTATTGGCACGCATTGAGGGCCATGAACGTGCCCACCAGCCTCGTCATCTATCCGGACGAAGGTCACCATGTGCGCGACCCCGAGCACGTTCTCGACATTCGGCGCAGAACCGTCGCCTGGTTTGATCACTATCTCGGGAAAGCGGGATCAGCCCCCACGCATTGATGCCGCTGCCAATCGAGGCCGTTCTTCCAGACCTGCTCAGCGCGCTGCGGGAGCGGACGGAGGCACTGCTGATCGCGGCCCCGGGAGCGGGCAAGACCACGAGGGTCGCACCTGCTTTGCTACGGGAAGAATGGTGCACGGGGCAGGTACTGCTGCTGGTGCCACGCCGGCTTGCCGCGCGTGCCGCCGCAGAGTTTATGGCGGCCGAGCTGGGCGAGAGGCCGGGCGAGACTGTTGGCTATGCAACTCGCCTCGACAGCAAGCTCGGCAAATCGACGCGCGTGGTGGTGATGACCCATGGCGTGTTCCTGTCGCGAATCCAGGCCGATCCGGAACTTGCCGGCGTATCAGCCGTGCTGTTCGATGAAGTTCACGAGCGGAGCCTCGACAATGATCTGGCGCTGGCCCTTGCACTCGACGCAGCGAGCGGATTGCGTCCGGACCTCCGCCTGATTGCAATGTCGGCAACGCTCGACGTCGAGCGTTTCCAGCGCCTGTTCAAGGATCCGCCGACGATCGTCAGCGAGGGCAAAAGCTTCCCGCTGAAGATTGTCTACGCCGGTCGGAATGCGGCCGCTCGTATTGAGCCGCAGGTGGCTTCCGCGATCCGCAATGCGTTAGGGCAGCACGAAGGATCGCTGCTCGCCTTCTTGCCGGGCGTCGCGGAGATTGAGCGGACCGCCGATGCGCTCGGCTCGCTCCCGGCGGACGCGACGCTGCACAAGCTGCACGGCGGGATCGATCCCGTGGACCAACGGAGGGCTCTTGCAGCACCAAATCCGGGGAAGCGAAAGGTGGTCCTGGCCACCAGCATTGCCGAGACGAGCGTGACGCTGGAAGGCGTGCGGATCGTGGTGGATAGCGGTCTTGCACGACGACCTCGCTACGATCGCGGGGCAGGACTGACGCGTCTGGTCACTGAACGCGCGAGCCGCGCCGCCGTAACTCAGCGAGCGGGACGCGCAGCCCGCCAGACGCACGGCGTAGCGATCAGGCTGTGGGAGGAAGCCGCCAACGCGTCACTCCCCGCCCACGACCCGCCGGAGATTTTCGAGGCGGATCTCTCCAGCCTGCTCCTAACCTGCTTGTTGTGGGGAGCGGAGCCCGCAGTTCTCCCCTTTCCCGATCCCCCTACCGGTACAGCCCTGGAAGAAGCGTCGAAGCGGCTGCGGTCGCTCGGAGCCACCGACGAGGACGGACGAGTCACCGATCATGGCAAGGCCATCGCGGCGCTCCCGCTCGAGCCGCGTCTGGCGCACATGCTCATCGAAGCCACGGCACGAGGCTTCGGATCGGCCGGAGTTGACGTCGCCGCGTTGCTCACTGAGCGCGGCCTTGGCGGCAACGACATTGACCTGGAACTTCGCTGGCGGCGCTGGCGGTCCGACAAGTCAAACCGAGCCGAAGCAGCGAGGAACCTTGCGACAGGCTGGCGTCGCCGATTGCACGTGGCAGGTGGTTACACCAGCGATCACCAACTTGCGCTCGCGCTCGCGCTAGCGTTTCCCGACCGCGTGGCGCGCCGCCGCGATTCATCCGGAGAAACCTGGCAATCGGCCGGCGGGCGCGGCTTCCGACTAGACCCCGCGTCCCCACTTGCAGGTGCCAAATGGCTCGCGGTCGGAGAGGTCGCAGGTCACGCGGCCGGAGCGCGGATTCTTTCCGCCGCGGCGATCGACGAAGTGACGGGACTCAACCTCTTCGCTGAGCGCATCGAAACCCGCCATGATGGAGACTTCGATCCGGCGACGGGCTCCGTAACGCCGACGCGAAGCCGTCGGCTCGGCGCAATCCGGCTCACTTCCGGTCCGGACCCGTCACCCGACGCGCACGCTATCTCACGAGCCCTGTTGGACGGCGTACGCGAGCACGGACTGCGTTTGCTTCCGTGGGAAGACCGGGCGAACCAGTTGCGGCTTCGTACGGCCTTTGCGGTGGCTTTCGATCCTTCGATCACGCCACTCGACGACGATGCACTGCTCGACCGCGCTGAGGAATGGCTGCTGCCGCTACTCGCCGGCAAGCGCCGGCTGGCTGATATCTCTCCCCCTGCCCTGACCGCAGCGATCGAAGGGCTAGCCGGATTCGAGGCGATCCGTCGTCTCGGCCGCCTCGCGCCTGACGAATTCGAGAGCCCCGCGGGAAGTTGCCACGTCATTGATTATTCCGCGACCGGCGGACCGACTGTCGAAGTTCGTGCCCAGGCATTGTTCGGGCTCGCTCGACATCCGGCGGTTGCGAACGGGCGTGTGCCGCTCACCTTGGCAATCACCTCTCCGGCCGGCCGGCCGATCCAGACCACCAAGGACCTTCCTGGCTTCTGGGCCGGGAGTTGGCGCGATGTCGTGAAAGAGATGCGGGGGAGGTATCCAAGGCATCCATGGCCCGAAGATCCGGCGTCCGCGTCACCAACCCTAAGGTCGAAACGATCATCGCAACGTTAGAGCGTGGCGCTTGATTCCGCGGCCACACTTTGCCACCTCGCGCGATCATGACTGTCGCACGCATCTCGGAGCTCGAACGCAAGACCACCCAGTCGGGCAAGGCGAATGCCGGCCGCTGGCTTCTGGAGTTCGAGCGTCAGGAGGCTCTACGTGCGGATCCCCTGACCGGCTGGAACGGTTCAGGGGACACCAGCACCCAGGTGCGGATGAATTTCCAGACCAAGGAAGCCGCAATCGCTTACTGTGATAAGTATGGCCTTCAATACCATGTGGTGCCCGCGCCCGCCGTGCGGCTGAAACTCCAGGCCTACGCCGACAATTTCCGTTGACGCTTAGCGCCTGACAAAGGCAAGTTCCCCCGGCCGAGGTAGGGGGAAGGCTGCGTTTAGCCGATATCTGGCTGGTAGTTGGTACCAGGCCGGAAGCCATCAAGATGAAGCCGGTCGCCGCCGCGCTAGTTCGTTGTGGCGTTGCGCCGACTATCGTATTCACCGGTCAGCATCCGAGACTTGATCCGCCGGATTTCGGCCTGGCGGAATACCCGTGCGTGAACCTCCACGAGCCCGGGCGCGAGGATCCCCATTCCCATGTTGGCGCGGTGACCAAAGCGTTGCTTCCATTGCTACGCCCGCCCCCTGATCTGTTAGTCGTTCAGGGGGACACATCCAGTGCGCTTGGAGCGGCGCTCGCAGGCTTTGCCGCTGGCGTTCCGGTCGCTCACGTCGAAGCGGGTCTTAGAACGCACGACCCTCTGCTGCCTTGGCCGGAGGAAGAATATCGCGTCGCGATTGATGGCCAAGCCGACCTTCTGTTCGCGCCCACTCAGATCTCTGCGGCCAACCTCAGCGCGGAAAAAGTACCCGGTCAGATCCACGTTACGGGCAACACGAGCATCGATGCGCTGCTGGAGCAGATAGCCTTGCTCCCGACGAGACGCCCGCGACAAGATATTACCTGCCAAATCCTCGTCACCTGCCACCGAAGGGAAACCTGGCGAACGGGCCTTTGGGCGGTAGCGCAGGCAATCAGGGACATTGCTGCGAGCGGGCGCGCACGATTGGCCGTCATCCTCCACCCAAACAAGTTCGTGGCAGAACGCATGCGACAGTTGTTGGAGGGAGCTTCCGGCGTGAGCCTGATCGAACCGTGCGGCCATGCGGAGTTACTCGGGCGAATGCGAGATGCAGATCTGGTCCTGAGCGATTCAGGGGGGATCCAGGAAGAAGCGCCGGCGCTCGGAGTGCCATTGCTGATCCTCCGGGAAAGGACCGAGCGGCCCGAGGGGATTTCGGCAGGCACGTCGCGCCTCGTCGGGACCGATCGGGACCGCATCTTCAGTGAAGTCATGGCTTTGATCGAAAGCCCCGAGCGGCTGGCGGCGATGAGCCGACCGGTCTTTCCGTTTGGCGATGGCCATGCCGCTCCACGTATCGCTTCGATCATGGTTGACTGGGTTGAACGAAGGACGCTGACGTACCGGCTCGCTTGA
>DASUZY010000117.1:0-17355 GCA_036376635.1 Sphingomicrobium sp.
CTTCTGCTCCATATGGCAAGCGCGCGGACCCAGCGTGTCGCTGCAGTTCGAAGCGATCCGCGATGCGATTGCTCGCGAGATCGACCGTGGCGCGAAGGAGATCGTCCTCACCGGTGTCGATATCACCGACTACGAAGGCGGTCTCGGCAAGCTCGGCCAGCGACTGCTCGCCGCAGAGCCCAGGCTGAACCGCCTGCGCCTGTCGTCGCTCGACAGCATCGAGATTGACGGTGCACTGTTTGAGCTCATCGCGGGTGAACGACGCCTGATGCCGCACTTCCATCTCTCGCTCCAGGCCGGCGACGACATGATCCTTAAGCGCATGAAGCGTCGGCACAGCCGCGCCGACGCAGTGCGCACGGTCGAGCGGATCAAAAGCGCAAGATCCGACGCCTCGATCGGCGCCGACCTGATTGCCGGATTTCCTACAGAAACTGAAGAAATGTCACTCAATTCATTGAAATTGTTGGATGACTGCGACATTGTCGCCGCCCACGTCTTTCCCTTCTCAGCCCGTCCGGCCACGCCAGCCGCGCGCATGCCGCAGCTCCCCCGTGAACTCGTGAAGGCGCGCGCCGCACGTCTGCGTCAGGCCGCCGTCGATCGGCGCAAGCGGTGGTTGAAGAGCCTCACTGGCACCACGCAACCAATCCTGGTCGAAGGACCGGGCACGGGTCACACGGACAGTTTTGCGCCGGTTGAGATTACCGGGGGCTGTCGCGGAGAGACAGGACTGGCGACGATCGTCGGTTCGGACGGTGAGAAGCTTACGGCGGTTTGGGCATGAGCTGGCTCGACCGCCTTCGAGGCGGCTTTCAGAAGACGGCGGATCGCGTTGCCGACAATCTCACCGGCCTGACCAGTCGCGCCGCGCTCGATACGTCGACGCTCGACGATATTGAGGAAGCTCTCATCGCCTCCGACCTTGGCCCTGAGGCATCGCACCGTATCCGGGAGGCGATCGGCCGACAGAAGTTTGAGCGGCTGGATGAGCGCGGTCTCCGGTCGATTCTTGCAGAAGAGATCGAGAAAATCTTAGCCCCGGTAGCCAAGCCACTGGAAGTATGGGGTTTCCCGCGACCTCATGTGATCCTGGTGATCGGGGTCAATGGGTCGGGAAAGACCACCACCATCGGCAAGCTCGCTTATTGGCTGAAGGAGCAGGACTATGGTGTCCTGCTTGCCGCCGGTGACACCTTCCGAGCCGCGGCCATCGAGCAGTTGCAGGTCTGGGGCCAGCGCGTTGGAGCCCCGGTGATCTCCGGCAAGGAAGGCGGCGATGCTGCGGGAATCGTCTTTGACGGCGTGAAGCAAGCCACCGCGACCGGCGAGGACGTGCTGATCGTCGACACCGCGGGTCGGCTTCAGAACAAGGCGCATCTGATGGACGAGTTGGCGAAGATCCGCCGCGTTCTCGGCCGGCTTAACCCCGAAGCGCCACAGGACGTGCTCCTCGTCCTCGATGCAACAACCGGTCAGAACGCCCTTGCCCAAGTCGAGGTGTTTCGGGAAACAGCCGGCGTGACCGGCCTCATCATGACCAAGCTCGACGGGACGGCACGGGGCGGCATCCTTGTCGCTGCCGCAGAGAAGTTCGGCCTACCCATCCACGCGATCGGCGTTGGCGAGACCGCGGATAACCTCCGCCCGTTTGATCCGCGCGCGGTCGCTCGCGCAATCGCGGGACTGCCGCCCGAATGAACGAGCCACAAGAGCCGCAAGGCGCATCGAAGCTGCTGATCGACCTTGGCCCGCTGCTGGTCTTCTTCCTCGTCAACTTCTTCGCGCCGGTGCCTTCGGTACTGAAGATCTTCGTCGCAACCGGCGCCTTCATGTTCGCGATGGTCGTCGCAATGATCTTTTCGGCTCTACGCTACGGCCGCATCTCGCCCCTCTTGTGGTTCAGCGGCGCGATGGTGGTGATCCTCGGCGGCCTCACAATCTGGCTGCACCAGGAGTGGATCATCAAGATGAAGCCGACCTTCTACTATGTGCTGGTGTCCGGCCTACTCTTCTTCGGCCTTGCAACCGACCGGCCTCTGCTTCGTCAGGTACTCGGAAGCACCTATCCGGGCCTCGACCAAACCGGATGGACGAAGCTCACCCGCAACTGGGCCCTGTTTTTCGCCTTCATGGCGGTCCTGAACGAAGCCGTCTGGCGCAACAGCTCGACCAATTTCTGGGTCGGATTCAAGCTGTGGGGAGCACTCCCCATCACCTTCCTGTTCGCGGCAGCCAACATCCCGATGCTGCTGCGCCATGGCCTGATGAAGGAAGACGCCGTGCCCTCTGAACCCGGACCCGTCGAATGAGCGAGCCGATCCTTTCGATCCGGCAGCTGCGCAAAGCCTATGGCACCGGCGTCGAGGCGCTGAAGGCGGTCGATCTGGATATCAACAAGGGTGAGATTTTTGCCCTGCTCGGTCCAAACGGCGCGGGCAAGACGACGCTGATCAACATCGTATGCGGGATTGTCACTGCGACTAGCGGTGAGGTGCTGGTCGATGGTCGGAACTGGCGCGACGATTACCGCTATGCCCGAAGCCGGATCGGCCTGGTACCGCAGGAGCTGACTACCGAGGCGTTCGAACCCGTTCAGAACACGGTGACGTTCTCGCGGGGCCTCTACGGCAAGCCGCGGAATGACGCCTTCACCGAGGAACTGCTGAAGCGACTATCGCTATGGGACAAGCGCAAGACGATCATGATGCACCTATCGGGCGGCATGAAACGCCGGGTGATGATCGCCAAGGCATTGAGCCACGAGCCGAACATCCTCTTCCTCGACGAGCCGACGGCCGGTGTCGATGTCGAGCTTCGCCGCGACATGTGGGACCTGGTACGCAAGCTGCGCGATGATGGAGTCACCGTCATCCTCACGACCCATTATATCGAGGAGGCCGAGGAGATGGCCGACCGCGTCGGTGTCATCAGCCGCGGCGAGTTGATCGCGGTCGACGAGAAGAAGGCGCTGATGGCCAAAATGGGTCGGAAGACCCTCGACGTCATGCTCGCCGATCCTCTGGACACGCTTCCCGCCGAACTTGGCGACTGGCAGGTACAGCTCACCGATGGCGGCCATATGCTCCGCTACGAGTTCGACAGCCACGCCGAGAGGACCGGCATCGCCTCTCTGATGAAACGGCTCGGTGACCTCGGGATCGCTTACAAGGACCTGTCGACCCATCAGTCGAGCCTTGAGGACATCTTCGTCGAGCTGGTTCACCAGCCAAGGAGTCAGCCATGAACGCTCACGGCATCTCCGCCATCTATCGATTCGAGATGGCGCGCTGGAAGCGGACGTTATGGCAGAGCCTGATCACCCCGGTGATCACCACGGCGCTTTACTTCGTCGTGTTCGGCTCGGCCCTCGGTAGCCGCATGACCAGCATGGACGGGGTCAGCTTCGGCGCCTTCATCGTGCCGGGCCTAACGCTTCTCAGCGTGTTCATGCAGTCGATCTTCAACGCCAGTTTTGGGATTTATTTTCCGAAGTTTACCGGAACTATCTACGAATTGTTGTCAGCGCCGATCTCGAGCTTCGAGGCCGTCCTCGCGTACGTCGGAGCGGCCGTGACCAAATCGGTTATCCTGGCGCTGGTCACGCTTGCCACAGCTACTCTGTTCGTGCCGGTCCGGGTGGATCATCCAATCGCAATGATCCTCTTTCTCATCGGAATTAGCAGCGGCTTTTGCCTGTTTGGGTTTGCGATCGGCGTGTGGGCGCAAAATTTTGAGCAGTTGCAGATCATCCCAATGCTGGTGATCACGCCCCTGACCTTCCTCGGCGGCGCTTTCTACTCGGTGAAAGCGCTGCACGATCCGTTTCGGACGATCACTTTGTTCAATCCGATCGTCCACGTGATCAGCGGCTTTCGCTGGAGCTTTTACTCGATCAGCGACGTGCCCGTCTGGTCAAGTGTGCTGGTTACGATCGGCATCATCGCCGTCTGCATGGCGGTGATCGCCTGGATGTTCCGGACCGGCTACCGCCTCAAGCAGTAACCGGTCTCGACAATTCAGGCGTGCTCTGGGGCGCGCGCGCCCTCGCCCTGCTGATTGGCGCGCTCAGCGCCCTGACCATCGAGGTTCTGCGCCACGAAGTCCCAGTTGACGATGTTCGACAGCACGCTCGTGGCGAAACGCGGGCGTTCGTTACGATAATCGATGTAATAAGCGTGCTCCCACACATCGAGCGTGAACAGCGGCACCATACCTTCGTGGACGATCGGTGTATCCGCGTCGTGCAGGGACGTCACCCGCAGGTTTCCGCGGTCGAGCACGAGCCAGGCCCAGCCACTGGCGAAATGGTTGACAGCTTCCTCTTGCAGCTTCTGGAGGAGCGCGTCGGTGTTGCCAAATCCATCCTCGATGAGCTTGGCCAGCTTGCCATCGGGCTTCTGACCCTGGTTTGGAGCGAGGCACTGCCAGAAAAAGCTATGGTTCCACAGTTGCGCGCTGTTGTTGAACAGCTTGTTGTTGCCGGAACGCTTCGACGCCTTGATCACGTCGAGCAACGAGGCTCCGCCAAGGTCGCTCTCGGCCTGGAGCAGTTCGTTGGTCTTGTTCACATAAGCGCGATGGTGCTTGCCGTGATGATATTCGAGCGTTTCGGCCGACATGACGGGCGCAAGTGCATCCTGGCCGTAGGGAAGTTCGGGCAGCTGGAAGGGCATGGTCGATTACTCCTCGATAGCGCGGGGACCGATCCCCTGAGCAAGGCCCCCGCCCGATCCTCGCGAAATGCGCGTCTGCGCCAAAATTTCAACCCGGAAACGACCGCGACTGCAGTCCACGCGATAGATCGGGCAGATTCGTCCTTAGGAAGACGTATCCTGCAACTTGTGTCGTTTCAGAGCGTGACGGAGCTGGTCGTAGCTGAGATTGAGCGCGGCCGCCGTCGCCCGCTGGTTGAATCGATTACGGCGAAGTGCTTCCTCCAATAGCTGGCGCTCGTAATCGGCTACGGCCGCCCGGAAATCGTTCGTCGAGCTGCTCGCAGTTGGCGATGAGAGTGGCGCTTGATCGCTGTCGTCCTCGGTCGGAACTATCTGCGATGATGCCGCCGCAACGGACTCTGGCGCCCAAGGCGAATGGAATGGATTGAAGTTGATCTCATCGACAGGACGTTCCGGATCCTCGTGACGATAAACAGCGCGCTCGACGACATTGCGCAGCTCGCGGACGTTTCCAGGCCAGGGATAGGCCTCGAGCTCTGCTACCGCGCGGGGCGAGAAACCGGGCCAGTTCGGCCAGTCGAGCTCGACGCCCATGCGCCGGCCGAAATGCTCGGCCAGTTGAGCCACGTCGCCCTCTCGCACTCGCAGCGGGGGTAGCGTAATCACTTCGAAGGACAGTCGGTCGAGCAGATCGGCCCGAAATTTCCCCTTCTCCACCTGCATCGGAAGGTTTTCATTGGTTGCGGCAACAATGCGCACGTCCACCGAAATCGGCTTGGAGGCTCCGATTCGCGTGATTTCGCCATATTCGACCGCGCGGAGCAGGCGGTCCTGCGCCGGCATCGACAGCGTCCCAAGTTCATCGAGGAACAGGGTGCCGCCATCCGCCTCCTCGAAACGGCCGTGGCGGGTCTTCGCTGCGCCGGTGAAGCTGCCGGCTTCATGACCAAACAGTTCGGCTTCAATCAGGTTTTCCGGCAAAGCGGCGCAGTTCATGATAATCAACGGACCCGCCCAGCGCGATGAGAGGTGATGGAGGCGCTCCGCAATGAGTTCCTTGCCGGTCCCCCGCTCACCAATCACCAGTACAGGCCGGTTCAGAGGCGCGGCGCGGCTCGCCCGCTCGACCGCATCGAGGAACGCCAGGCTCTGGCCGATGAACTGCTCTGAACGCTCCATGATTGACCGACTGTTGGTGGTAAATCCCACCATTTGGCAAGGATTTTCACAGCCGCCGGACGGCAAAATGGGCATCTTGGTCGAAAGTCAGCCGATTCCGCCAAAATGGCACGTCTCTTGTATAGTTTAGGGCAGGTTTAGGGCCCTAATTTTCGAATGCGGAGTGCTGAATGAGTATCTTTTCCCGAACACGGGATATCTTCGCCGCCAACATCACCGAGATGCTCGACCGCTCGGAAGATCCGGCGAAGATGATCCGGATGGTCATTCTCGAGATGGAGGAGACCCTGGTCGAGGTTCGCGCATCGGCGGCTCGCTGCATCGCCGACGGCAAGGAAATGCGTCGAGCGCTCCATCGCCTCGATGAACTTCAGAGAAGCTGGACCGAGAAAGCCGAGCTTGCGCTGTCGAAGGAGCGGGAGGATCTCGCCAAGGCTGCGCTCATTGAGCGCCAAAAGGCCGCCGACATGGGCGAAGGCCTGCGCGACGAGATCAAGGTGATTGAGGACACGCTCAAGGGCTATGAAGCCGATATTGCCAAGCTTCAGGGCAAGCTTCGCGAGGCGCGCGCCCGCCAGAATGCCATCGCCGCCCGGTTCGAAAGCGCCGTCACCCGTGCACGCGCGCGTGAACTGCTGAATGGTAACCGGACTGAGGATGCCTTCTCTAAGTTCGATATCCTTGAACGACGGGCCGACTTCGCCGAGGGGCGCGCCGATGCGCTCGGGATGACCGGACCGAAGAGCCTCGAGGAAGAAATCGCAGAATTGAAGGCCGCAGAATCGGTTGATGCAGAGCTCGAGGCCATGAAGGCCGCGCTGAAGGCCAAGGGGAAGTAAGTAATGGACATGGTCCCGTTTGTTGCAATCGTATCATTGTTCATCGGTCTTCCGTGGCTGGTGTTCCACTACATCACGAAGTGGAAGACTGCGGCGACCCTGACCTCGGGCGACGAGAAGTTGCTCGACGAGCTGCACGAGGCTGCGCGGCGTCTCGACGACCGCCTCTGCACCATCGAGCGGATCATGACGGCGGAGAACCCGAACTGGCGGCAGCAGTGCCTGCCCGGCCGGGAAGACCGCCAACGGCTGCTCGCCGACGGAGAATAAGATGGCGTACGACCGATACCCCGCTCCCGAAGAACGTTCCAACCGGCCGCAGGAGCGTTTCAACCGTACCGATTACCTGCCCGAGGAGCGAAACTACTATTCAGCCCAGCCTGCGAGCCGGACCCGTTTCTATCGCGACAAGCGAAACGGTAAGTTCATGGGCGTCTGCGCCGGCATTGCCGACTACACCGGCTTTGACGTCAGCCTGGTTCGCGTCTGCTTCCTCGCCGCGCTGTTCATGAGCGGCGGCAGCATCCTGCCATTCTATTTCATCATGGGCTGGGTCAGCCCGGACAGGCCTGCCGAGTTCCAGCAAGTCGACCGCCAAGATGATAGATTCTGGCAGGGCGTCCGCGCGTCACCGGCGAAGGCCGCACGCGATATTCGTTCCCGAATGAAGGACATCGACCGGCGCATCGCGGACATCGAAAGCTATGTGACGACCGAGAACCGCTCGCTCGCGCGCGAGATCGAACAGCTTCGCTAAACATCACTACTGAAGGGGGAAATCATGGATCCGCAATTGTCAGGCATCCTGGGCTTCGTGGGCAACTTGTTTCCGCTGATTGCAATCATTGTGGTGGTTGGCGTCGGTGGATCGCTGCTGAACACCTGGCTCAGAATCAAGAACGGCTATCCGCTCCAGAATTCCTGGGGCATGCCCATCCATCCGAAAAAAGATGCCGAGACGATGGAGCGCGTGCGGCTGCTGACAACCGAGAATGCGCAGCTTCGAGCCGAACTCGGCTCGATCAAGGACCGGCTTGAGACTTTGGAGCGGATCGCAACCGACCAGCCGTCCCGGCTGGCACGCGACATTGAGGCCCTGACGCTCGACAAGGGAGGTAATGCGTAATGCACCCGGGTGATGTTATTGCTCTGTTGATCACGGTTCTGTTGCCAACCGTGCTGCTGCTCTACGTTTTTAGGCGCTGGTTCATGTACAAGGAGAAACAACTGGAAGTGCAGGCGCGCACGACAGCGGAGCGTGCCGCGGAATATGCCGCGAGCAATACCGAGCTTGAACAGCGGGTTCGCGTTCTGGAGCAGATCGTGACCGACAGCGGGGCACAAACCGCTGCCCAGATTGAAGCGCTCCGGGGGAAGACGCTCTCTCCCTCTTCGCCACCTGCAGTAGTCGAGGTGAGCAAATAGATATCGCTCAGTATTGGAGACTCACGTGCCCATTTCACTCCTCATATTCTTCGTCATCGTCGTTGGTATTCCAGTCATAGGCGGCATTTCGTACAGCGCCTTCCAACGCTGGCTCCAGCACAAGGAGAATATGGGCAAGCTCATTGCCGACCAAACTGCGGAAAAGGCGGCGCAATATGCGGCGAACGTCGAGAGGATTGAAGCACGCCTGCGCGTGGTGGAGGAAATCGTTACCGATGGTGGCGTACAAACGGCCGCCCAGATCGAGGCACTTCGCGGCGACCGGCGATTGAAGGCTGACGAGGTCCTACCGAAATCTACTGCTCAATAAGGGATACGTATGTTCCTCGATAATCCTGCGACTGTCTGGGTTCTGATCCCCCTTGCGGCGATCAGCATTGCACCATTCAAGATGTGGCTGCGTGTGAAGGAGAAGCAAATCTCTTCGCAGAGTGACCTGGCCGCTGAAAAGAGCGCCCAATACGCTCAGCATATGGACAAGATCGAAGCCCGCCTAAGGGTGCTCGAGGAAATCGTCACCGACAGCGGCGCCCAGACGGCGGCGCAGATCGAGGCACTTCGGGACAAGCCGCGAATTCCCAAGGGGGATACGGTCTGATGCAAGCGCCTGAATTTGTCCTAGCCATAATCTTCATGGTGTTTGCGTTCCGGATCATCTCGCACCGACTGGGCATGCGGACCGGTTGGGATCGGCGCTGGGCGGAACGGCAGGCCGAGATTGGGGACAGCCCTGAAACCCATCGCCTACGCAACGAGGTCCAGGAGCTCAAGGAGCGTATCAAGGTGCTCGAGCGGATCACCGTCGACAAAGAAAACAGCCTGGCGAACGAAATCGAGTCGCTCCGCGACCGTTAGCGATGCTACGGGCAGCCGCATGGCCGGCCTTCCTGCCCTGTCCGACATTCTCGAGGAATATCAGCTCGTCGATGCGGAGGACCGATATCGACTGTTGATCGATCTAGGACGTCAGCTCGAGCCGATGCCCGATGCGCTCAAAACCGACGCGACCAAGGTGCGCGGCTGCTCGGCCTCCGTCTGGGTCTATCCAATGGCCGATCAGGGACGCCTGCACTTTCTCGCGGACAGCGACGCCGCGATCACGAAGGGCATTGTCGCGCTTGTGCTGAGCGTCGTTCAGGATCGCGCCGCGGCGGATGTCGCGACAATGGACGTGACCAAGGCACTCGCTCCTTTCGAGCTTTCCAAGCATCTCAGTGCCAATCGAACTCAGGGTGTCCCCAACATGATCGCGCTCGTGAAACGGACGGCGGAGCGCTACGCGGCCGCGACCTGATCTCGTTGCACCTTCTCTTCGACGAGGCGGCCGAAAACATCAATGTGCGCGGCAATTGCCGCCTCAATCCGATAAGGCTTCGCGACCTCACGCAAGTCATACCCGCTCGGCGCCGCTTCGAGGGACCTTCCGATCGCGGCCGCTAGCGCAGTGGGGTCGCGGATCGGCACAACATCACAGCCAGTTAACCCATCGAGCAGTTCGTGGGCCGCAAGAAAGCTGTCGGTGGTGACAACAGGAAGGCCGTTGGACAGCGCTTCCAAAACGACTGCTGGCAATCCCTCGTAGTCCGACGAGAGGACCAAACGGTCGGACCGGCGCAGCCGTGAGAGCAGGTCGCCAGTGTAACCGGGCATATCGACCCGATCGGCGACCCCAAGTGAGCGCGCGAGCATCTCCAGCTGTGGGCGCAGGGGCCCGTCCCCGAGGATAGTCAGTCGTGCATCATTGCTGGCGAGGCGAGCGAACGCTTCAAGCAGCAGATCAAACCGCTTTTGAGCAACCATTCTGCCAGCTGAAACCAGGTGAATATGGGTCGAGGCGCGCGCCTCCCGCCGCTCGGCAAGCATCTCCTCCGAGATGTAGGGATTGGCGACCGTCCGAAAGATGCCGGACCTCTCCGGAAAGAAGCCCGATAGCTGCCGCTGCTCGGCATCCGAAAGGGTAAGGACCAAATCGAGTCGCTGGAAAATGAAGCCAAACAGCTTCCGTCGATAAGCTGCCTTGAGCGCGCCATTGCCCGGCCGAAGGAGAGCATTCGTCAGCTTCATCACGAACCGCGGCTCGTCGTGAGAACGTCGACGCGATAACGCCGTGATCAGGCCCATGTTGTCAGTCGGCGCGAACACGATTGCTGGCGCAAAGCCCTCGATCTGCGTGCGTAAGAACCGCACGCCACGGACCCGTTCGAGGTGTCGGTGACCTAGCGGAGGATGGCTGCTCGACATTCGCAGCCCCAGTGGCCGTCCCGCGCTGACGACATCAACGGAGGGATCGAGCATCGCCCTGATTTCCGGCTGGCCGTCGGCAGCGTCGCGCATCAGAGCAATTCGCGTGGGAATGCCCGAGCGTGCAAAGCCGTTTGCCAGGAGCACAGCAACCCGGTCAGCTCCTCCCTGGCTCAGGGAATGCATCACCATCAGGACACCGCGCTCACAAAGTAGCGCGGAGGGTTTCATCGATTCGCTGCGCCCTGCGAGCGGCGCTCCTCGGCCTTTCTCAACACATCGTAAGCCGCTTGGACTTGCTTGAAGCGCTTCGCCGCATCCTCATCGCCCGGGTTTGCATCAGGATGCGTCTCCTTGACCAGGCGTCGGTGAGCCGCCTTGATCGCCGTGAAATCAGCGTCGCTTTCGAGCTCCAGCGCATCGAGCGCTCTCATTTCGTCGCGGCTGCGCGTGCCATCGCCCGGCCCCGCCCACTTCCATTGAGCAGACTTGCGAAAGCCCTTGGCACCGGTCTCCTCCTCAGCGGCTCGGCGAGCAGCTTCCTCCGGACTGAGACCGGCGAAGTAATTCCAGTTCTTGTTGTACTCCGCAGCGTGGGTCTCGCAGAAGTACCAGCGTTCCTTGCTATTCGGCGCTTTTGGCGCAGGCCGGTCACCGATCTCGCTGCAGCCCTCGCGATCGCACAGGCGTATCTTGGCCGCCGAGCGGCCCTTGTCGCCGTATGAGCGCCAGCGGGGAAATCCCCAGTCGTCCGATCTCTTCTGCTTGGGCATTCGAATCCTTCTCAACCGTCATTGCGAGGAGCGAGGCGGCGAAGCAATCCAGTGAACCCGTGCCGGATCGATTCTCCAGCTTCGCCGGGGTCGCAATGACGAAACCGATGCCAGAGGGCCTGTAAGCCGGGTTCTGTCCATCGCGCTTCAAGAAGCGTGACTGTGCGGCCATTCCTCTAGGGGACGAGTTGCCCCGCCCCTCAAGCAACCAACCCGGGCGCCGAGCCGGAACCAGGCTCATGTGGCGCCCCTATTCGGTCTTGCACCCGGTGGGGTTTACCGTGCCGGCCCTGTCGCCAGGACCGCGGTGCGCTCTTGCCGCACCCTTTCGACCTTACCCGTCCGAAGCCGGGCGGAATCCTTTCTGTGGCACTATCCCTGGTCCACCTTCGCCGAAGCTACAGCGAACCGCCGGGCGTTACCCGGCACCGTGGTTCCATGGAGCCCGGACTTTCCTCGCCCCGCTTGCGCGAGCCGCGGCCGCCCGGCCCTCTGGCGGGCGCGATATAGGCTGGAGATGCGCTTTGTTCGAGTCATACCGTCGGTGATGGGCTAGAATGGTGCCGTTTACTGGACACGAACGAAAACAGCGGTACCGTGGTTCTTGCCGAATCGTCCGCCTGAAGGGGAGCGGGATCGATGGCTATTGTCGGCAAAATCCGGGTTCGGGATCCCAACGGGGTCGACCTCACCGTGTTCGAACTCGAACGGCGGAGGTTCCTCTCCCGCGTGCGCCAGATGAAGCTCGATTCGGGTGAGATCGTCCAGGAAATCGGGGGGAAACTGATCGTCAGCGGCACGGGCGAGGTATTGACGCGGGCGTAACCGATGAAAGTCCCTACTGCGGCCGCGGCAACAGTAGAGCCAGCAGCTTGGCCCGGCACTCCCCATCGATGATGCCGTCGATCAGGTCAGGCCGAAACCGTCGCTGGAACGCGATCACAGCCTTTTGCGCATCCGTCACGTCGTAACCGAAACGCTCCAATGCGAGCAGAAAACCGGCGTCGGTCCAGTAGGGATCGACCAAGTCGCGAGTGGGGCTCGGTAAGGCAAGACGTCGCTTGGCCAATGCCGGCCAGGGAAAAAGCTCGCCCGGGTCCTCCTTGCGTGCCGGCGCCACATCCGAATGTCCGACGACATTACCGCGACCGATACCATGCCGGTCCTTGATATCGGCGACGAGCGGGATAACCGAAGCCATCTGCTCATCGGGAAACTCACGATAGCCGAACTCATGGCCGGGATTGACGATCTCGATCCCGACACTTGCGGAATTGACGTCGCTGATCCCCCGCCAGCGCGATTTCCCAGCGTGCCAGGCGCGCTTGTCCTCATCGACCAGGCGATAGATCGTCCCGTCCTCGTCAACCAAGTAATGCGACGAAACCTTGGCTTCCGGCGAGGTGAGACGGCCGAGAGCTCCCTCAGCGTCGGGCATTCCGGTATAGTGAAGGACGATCATCGAGACCGGCAGCTGCCGTTCGTCGAAATTGGGCGAAGGCCGCTCGATATACCCCAGGTCCACGCGCACTATGGCGCATAGCAACTGCTATTCGGTCAAGCCCCTGATCCAGCCCGCCTATCCGAGATTCGCTTTTCGACCTGACTTTTATTGTCCGTGAGTCGGTAGAGTCCCCGCGCATTGATGTCGGCCCCGAGCTTATTGGTCTGGCCGATCACCGTTTCCCCGGCGCCGAGCATGAGCCAGCCATCCTCGGCAAGCGCTCCAGCCAACCGCTCGAACGCCAGCGTCTTCTTCTCTGGGCTAAGGTAGAGCAGGACGTTGCGGCAGAGCACGATGTCGAAATCGCCGGGATGTGGGGCCGGCTCGAGGAGGTTGTGCACCTGGAAGCGGATCGGCTTGCGCAGCGGTTCAACTGCCCGCCACCCGTCGGCGGATTCCTCGAACCATTTGATCATTTGGTTGATGCCGAGGCCGCGCTGGACCTCGAATTGGCTGTAAGCGCCGTTCCGCGCCCGGTCGATGCAACCCGTGGAAACATCGGTGCCGAGGATGTCGATGGTCCAGCCGCGCCACTGATCCGGCTGTTCTGCAAAGAGCATGGACAGGGAATATACTTCCTGCCCCGTCGAACAGCCCGCAGACCAGATCCTTAGCCGCTTCGATTTCGCGCGACGCTGCGCGAGCTCCGGAAGCGCGACACGCTGGAGCGTATCGAACGGCGCGCGGTCGCGAAAGAAGTAGGTCTCGTTGTTGAGCAAAGCCTCGACGACCATCTGCGACAAGTTGGGCTCCTTACCCATGACCAGGATGGTGATGAGTTCATCGAGGGTTGCAATGCCGCGCTCGCGCAGCAGGGTCGAAAGTGCGGTCTCAATGCGCCAGCGGCGGCTCATCGTCAGTTGCTGACCGGTGCGCGCCTCGAGCAGTCCCGCGAGGATTCGTGTCGAGCTGTCGCTTATTTGCACGCGGGCTGCTCCTCGGTACGCGAGGCAATTCTTCGAGCGATCTTGTCTGGCGGCAGGACGGCACTGGCGAGCCCGGCTTCGAGGACTGCGCGCGGCATTCCCCAAACCGCGCAGCTACCCTCATCTTGTGCGATGATTGAACCGCCACATGCCACCAGCCGGGTAGCTCCCTCGACTCCGTCACGACCCATGCCGGTCAGCACAACGCCGAGTGCGGCCGAACCATAGATCGCGCCGACCGACGCGAGCATCGGATCGACCGAGGGCATACAGCCGCTGCTGCTACGTCCGTGAGTCAGCCGGACGATCGAACCGGATGCAACCGGCTCGAGCGTAAGATGCGCATCGCCGGGCGCAACAAGGATACTATCGGGGAGCAATTGCATTCCATCCTGCGCCACGACCGCATCACGCCGTGCAACCGCCCCGAGTTGACGAGCGAACACACTCATGAATGGGATCGGAAGGTGCTGCGTGACCAGTATCGGAACGCCGATCCGCTCCGGCAGAGCATGGAACAAGGCGCCGAGCGCATGGATGCCGCCGGTGGAAGCTCCAATTGCGAGAACGTCGATCGGATCGCTCGGCATTGCACGCAGCGTCGGCTGCGACCCATTGGGCGGCGTCGCCATTGGGGCCGCGGAGACAGTCCCTGCCCGGCCAAGCGCCTTCAGCTTGCCGAGCAGAATTTCCGAGAACTTGCCATTGAAGCGGCCGGTGCCCGGCTTCGGCATCGTGTCGGCCGCACCCAGCGCCAGCGCCGCGACAGTCTGTTCGGCCCCATCCTCAGCAAGTGACGAGACGATCATTACCTTCGCGCCGGCGGCTGCCGCAATGATCCGCGGAATGGAACGAAGGCCGCCTGCTCCAGGCATCTCGAGGTCGAGGATGACGATATCGACGCGGCACTCGGCAAGCGCTTCGATGGCATGCTCGGCGGTACCGGCGACAGCAGTGATCTCGAAGGCAGGATCCGCCTCGATCATCCGCGATAATACCGCTCGCGCGACCGTCGAATCGTCGACGATCATCAGGCGAATGCGCCGCTGCTGATTGTTATACCGTGGGTCCGGATAGCGGTCCCGCGATCTGGCGAGCGCCCGCTCCATGGCCCGGCCGCTCAGGCGACGCCGACCAGCTGGAGCTTGATATGGAGCGTTTCGCGGTCGAACGGCTTCATTACATATTCGTCGGCACCGGCTTCCAGCGCCGCACGAATGTGCGCCATGTCATTTTCGGTCGTGCAGAACACCACCTTCGGCTGATCGCCATGGCCCCGTTGCCGGAGCAAACGCAAAAACTCCATGCCGCTCATCACCGGCATGTTCCAGTCGAGCAGGACAACGTCAGGCATCTTGGCTTCACAACGAGACAAAGCTTCCTGCCCGTCCCCCGCCTCTTCGACCTCGAACTCGAGCGTTTCGAGGATGTGCCGGGCAACTTTCCGGATCACCTTCGAATCATCGACGATCAAACAGCTTTTCATGCTTGGTGCTTCCCGCTTCAGACGGAGATTGGAAATAAACGCTAAGGGTAACGAAGAGCTTAAGCCGCCTTGGCCTCGGGCGCGCCGGCGAGCAGCGCGGCAACGTCGATGAGAAGCAGGGGACCGGTCTCGGTCTCCACCATGCCTTGCGATACGCGTTCCCAGCCAGAGCCCATGGCGGCACGCACCGGCGTAGGATCGGACAAAGCTTCGACCACGTCTTCAACCAGATCGACAATGAGCGCGTAATGATGCCCATCGAGCTCGACGACTGCAGCTTCGCGGATTCCGCCGGAGCAATCGCTCTCGCCGAGTTCCAGTGAACGTAGGCAGTCGATCACGGTCAGGACACGGCTCCGTAGCGCCGAAAGACCAGCGACATGCGGAGCGGCACGCGGCACCGGGATCAATGTGTCCAACTCGACGACCGACTCGACCGCAGCCGCCGGGAGAGCGACGCGCTCACCTGCGATGGTGACCACCAGCAGAAGCTCGTTCACTTGCCCCTCCCCGCGCCAGCGGACTTCAATGCCATCAGCAGGCCAGCGCGATCATAACGGTAGATGCTGTCATCGCCCTTGCTCGCTGCCTCAGGGTCGGCGCGTAGCCAGATGGTCTTGTCCGTCGCCTCGTCTGACAAATCCTCTCCCTGGCAAGCGATCACAACGTCCGCGTGATCCTCATCCGCATCATCGACGACGCGATATCCGGCGGCCTCAACGAGGGGCCGCAACATGTTCTGCATCCATGGGTCCCAGCCCGGAATCAGGCAGACTGACTGCTCTGTCGCACGAGCAGCCGGTCCCACATGGTTGGCGAAAAGCCAATGGGCGTCGACCAGTTCCGCTGGCTCGTCGTTGATCAGGGACACACCGCTGACCTCGCCGAGCCGATCGGCATGGATGACGTCGTTGTCGATAGTCGCAAAGTCGATAACCTCGGCGAAGGCATAGCCGATCTCATGCTCACCATCGTTGAGGCGAAACAGGCGGATCTTGCCGTCGCCAACCTCTGCGGATGTTGCGCCAGCAAGCGGAAGGATAACGTCGCCGACCTGGACACGAAGCTGACCGGCGGTTTCCTTGACGTTCGCGACGGGCACTTCCTCGATCCGGTCCACGACCGCGAGGCGGAGCGCCTTGCGACCGCCATCCAGGCCGCGGAATAGAAGCACCGGCGTGGACTTCGACGCAGCCGTCGCCGGACCTTCGGCGATCCGCGCGGTGCGCTCCTGCACCTCAAGCTTCACGCCACCGACGGCCGCGATACCCGCGGGATCGAACAGCAGGATCGGGCTGCCGTCATCAGCAAGAGTGGTTCCGGCATAGAGACCAGTAGCCATTACGGCCGGGGCGGCCGGCTTCACCACCAGCTCCTCGTGGTCGTGAATACGATCGACGGAAAGCGCGTACACATCCCCGCCGGCGGGACGGAGAACGATAAGCCTGCGATCCTGCTCGTCGATCTGACTGTCGAGGCCCAGGATTGCGGCGAGTGACACCTCGGGCACTCGTCGGCCGCGAATGGTCGCGACTCCAGCACCCCCAAGATGCTCGAGCGTCACGCTTTCACCGTTTGCCCGGACGATCTCTTCGATCGCGGATCGCGGAATGGCGAAGTGCTGGTTGCCGACGGAAACGGTCAGCGCTGGAATGATGGTGAGCGTCAGTGGAACGCGAAGGGTCATTCGCGTGCCTTCGCCAAGCTTGCTGTCGACCTCGACGATGCCCCCGATGCGCTCGATGTTCGAGCGGACTACGTCCATTCCAACGCCGCGGCCGGAAATAGCGGTCACTTCCTTGGCTGTGGACAGGCCGGCTTCGAAGATTAGCGCAAGCTTGTCTCGTTGCGATAGTTGCGCGGCATCTTCCTTGGCGATGACGCCATTCGCGATCGCCTTCTCGACTAGCCGCTTGCCATCGATGCCTCGACCGTCGTCGTGGATGTCGATCAGGATCTGGTTACCCGATTGGCGAGCGGCGACCGACAACACGCCGATTTCGCGCTTGCCGGCTTGAAGCCGTTCGGCAGGCCTTTCGATGCCGTGGTCCACTGCATTGCGGATGATGTGGGTCAGTGGGTCGCGGATCATCTCGATCATTTCGCGATCAAGCTCAACGTCCCCCCCTTCCACATCGACGAGCACTTGCTTTCCAAGCTCGGCCGAAAGATCGCGAACCATACGCGGGAGACCGACGAACAGGTTCTCGATCCGCTGCATTCGGGTCCGGGTGATCGCGTCGCGCATTTCGGCGATGATCGAGGAAAGACGCTCGAACGCG
>DASUZY010000118.1:0-2541 GCA_036376635.1 Sphingomicrobium sp.
CTTGCTGGACCGAACGATGCGCGCGGTCAGCTTCGTTACCTTCATCACCGGGTAGCCGGTGCTCCAAATCACGCTTCACGAGAGATTGTACGATGAATGTCAGGTCGAGTTTCCTTGCGTTGGCGCTCCTGGCCTGCGCGCCTGCTTATGGTGCGGCCGACACGCGCATCCGTGTGCAGGCCTATGACCCCAACCAGATCGTGAGGATCATCGGCAAGGCGGGCATCCAGTCGACGATCGAGTTCGGCGACGACGAGCGCATCGAGAACGTCGCCGTCGGCGATTCAGCAGCTTGGCAGATCACTCCGAACCATCGCGCGAGCCTGTTGTTCGTAAAACCGCTGACGGCGCACAGCCGAACCAACATGACCGTCGTGACCGACCGTCGCACCTACATGTTCGACCTCGTCGCGGGCGATAAGTCGAGCGCGCCGCTCTATGCGATGAAGTTCAGCTATCCGAACGAGAAGCCGGTGGAAGTTGCCAAGGCCACAACGCAGGTCGCCGTGGTGACTCCTCCGGCCCCGACCCCGGCGATGGTTGCTGCGAAGCTGCACTTCGACTGGAACACCAAGGGCAATGGCAAGCTGCTTCCTACCCGAGTGTTCGATGACGGCTCAGCGCTGTTTCTGGCCTGGAGCCACGACACGCCGCTTCCTGCGATCCTGACGATGTCGGAGGATCGCAAGGAGGGGCCGCTCAACTACCGAATGGATGGCGATTACATCGTGATCGCTCCAATTCCTCAGAACGTCGTGCTTCGCTACGGCAACAAGACGGCAGCGCTTTGGCCCTCGCGCAGGATCGCACCGGCGCAGTCGAGCGCCGTTGCGGCAACATCGGTGGCCCCGCCCCAAGCGTCCCCGGTCCAACAGGCCCCAGCTCCCGTGGCCGCTCCGCCGCCTTCCGCTGTTCGCGTTGCAAACCTGACCGCACTTTATTCCGACAAGCTCACGGACACAGCTCATGACCAGTAATCGAACCAATTTCGCGGAAGCGAACACGATCCGCGGTCCATGGGAGGATCCAGTCCGCGGCGGACTGCCCGTAGCACTCCCGCAGACCGACCCGCGTGCGGAGATCAGCGAGAATGCGCTCGTTCTGGCCAGCCAGAACGCCTTTCCGATCGTCGCAACGCAAAAGTCGCGGCGTGACAGCCTGGGTCTCGCGGCCGGTGCTGCGGTCGCGCTGGTGCTGGGCGCGGCAACCTTCATGTCCTTGAGCTCAGGGCGCCATGCATCGACCGTCCCTGCGGGAACTGCCGTCGCAATGCAGGCGCAGCAGCAGCCAGGCGTCCCGATGGGCGCTCCGATCCCGGGAAGGCCCATGGTGGCAACGCCGATGGTCCCGGGCGATGCCCAGACCGTTCCGGCGCCCGGCCCCGTCCCTGGACCGATGCGGCTGCCGAGTACGGTGAATGCTCCGAACATGCCGCCAGCTGCCTCGCCGGTGCTGGTCTATGACGGCAGCTCGGCGCCGATGAACACGGTAACCGCTGGTCCGAACAGTCCGCGCGATGTGGACGGTGCGCCGACCCTCCTTGCTGGAGCAACGGGCGCGCGGGGCGGTGCAATTGGAGACAATGCGTCGGTTCATGCGACCCGCCTTTCAGAGCCGGCCAACACGGTGGCTCAGGGGACCCTCATCCCCGCGGTTCTCGAAACCGCGATCGATAGCGACGTGCCTGGTTACGTTCGTGCCGTCGTCAGCCAGGATGTCCGGTCGTTCGACGGAAGCCGGGTGCTCATCCCGCGTTCGTCGCGCCTGATCGGCGAGTACAAAGCCGCAAGCCAGGCGGGCCAGCGCCGCGCTTATCTCATGTGGACCCGCCTCATTCGTCCCGACGGCGTATCGGTGGCGCTCGCTTCGCCTGCGGTCGACTATTCGGGTCAGGCCGGGATCGGGGGCCAGGTCAATAGTCACTTCTTCTCGCGCTTTGGCTCGGCCATCCTGCTGTCGATCCTTGGCGGGGCGAGTACGCTCGCGACTGGCGGTGCAGGCACGATCATCATGTCTGGCGGCCAGAGTGCAGCTTCAGTCGCCGCGCAGCGCGATTCGTCGCGCAACCCGACCATCAAGGTGCGGCAGGGAGAGCCGATCAAGGTGTTCACGGCTCGCGACCTGATTTTCGGCGAGGACGGGGCCAACGGATGAGCGAAGAGGCTCTCCCCACCTCAGAGGCTGTCGATCCGTTCCTCGAAGCTTATCTCGAGCCGTTCCGCGATTGGCTCGGACAAGCCGATGTGACGGAAATCCTGGTCAACCGTCCGGGCGAGGTGTGGATCGAGCAACGCGGCGCAATGACCGCCCACGAAGCTCCGAAGATCGACGATTCCCTGCTGCAGCGCCTAGCTGAGCAGGTGGCACGGGTGAGCCACCAGGGAATCAGCCGGGAGCGCCCGCTGCTCGCTGCCATGCTCCCCAATGGCGCCCGCGTTCAATTCGTCGCGCCGACCGCAACCCGGGCCCACTGGGCGCTGGCGATCCGACGCCATTGCCTGCTCGATCTTCCGCTTGATGCTTATGCCTCGGGTCCGCTTC
>DASUZY010000119.1:0-34428 GCA_036376635.1 Sphingomicrobium sp.
AGAGGACTCGACGGGTCAGCATAACGCCGCTTCTGCATTCGGCCTGCGAGGTAAGCGAGACGACCGGCCTCGACGGCAGCTCTCATCGCTCGCGCCATCAGCACCGGGTCCTTCGCCTCTGCGATGGCGGTGTTCATGAGCACTCCATCGCAACCCAGCTCCATTGCTTCGGCTGCGTCGCTCGCGGTTCCGACACCGGCATCGACCAGCACCGGCACGCTGGCGCCTTCGACGATCAGCCGGATCGTGACGAGATTCTGCAATCCGAGACCCGAACCGATCGGAGCGCCCAGGGGCATGATCGCGACTGCTCCGGCTTCCTCGAGTTGCTTCGCGGCGATGGGATCGTCGACGCAATATACCATTGGCTCGAAGCCCTCGTTCACGAGGGTCTCCGTCGCCTTCAACGTCTCGCGCATGTCGGGATATAGCGTCTTCGCCTCACCCAGGACTTCCAGCTTCACAAGATTCCATCCACCCGCCTCGCGAGCCAGTCGAAGCGTTCGGACCGCCTCGTCGGCTGTGAAGCAACCGGCCGTGTTCGGCAGGTAGGTGATCTTGTTGGGGTCAATGAAATCGGTCAGCCGCGGCTGGCTGGGGTCGGAGATGTTCACGCGCCTCACGGCGACGGTGACGATCTCGGCACCCGAGGCTTCGACCGCGGCCGCGTTTTCCTCGAGGCTTTTGTACTTGCCCGTGCCGACGATCAGCCGCGAGTTGAATGTGCGCCCGGCGACGGTCCAGGTATCGGCCTTGATGTCTTGCTGCGCCGTCACTCAACCGCCTCCGACAAAATGGACGATCTCAAAATCGTCGCCATCTTCAACACACACCTGGGGAAGCGTTGACCGGGGCACGATCTCAAGGTTTCGCTCGACGGCCACCCGCAGCGGATCGAGGCCGAGGCCATTGATCATCTCCGCGATGCTGATCCCGCCTGGCACCCGGCGATGCTCACCGTTGACCCGGATTCCGAGGCTTCCGTCCAGACTCATGGCCGGGGCAATAGGAGCGGCCGGGCCAAGCGCCAAGCCTGTTCGGGGTGGACGTAAAGCGCGTCGTCTGACAGAGCGCTCGGCCAAACGGACAGGAAGCAAAATGGCTCAATCGAAAGATCCTGCGGGTGGCGGCGGCGCGATGCGCATCGATCCCGCGCTGGTGCGCGAGCTCGCCGAACTGCTGACCGCAAATGAGCTTACCGAAATTGAGGTCGAGGACGGCGAGCGACGGATCAAGGTCAAGCGAGAGGCGCCCGCGATCATCGCAGCCGCGCCGGCCGGGGCCATGCATGCGGTCGCTCCGGCGCTCGCTGCACCGCCCATGCACGCCAAGGAGGATGTCGGCAGCGGCGCTCCCGTCGAGGAGATCTCCGGAAACAGCGTCAAGTCGCCGATGGTCGGAACTGCGTATCTCTCCCCAGAGCCGGGAGCCAAGCCATTCATTGAGGTCGGCAAGCCCGTTAAGGCTGGCGACACCCTGCTGATCGTCGAAGCGATGAAGGTCATGAACCCGATCACCGCGCCCGAAGGCGGCACGATCAAGAAGATCATGATCAGCGACGGTCAGCCGGTCGAGTTCGACCAGCCGCTCGTGGTCATCGGCTAAGGCGCTCCGCTTGACCATCCAGAAGCTGCTGATTGCCAATCGCGGCGAGATCGCGCTCCGGATCCACCGCGCCTGCCACGAGATGGGCATAAAGACGGTGGCAGTGCATTCGACAGCCGATTCGGATGCCATGCACGTACGCCTGGCGGACGAGACGGTCTGCATCGGCCCTCCGCCCGCGACCGAGAGCTATCTCAACATCCCGAACATCATCTCGGCGGCCGAGGTAGTCCACGCGGACGCCATCCATCCCGGCTACGGCTTCCTTAGCGAGAATGCGCAGTTCGCCGAGATCGTCGAGAGCCACGGAATCCTCTGGGTCGGCCCCAAGCCCGAGCACATCCGGACGATGGGCGACAAGATCGAGGCGAAGCGCACCGCGGCGAAGCTCGGCTTGCCGCTGGTACCAGGCTCCGACGGCCCACTTACCGGCGTCGCGCACGCGAAGCAGTTGGCAGCCGAAATCGGCTACCCGGTTCTGATCAAGGCCGCTTCAGGCGGCGGCGGTCGCGGCATGAAAGTAGTCCCTGAGGAGGACCAGCTCGAAAGCCTGATGAGCCAGGCGGCCTCGGAAGCCCGGTCCGCGTTCGGCGATGATACCGTCTATATGGAGAAGTATCTCGCCGATCCGCGCCACATCGAGTTTCAGGTGTTCGGCGACGGCAACGGTCATGCGATCCACTTGGGGGAACGCGACTGCTCGCTTCAGCGGCGTCACCAGAAGGTTCTGGAAGAAGCGCCGTCCCCCGTCATCACGCCGGAACAGCGTTTTGCCATGGGAACGACAGTCGCCAATGCGATGGCCGAGATGGGTTATCGGGGGGCCGGCACGATCGAGTTTCTCTACGAGGACGGCGAGTTCTACTTCATCGAAATGAACACCCGGCTCCAGGTCGAGCATCCGGTGACGGAGATGATCACCGGCATTGACCTGGTGCGAGAACAGATCCGAGTCGCATGTGGAGAAGGCCTGTCCTGCACTCAGGATCAGGTGAAGCTGCACGGCCATGCTATCGAATGCCGGATCAATGCCGAGGATCCGGAGACCTTCGCGCCCTCGCCCGGCCTGGTGATGAATTACGTTGCGCCGGGCGGAATGCACGTCCGCGTCGATAGTGGGCTCTACACAGGCTACCGGGTGCCGCCCTACTACGACAGCATGATCGGCAAGCTGATCGTCTACGGCTCCAACCGCGACAGCTGCATCCGACGCCTCCGCCGTGCACTCGAGGAGTTCGTGGTCGAGGGAATGAAGACGACCATCCCGCTGCACCAGAAGCTGGTTAGGGACGAGGAATTCCTGGCTGGCAATTACACGATCAAATGGCTGGAGCAGTGGCTCGCGCGAAGCGCGGATCAATGAGGCTTAGGCTCGCCGCAGGACTGCTGATACTTCTGATAGCCCTGCCGGCGTCGGCATCGACCTGGGTGAGCATTGGGAAGACCAAGCCAGGCAGCAGCTACGATATAGACAGCGACAGCATTCACCGCGACGGCAATCTGGTCACCTTCACCGTGCGCGCCCAATACGCGCCGGCCATCGCCGAGACCGGCGCCGACGGGTTCACCGCGATCCGCCAGGCAAACTGCGCCGATCGCACCTACGTCGACATCCACACCGACTATATGAAGACCGGCAAAGTCCTCAATTCGACCACCAACGAGGAAACGCACGCCGTGAAGCCCGGCACGATTGGTGCCAGGGTACTCGACAAGGCCTGCTCCAAATAGCAGCAAGCGCCACTCTCCTCATCGGAGAATGACGCCTGCTTTCAACCAGAACGTCGGGGTCTAGCGATAGCGCCACGCGCGGTCATGGTCCCGATAGCGATGCTGCCACCATCGGTTCTGATACCAATAGCCGTGGCCCGGGTAATATCGTCCCACGACCCAGACCTGCTGGCGCATTCCGCGGTTCGGTACGCAGCGTCCGTTTGGCGTGCGGTGGAAACCGGGGCCGCAGCCCTGGCGTGCAACGGCCGGCGATGCGGCGGCTACCGCAACGATCGAGGCCGCTGTCAGAGCAATCAAGCCTTTCATCTCTCACTCTCCTTCTCTTCAGCGCACGAACGCGGGCCCGAAATGAGCTGTTCCATGAACTTCCATTCAGTATCGGCGGATTGAAGGCGCTTGCCGACGGCGCGCCCCCTCGCCAGAGGCGTTAGAAGCTGTCGAGGAGGGTTGCGCATGAGCCTGGTCGCCGATCTGAAATCGCTTGAGCCCTCACAGCGAAGCGCGATCTGGGCGAGCTACCTCGGCTGGACGCTCGATGCGTTCGACTATTTCCTGATGGTCTTCATGCTCTCGGCAATCGCCAAGGAGTTCGGGACGGATATCAAGGCGGTTACGCAGGCTGTGTTCCTGACGCTAGCCGCTCGCCCGATCGGCGCATTCTGCTTTGGCTGGCTCGCCGAACGCTTCGGCCGGCGGCCGGTACTCATGGTCGACATCATCCTCTTTTCGGTCCTGGAGTTCGCGTCCGGCTTCGCACCGTCTCTCACCACGCTGCTCGTGCTTCGCTTCCTGTTCGGGATCGCCATGGGCGGCGAATGGGGACTCGGCGCAAGTCTCGTCATGGAAAGCATCCCCGCTCGCCTGCGCGGACCCGTCTCGGGCCTTCTCCAGAGCGGCTACCCCTCCGGCTATTTTGTCGCGAGCCTCGTCTATTTCCTGCTGTTCGACAGAATTGGCTGGCGTGGGATGTTCATGGTCGGGGTCGCGCCCGCGCTACTGGTTCTGCTCATTCGGATGCATGTGAAGGAAAGCCCGGCGTTCGAAGCACGGCAAGAGAAAGGCGAGTGGTGGGAGCCGATCCGCCAACTCGTAAAGCACTGGAAGATCGCGCTGTACCTTGTGGTGCTGATGACCGCGTTCAACTTCTTCAGCCACGGCACTCAGGACCTCTATCCGACCTTCCTCCAGAAGCAGCATCACTACGACACCCACATGACCGGGCTCCTCGCTGCGGTGATGAATATCGGCGCAATCGTCGGCGGAATCGGTTTCGGCATCTGGTCGGAGCGGCTGGGCCGGAAGCGGACGATTATCATCGCCAGCTTGCTGGCACTGCCGCTCATCCCACTTTGGGCATTTTCCAGTACGCCTGTGATGCTCGGCGCCGGCGGCTTTCTCATGCAAGTTGCCGTGCAGGGCGCGTGGGGGATCGTCCCCGTCCATCTCAATGAGCTGTCGCCGCCGCTAGCGCGCAGCCTGTTTCCGGGTTTCGCATACCAGCTCGGCAACCTGATCGCCTCGAAGAACGCTCCTATCCAGGCGGGGATCGCCGAGAGCCATGGTGACAATTACGCTCTGGCGCTTGCAGTAATCTGCGGCATCATGGCCGTTGTCATCGCGATCTGGACCGCCCTTGGGCCGGAACGGAAGGACGTGGACTTCCTGGCCGAGGCACGAAAGGCGACGGGCTAGGGACGCGAAAACTTCATCAGCGTGGAAGCGTTTGTCGCTCAGAGGACGAACGAGGTGTCGAGCTATCGTGGAACTGCGGACGGACCCGATCGAGCAAAGGCCATAGCGGCCGTCATAGCGGTTCATGCGGCACTTGCTTTCGTCATCCTGTCGGGTCTGAGAGTCGACAAGGTTCGTCAGGTCGTTGACGTGCTGACGACGTTCAACCTGCGGGAGGTTCCCCCACCCCCTCCCTTGGCGCCGCCCAAGCCGAGTCCTGTTCCGCAGCCAGCGAAGCATCCGGAAGGGATAGCGGCCAAGAAGGCGGAGCCGACATCCGTGGTCGCTCCACAACCGCGGATCCCGTCGCCTTCGCCGCTCCCCGCTGCAAAAGTCGCCGGCACGAGTGCTTCGACCGAAGCCGGCGCGGCTGGCGTCGGTAACGGAACCGGCGCGGGGAGCGCAGGCAATGGCCCTGGCGCTGGTGGAACTGGCGCCTTCACTCCGGCTCGGAAGCTGACGAAAATCCCCGACAGCGAATATCGTCGCTTTGCAGCCACCGGCGTCATCTCCGGCAGCGTCGCGCTCACGGTCCGTGTCAATCCCGATGGCTCGCTCGCGAACTGCAGGGTTATTCGGACCAGCGGCAATGCGAATGCGGACTCGCTGATGTGTCAGCTGTTCATCGAATATGTGCGGTTCAGCCCCGCACTCGATCCGTCAGGCAGGCCGGTTGCTCAAGACATTACGTGGGTGCCCGTCTGGTCGCACCGCTAGCGGCTGGCGACCGAGCTCGCTTCCTTGGCTGGCGCTCCGGCGAGCTTCGCTGAATCGCGGCCATAGACGTCGTCGTAATATGCGATCGATCCACCGTCGGGCATTGCGGTCAGGTAGGTGATGTACACAGGCACTGGAGTTGCGAGCGGCACCGGTTGTTCAGTTCCTGCTGACTGCCAGTCGAGGTCATGCCCGAAAAGCCAGCGCCCCAGCCTGGCCGCGTCTTCCAGGCGAACGCATCCTCCGCTGAAATAGCGCGCGGATTTCAGGAATAGCTCGCGGCGTGGATTGTCGTGCAGATAGACGCCGAACTGGTTGGGAAACATGAACTTCATGCGGCCCATGAAGTTCTGCGGACCTGGCTTCTGCCGGATGAGCACGTCGACCTTCCCGGCGACTACGCCTTTCCAGTCAATTGTCTTCGGGTCGATGATCTTCGGATCGGCGGTCCAGTCGTCGACGACCTCATACCCCATCTTGTCGAGGTAACCGAGGCCCTGCTTGACCACGAACTGCCCGACGTCCTCACCGGCCAGGTCGGGTGGAACGTACCAGTAGGGATTGAGCGCGGCGTACCGGATGTAGGCGGTCATCATCGGCGTCGCCCATTTGGGCTTGCCCACCACGACCACCATCGAATCGACGGCTTTGCCATTGTCGTACATGTACAGCCGCTGCTGTGCCGCATTGACGAGCACGTAACGTTGCTTGCCGACCGGCAGGGCCCTGGCGCGCTGGAGGTTGAGCTCGAGCTCTTCGCGCTGAGTGTCGGTCGAATAGCTGTGGGTCGAAAGCGCTTCGCGCAGCTGCCCGTAGATCGGGTTCATCCATCCGACCGAATGGACGTAGTCGCTGAGCGAAGGCTGGGCGGCGGCAGTGAGGAGCGCTCCTAGGGCGGTCGGCGGCTTCGGCTTGAGGCTTGGGTCGACGTAGCTAATCCCAAGGCCCGGATCCTGCCGGAGATCGTCGACGTACGCGATGAAGGCATTCGACAGTAGCTGATCAGCCGCTTCGACATGCTTGCGCTTGCCGTCCCGGGCGGCGTCAAGCGCCTGCTGAAGAGCTGGAATGTTGTAACGACCGGAGTCGAGCCCATCGAAGCTGGCGCTGGATAGTAAAGCCAACAGCTGCTGGGCGGCATCTCCCGCGGTTGGCGAAAACCACAACGGATAGTTGTTCCTGGCGCGATAAAAGTCCGCGACCGTCTGACCTGTGACCGGCGCTTGGACGACGGTAACGGCCTGAGGAGCGGCGGCAGCGGCAGTCGGCACTGCCGCGGCCGTCAGTGCCGCGGCAGCAATTCCAACCTTGTGAAAAAAGTGCACCGGCCGGCGGCCGGTGCACTCGAAACGCAGACTTTTCACGCGTTCTCCAATCAAACTTCCCATCAAAGACCCGCTTCGATGGGGTCCGACTTAGCCGCGCTCTCCGCTACGCGCCGGGGCCGGCATCGGGGCCGGAGCCGGAGCGGGAGCAGGAGCGCCGGTGTAACCAGCGGGCGGTCCGGCATAATATTGCCCGTTGTAGACGTATCCGTCCACCACGCCGTCATTGTTGCGGTCGGCCCAGACTGCGCCGGCGAGACCGCCGACCGCAGCGCCGATCACCGCGCCCTGGAGGACGCTGACGCCCGGGAGGACCGCACCGGCAACGGCACCGAGCGCCGCACCGCCGACTGCGCCGGTCGCCGCGCTGGCGAGGACGCTGTGGGTGTTCGGGTCATAACCCTGCGGCGTACCGGCGTAATATTGGCCGTTGTACATATAGCCGTCGACGTAGCCGTCATTGTTGTTGTCGGCCCAGACCGCGCCGGCAAGACCGCCGATCGCTGCGCCAACCGCAGCTCCCTCGATTACGCTGACGCCAGGAACAACCGCGCCAACCGCTGCGCCACCAACGGCGCCGATCGCCGCATCGCGGGGAACGGCTGGATTGGTCGCACAAGCGCCAAGCATCGCGGTACTTGCAAGGGTGACTGCCAGAATTGATTTTTGCATCGCTCTTTCTCCCGTTCTGATGAGCTGCCGGAACATGCGCGCGGCGAGGAATGCCGCCCACGACGGTGCATGTTACAGGCGCAGGAACGACGAAATGGGCCCATCGTTCCGCAAGCGGGACAATGCAAGTTGAGGACTCCGACCCCAGGTCGTTAAATCTTTGTTCAAACGGTTGAACCGAAACGAGGAAGTGAAACCCGATGAAGGCAACAATTTTTCACAATCCGATGTGCGGAACGTCCCGAAAGACGCTCGAAATCCTGCGCGACTCGGGTTGCGATGTGTGGGTGCGAGAGTACCTGAAGACTCCCCCGACGAAGGAGGAGCTCGTGCGTCTTTATGAAATTGCCGGCATCAGTCCTCGCCAAGGTCTTCGATCGAAAGAGGCGCTGGCCGCTGAGCTGAAGCTCGATCGCCCCGGCGTGACCGATGACGAAATCCTGGATGCCATGATCGCCCATCCGATCCTGATCGAACGGCCGATCGTCGAAACGGCCAAGGGCGTTCGCCTGTGTCGCCCACAAGATCGGGTTCGCGAGATCCTCTGAAAGTCGTGATGGAAAACTCATGAGTCGCCTCGACCCGCGTCTCCTTCTGCAAGGCTACGCCACCGGCATCTTTCCGATGGCAGACAGCCGGGAAGCCGCGGAGCTGTTCTGGGTCGAGCCGCGCAACCGGGCGATCCTTCCGTTGAACGGATTCCACCTGTCGCACTCGCTTCGGAGGACACTTCGCTCTGGAAGGTTCGCGGTGACCCGCGACATGGATTTTGGGGGGGTGATTACGGCTTGCGCTGACCGCGAGGAGACCTGGATCAACGCCGAGCTGGAGCAGGCCATGCGCGCGCTCCACGCGTCCGGCCATGCCCATTCGGTCGAAGTATGGAGCGGCGATGCGCTGGTCGGCGGCCTCTACGGCGTAAAGCTGGGCCGGGCCTTTTTCGGCGAGAGCATGTTCAGTCGCGAGACCGACGCTTCGAAGGTCGCACTGGCTTGGCTGGTCGCTCGGTTGAAAGCAGGCAATTTCACGCTGCTCGATTGCCAGTTCATGACCGAGCACCTCGCCTCGCTAGGCGCGGTTACGGTGCCGCGCGAGACTTACGTCGCGTTATTGTCGGCTGCGCTCGGCGGCGGGGCAGCGGTGGGCGTGCCCGCTACCGGCGCGTTGGTGGAGGCGCTGGGACGGACCCCGGCGGCACTTCCGGATTTCGGAGCGCTGGATACGTTACTCGAGCTGGCCGGAGCCGCTGGCGCGGGAGGACCCGCCGGATACGTCATCGCGCAGCTCTTGGGCCAAACATCGTAAACCGGGTGCTCTACAACGTTGAGCGAAGGCGATTCCTTGTAAAGCCAGCCGGAAAAGACCCGGCTCCAGCTCTTGTCAGGCTGTTGCACGTCGACTTGGACAAAGGCGCCGGTCAGTTTCTCTTCTTCCCACGGCGCCGTCGCCTCGCAGGCGCGAAGCCGCACGATCACGTCCTTCCAACGCGCCGACTGGCCCGGATGAAGCGTAATGTTCTGAACGATGCCGTTGCGCTTATTGAGGATGCCGAGCACCGCGGTACGCTGAGCCATCGGCGTCACACCGCCCTCGCCATTGGCTGTGGAGGCGACCTGCGGGCCGGTGGCTCCGGCCGAATTCTGCTGTTCCCCGCCCTTGCCGCAGGCGGCGAGCGCAAAGGCGATCAGCAGCAGCGGAGCGGCGGCGCGGTTCACGCTTATTCGGGGATCCACGGTTCGTAATCGCCGGTTGAGGCGGGCCGCAGCTTTCCCGATCCCAATGCGCCATCGGGCCGAAAAGCTTCGATGGTCCCGGTGAGGTTGGGTGTCGGCTTCTGCTGGAACTTGCGGACCGGAGGGAGCGCCTTTTCGGGGAGATCGGCAATCGTGCCGCGAAGCCAGAGCTGCCAGTCCGGCGGAACCCGGCTGCCGTCATTCGCGCCGGCATAGATCACCCAGCGCCGGTCCAGGTCCTTCTTGTCCTGGAAGTAGACGTTGCCTGCGTCGTCCCGGCCGACCTCATTGCCGAAGCGGCGCGTAAACAGCGCCGTTCCCCAGGTTGCACCGTTCCACCAGGTGAATGTTCGCGACCAGAAGCCCATCGCCAAGCGCCTTAGCCGCGCGGCTCGGGGGGAGGCAAGCTAGTGAGTCCAGCTGACCTTGTCGCCTTCCTTGATCCCAAGCTCTGCTGCCCTCCCGCCGCGGATCTCCAGCACCAGAGCGACCGGCTCAGACGACGGCAGCGGAGTGATATCCATTGCCTGCGCATTATTGATCTGGGCGATCGTCCCGTTCGCGCGAATGTAGATGATATCGAGGGGGATGAGCGTGTTCGCCATCCAGAAGGCGACTTGCTGCGGTGGATCGTAGGGAAAAATCATGCCCCGGTCGCCAGCGAGCGAGCGGCGGAACATCAGGCCCGTTTCCTGCTGATCGGGAGTCGCGGCCACTTCAACCGTGAAGTGATGAGTGCCGCTTTTGGATTTGATGGTGAGCGGCACTTCGCGCAGTCCAGTCTGGGCCTGTTTGGGAAGATTGTCCGTCTGCGCCGTTTGGGCGGGGACCGTTTCGACAGGCGGGTTTTGGGCAGGCGCCTGACGGCTGCACGCAATGAGCGCGAGAAGGGCGCCCGCTGCTACGCCGAACCGCCGTCCCCGCGAAGCTCGACGGCGGTCAATCCCTTGCCGCTCGGCGCGATCCGCGCCTCCAGCATCTGTCCCGGCTGGAGCTCTGGCAGATGAGAATTGCGGACCGTTTCCATGTGAACGAACACATCCTCGCCGCCCGACTCGTCGGGCCGCTTGAGGAAACCGTAACCCCGAACGCGGTTGAACCATTTGACCTCCACCGGCTCGAACGCCCCGGCAGATTCCGCAAGCGCCTTGCGGTCGGAACGTTCACCGGTCGGCATGGACGAGCGCGGCTGCTGCGGCAAGGCCGTGGACACGTCTATTGATATGACCTTCTTCGCCTGCAGCCCTCGTTCCAGCCTTACGGGGATGCATTCGATGACCGCGCCTTCCGGCACGCTCCGGCGGCCATGTTCACGCAGCACGCTGAAGTGCAGCAAAATATCGCCGTCGATTTGATCGCTGACCAGGAAACCGAAACCGCGGGTGGCGTCGAACCACTTCACGCGTCCGGTAATTGCCTCCATTTCGGGCTGAGCGGACTCGTCTACTAACTCCATCGTTGGCCGAGGGCCTCCTTCGGCCATTGTTGCAGCTGAACGCACCATCGCCGGCACCATTAACATGTGTGTCTATGTCGGCAAACCGACTTTACGACAGCATCAGTTAACATAGATCGTCAGCTTTTGAAGGTTTCAGCGGAGGCTTTCGATGTCGATTTCGGCGCCGGGTTCCAGCCATGCGATCGCCCTCGCCAGCCGGAAGTCGTGACCGCCCCGGATCATCGCCGCGATCCACTTCTCGCGTTGGCGTGGGTCCGCCGAAGCATTCGCGAACGGTCCAATCCGGCGGCGTGTTGCGAAACGCACCGCCGCTTCGACCGCTTCCGCGTCGGCATGGGCTTCTGCCGCGGCGCCATCATTCTCATCGACGCCCGCAATCCGGAGCTGCTCGCGAAGACGTCTCTTGCCGTATCCACGAGCGCCCAGCGATCGCGACCTTGCCATGGCGTAAGAGGCATCGTCGACGTAGCCGAGGCCTGCCATCCGTTCGATCAGTGCTGCAATGTCCGGGCCGGGTCCCTCCCAACCACGTTCGCGCAGCTTCCGCCTCAGATAGGCTTCGAGCTTCGCGCGGGTCGTCGCATACTTGCCAACGTACCGGATGGTGACTTCCTGAAGGCTGCTCTCGTTCAGCGGCGGTATGGGTCGTCGGGGTTTAGAGCGTGAGTCCACGCCGTTTTTGTGCCACAGTCCCTAGCCAAGGGGGAGAGCGGGGCGCGAACCGGCGCGGTCCAAGGGTGGATTTAGCCAAGGAAGGGACGGCGTGCTGGAACGCAACCCGTCAGTAACGACCGAACTCGCTCCCACAGGGGCGACGCCAACGATCGACAAGCTGCCCCGCCGACTGGCCGATTTCCCGACTATTGGGGAAGCACTCGACTACGCGGCACAGGGCAGGCGCGGTCTCAACTTCCATGACGCGCGGGGATCGCTGGGAAGCACATATCTTTATTCCGAGCTACGCGACGACGCGATCGAGCTCGCGCACCGCTTCATTACCGCCGGCATCCAGCCGGGCGATCGAATTGCCCTGGTTGCCGAGACCGGCCGCGAGTTCGCAGCTGCCTTCTTCGGCGCGGTTTATGCCGGCGCCTGGCCGGTGCCACTGCCACTGCCGACCAGCTTCGGCGGTCGTGACGCCTACGTCGATCAGCTTGCCGTACAGCTTAAGAGCTGCGACCCGGTGCTCTTCCTTTACCCGCCCGAGCTCGCTGACTTCGGCGCTGCCGCAGCTGCCGAGGCCGGTGCCGCATCCCGGTCCTGGGACACCTTGCAGGAAATCGAGCCGGCCGCGGACGAACTCCCGACCGCACGACCTGACGACATTGCTTACCTGCAATACTCGAGCGGCTCGACGCGCTTCCCGCACGGCGTCGCCGTCACTCACCGTGCGCTGCTCGACAACCTTCACGCCCACGGCGTTGGGTTGCGGGTGCGCGATACCGACCGCTGCGTGTCCTGGCTGCCGTGGTATCACGACATGGGCCTGGTCGGTTGCTTCCTCTCGCCGATGTCGCTGCAGATGTCGGTCGATTATCTTAAGACCGAGGACTTCGCTCGCCGCCCGCTCGCCTGGCTGGACATGATTACCCGCAATCCGGGTACGACGGTCAGCTATTCGCCAACCTTCGGTTACGACATCTGTTCGCGCCGGATGAGTTCTCAGACCCGGGCCGAGGACCGCTTCGACCTGTCGCGCTGGCGGATCGCCGGCAACGGCGCGGACATGATCCGTCCGGATGTGATGCAGGCGTTCGTCGATAGCTTTGATGCAGCTGGGTTCAAGGCGGCTGCATTCTGTCCCAGCTACGGCCTCGCCGAGGCAACGCTTGCGGTGTCTCTGATGCCGCCGGGCGAAGGCATCCGGCTCGAACTGGTCGAGGAGACCGAACTTTCCGGAGGGGTCCAGGATAAGGATCGTCCGACGCGCTACCGCGCCGTCGTCAATTGTGGCCGTCCCGTCACCGGGATGGAGATTGAGATCCGCGGGCCCAACGGCGATGCCCTTGCCGACCGCGGCATCGGCAAGGTGTTCGTTCGCGGCACGTCGGTCATGCACAGCTATTTTCGCGACGAGGAATCCACGCAGGCCTGTCTCAGCAGCGACGGTTGGCTGGACACCGGCGACATGGGCTACATGTCGAAGGGATACATCTTCATCGTCGGCCGCGCCAAGGACATGATCATCATCAACGGGCGCAACCACTGGCCTCAGGACATCGAGTGGGCGGTTGAGCAGCTGCCGGGCTTCAAGTCCGGCGACATCGCCGCCTTTGCGATCACCGGCCCGTCGGGCGAGGAAACGCCAGCGGTGCTCGTCCACTGCCGGGTCTCAGACAATGAGGAGCGCGGCCGCCTTCGTGATGAGATCCGCGAGCGAGTCCGGGCCATCACCGGCATCACGCCGGTCGTCGAGCTGGTCCCGCCAAGGACCCTCCCCCGCACCAGTTCGGGCAAGCTGTCGCGCGTGAAGGCGCGGCACCTCTACCTCTCGGGCGAAATCCAGCCTTACGACATCGCCGCCTAATCCAAGGCGGATTCAAGGCCTTATCAGCGAAACATCGGCGTTTCGTCCGACTGAAAGCCTGTTCTAAGACTCTCGGACGCGCGCATTCTCCATTTCTCGCAGGATTCGGAGAATCGAATGGCGGTAATGCGACACTCGCTTGGCTCAACAATTTGGAGCATAGTCGGGTGGTGATGATCGGAGCAGGCGCTGCGCCTCCGGGGCTGAGGCTGGTTCGGGACGACGAACCCGAACGCATCGTGCTTGCCCATGAACCGCCGTTCTCGATCGGCGCAGCTGAATTCCGGCCCGCCACGCGCGAGGTCACATGCGACGGCGAGACCGCGATCGTCGAGCCACGAGTCATGCAGGCGCTGGTTGCCCTTCACCGCGCGGATGGCGCCGTCGTCAGCAAGGACGATCTAGCGTCCCTCTGCTGGGACGGACGCATCGTCGGCGAAGATGCCATCAATCGCGTGATGTCCCGGCTTCGGCTGGTCGCGGACAAGCATGCGGGGCAGCAGTTCCGCGTCGAGACCATCACCAAGGTCGGCTATCGGCTTGTCCCGACGAGCGGTAGCGTTGCGAAAGTCCAATCCGGGGGTGCGTCCACCAGCGCTCCTCAACGCCCCGGCGTCGGGCGCCGTCAGATCCTCATCGCCGGCGGCGCGGCGCTTGGAGTTGCCGCACTTGGCGGGCTCGGCTGGAAAGCGCTCCACTCCGATAGCCTTCCGCCCGATGTCCGCGAGTTGCTCGACGGCGCGCGCGGTTCGCTGTGCGGCATCAACGTCGACCAGGCCGGAAACATTGTCGCCCAGGTGCACAAAGCGGTACAGCTGGCGCCTAATAGCGCTGAGGCGTGGGGCCTGCTTGCTCTTGCCTACATGCGTTATTTCCACGCCGCTCCAATCGATCAGCGACCGGACCTGCACAATCGGGGCATCGCCGCAATTCGGCAGGCTTTTGCGCTCGAAACCAACCAGGCTGACGCGCTGGCCGCGCAGCTGTGGGGGATGCGCTTGTTCGGCAACTGGTACGACTTTGAAAAGGGCGCGCGGGAGGCTCTCCGGATTCATCCCGACAGCCTCATTCTGGGGCTGACACTGGCCGTGGTGCTTGGCGGAGTGGGCCGCTTGCAGGAAGCGCTGCCGTATATTGAGAAGGTCAGCGCCGCCTATCCGTCGATCTCCGAAAACCAGGTGAATCTTGCCTTTGGATTGTGGGATACCGGCCGCCTCGATCAGGCCGATGCGGTCGTTGAAAAGGCCTTTGAGGTTTTCCCCCGCGTCACCAGCGTATGGTTCACCCGGCTATACTATCTTCTCTACAACCGCCGTGCCGCAGAGGCAGCTGGAATGATGCGTGACCTCGCCAGCCGCCCGATGGGAATTCCCGACTGGGACTATGATCTCACACAGATGCAGGTCGATGCGATTGCCAGCGGCGATCGGAACCTGATCGGCAAGACCATCGAGGCATGGAGCAAGGCCGCCGACAAAGGCGTTGGGTTCGCTGGCAACGGGGCCATCTTTGCGGCCTACGTGGGCGATCTCGACGAATGCTTCCGGCTTTTGAACGGCATCTATTTCGATCGCGGCGTGCGGATGGCCGACACCTATTTCACGAAAGAACAAGGCATTTACGTCGGCAACGATCGGCATACGTACGACCTGTTCCGCCTGCCGAACGCTGCCATGCGCAAGGACCCGCGCTTCGGCCAGCTGACTCGCGAGCTGGGGCTCGACGATTACTGGCGCCGCACCAATTCCCGGTCGTTGGTCAATCCCTAGTTTCTTCTCCAAATTCGGCGGAAATCAGCTCTTTATCGGTAGTTCATCAGACGTTCGTCCGCTCCTAATCCTGTCTGACCGACGCGTTTGGAGCGATCTTCCAACTGTCGGCGCGGCAATGTCCGTGCCGGGAAAAAGGGAGATCAGACATGTACCGTTCGATCAGCATCCTGGCCGCCGCCGCCGCGATCGCATTCACAGCCTCGCCCGCTCAGGCGGATGACACCCGCTCGGTCACCGTGATGGTCTACGCGACCGATTTCGGTACGCCGCAGGCGCGCACCGCGCTCGATCACCGCATCCAGTCCGCGCTTGAAGACCTCTGCGGCGTCAATGCGGCCGCCGAAGGCGTCGATTGGGGCGACATCAAGAAGTGCCGGGCGAAGGCTCGCCGCGACATTTACGGTCAGATCGCCTCCCTTAAGATTTCGAGCCCGGTGCAGCTGAGCGCGCGCTGAGTCTCAACGAGCTTTACGCCCCGTCCCCAGGCACCCCTCTCCCACGTTGTGGTGGAACGCACGTGCAACGAGTGCGTCTCCGGGCGGGGCGTAAAGAATAGCGTTCGATAGTTTATAACCTGGATTAGGCGTTTCTTTACGCCCTGCTGCGACAACGCGACTTCAATGTGGGGGAGTTGCGTCGTGCACCGAGTGCATGATTGGGTAGGTCGTAAGGACCGCGAGGCGGTCGAGATCGATGCGGTCGTTCACCGCCTCGATGGCACCCAGTCGCCCGTCAAGCTCACCAACGTTACCGAAGAGGGCTGCCGGATCGAGTCCTCTAGCGATCTCAGGATCGGCGAGGAGCTGGCAATCGCCATTCCCCGCATGGGCCAGATGGTCGCCCAGATCCGTTGGGCGCTACCCGGAAGCGCGGGCGCCCGATTCCTGAGCGAAGGATCGCTCTAGGGCGTTCGTTGACCGTTCAGCGAGGCGCGACTAGCCTTGGTTGAATGAGAGCCCGGTTCCGCCAGCGTTGGCTCGACATCGTCACCGCGATCTACATCTACAACGAGCACCGGGGTTATACGGCGCTCGACAAGGTGCTTCACGCGGTCCGCAGGAATTTCCCAGACGACCACCAGCTGATCCGGGACATCGAGATCCACCGCGCCGACGAACGCAAGCACTACCTGATGTTCAAGCGCTGGTTCGAAAAACGCGGACAGATGCCCCTTTCCGTCGATCGCGCCTGCGGCCACATCGATCGTTTCGTCGAGATCGTGTTCCGCAAACGGATCGACGAGCTCGATATCGACAGCTTCATCGAGAACGGGAATTTCGAAGAGCTGTGCCGGGTCATTTCGCTGACCGAGCAGCGCGGATATCGCCAGGTCGAGATCCTGCTGCGCCATCCCGCCGTGCTGAGCGACCGGTCGCTGACGAAGATCTTCCAGGTCATCAAGCAGGATGAACCGAGGCACTGGGCGCCTTACGACCAGTGGCTTCGAGCGAACCGCAAGCGCGATCCTTCCCGGTGGGAGCGGGTGATCGATTCGTTCATCCACTCCGAGCTGCTAGTGCTGAAGCTGCCGGTGTTATTCCTCAGTTCCGGGCTCAAGCGGCGGAACGATTGGCCGGACGACCGCGACGCGGACCCGATGGCGTTGCGGGTCGCCGCATAGGCACGCTGATCGAACCGCGGGGAGGCCTCTCCAAACGGCTGCTGAACCGCCGTAGCGGGGCGATGCTGGCCCGAAATACTGTCGTCAGCGTCGGCGTGTTCGCGATCGGCCTCGCGGTGCTGTGGTTGCTTGTCGACCGATTCGGGGCTCCGAAGGTCCCGTCGGCGGCCGTGTCCTTTCTGGTGAGCAACACGCTGCATTACGTGCTCGGGCGGTCCTGGATCTATCCGGCGACGGAGCGTCCGATCTTCTCCGGTTACACTTACTTCCTGGTGAATTCCGGTGTCGGGCTCGTGGTGACCCTCGTGCTGTTCGCCGCCATGGTAGCAATCGGAATCAATTATCTGATTGCGCGGACGATTACCTCGCTCTTCTCGGGCTTGCTGCAGTTCGTGCTCAACGCGGTCCTGAATTTCCGCGCACTGTGACCACGGGCCGGTCACTTCGCATCGCTCTGTTCACGGGCAACTACAATTACATCAAGGAAGGTGCGAATCAGGCGCTGAACCAGCTCGTCGGCTATCTCGAGGGGTGCGGGCACGAAGTCCGGGTTTACTCGCCCGTGACCGACACACCTGCTTTTACCCCGCAAGGCACGCTCATCCCGGTGCCCTCGATCACCCTTCCCGTTCGCAATGAGTTTCAGCTGGCGCTTGGCTTGCCCCGCTCGATCCGCAGCGACGTGAGACGCTTCGCGCCCGACCTGATCCACGTCGCTACGCCCGACATTCTCGGCACTCGCGCGGAGACGTTCGCGAAGCGGCTGAATATTCCGATCGTCGCGAGCCTGCATACCCGGTTCGAAACCTATCTCGAACATTATGGGCTGGGCTGGCTGCGCCCTGCCGCCGAAGCACATCTAAAGCGCTTCTATACCCGCGCCGACCGCGTGCTCGCTCCCACCGCCGGCCTGGTCGAAGAGGTGAAGCGGCTGCGGGGTGACGACAAGGTCTCGCTGTGGGGCCGAGGTGTCGATCGCGACCTCTTTAGCCCGGAACGGCGGGACAACCCCTGGCGTCGTGCGCAAGAATGGTCGGACGAAACCGTCGTCGCGCTGTTCCTCGGTCGCCTGGTGCTGGAAAAGGGCATCGATCTCTTCGCGGAAACCATTCGGCTTCTCAATGCCCGTGGTCATGATGTCAGGGCGCTGGTCGTCGGCGACGGGCCGGCCCGCGAACGGTTGGCCAACATCGAAGGTGCGATCCTTACCGGCCATCTGCAGGATGAGGAGCTCGCCCGGGCAGTGGCGAGCGCAGATCTGATGATCAACCCGAGTACTACGGAGGCATTTGGGAATGTCGTGCTCGAGGCGATGGCCGCCGGCCTCCCAGTCGTCAGTGCAGACGCGCCCAGCGCTCGAGCCCTTATCAAGAACGGCCAGACCGGCGTACTTTGCCGAGTTCAATCGGCCGAGGCTTATGCGAACGCGGCAACGGGCCTCGTCAGTTTGCCGGCGGAGCGGCAGGCCATTGGTCAGGCAGCCCGTACCGCAAGCGGCGCATATAGCTGGGACGCGGCCTCCAGGGCGGCCGAGGCCGCATACCACCGGACGCTGTCTTCGCGGGTGGCAGCGACCGAACCAAGCTGATAGGCGAATGCCGATCTTCGTTTATACGTGTCGAGGTCAATCGGACCGATGCAATCGGTAGCCGCTCGTTATTACAGCAGATCGGTAGCTTCGGCTCGGACCGTTGTGAGGTCGAGCGAGGCCGTTCTGATCGTCCTCGCTGTAGGGGTTGGGCTCGGAGCAGGGCTTGCCACCGTCATCATCCACCAGCTGGCACACGCCCTACAGTCGCTTCTTTATGGCATCGGGAGTGACAGCCTCAGCGCCAGCGCCGACATCCCGTTCGTGCGTCTTCTCGCGCTTCCTGTCGCGGGACTGGTGTTGGGCTTCGGAAGCCGAGCGGTGCTCCGCCGCTGGCGCACTCCGGTCGACATCGTCGAGGCGAACGCCCTTCACGGCGGCATGATCCCGTGGCGCGACACGGCGGTCGTTTGCGTACAGACCATCATTTCCAACGGCGGGGGCGCGTCGGTCGGACTTGAAGCCGCTTATGGCCAGGCGGGCGGCGGCCTCGCGTCGCTGCTCGGTTCCTGGCTGAAGCTCCGGCGGATCGATCTCAGGACGCTCGTCGGCGCGGGTGCCGGGGCAGCAATTGGCGCTGCGTTCAAGGCCCCGCTGACAGGCGCCTTCTACGGATTCGAGATCGTGCTCGGCGCCTACACTCCGGCCGCCATCGCGCCCGTTGGAGCCGCCTGCATCGCTGCCGTCCTGCTAGTCCGGGTACTGGGATTTGAAGCTTATCTCACGGCTATCCCAGGCGCTCACGCGATCACCACGATGGACTATCTGCTCTACGCACTGCTCGGCGTGGTCTGCGCCGCGATCGCGATCGCGATCATGCGAGCTGTGACCTGGATCGAGGCGCACGCGCGATCGCTACCGGTCGCGGACGCCTATCGTCCCGCGATCGCCGGCATCATCCTCATTCCACTGGCGATGGTGACCCCGCAGGCTCTGTCCGCCGGCCACGGCGCCCTTCACCTCGACCTTGGAGCGCAAGTCGCATTCCAGTTCCTGGCAATCGTCCTTTGCGCGAAGGTGGCCGCATCGGCCGTATCGCTCGGGTTCGGATTTCGCGGCGGCTTGTTCTTCGCGTCGTTGTTCATCGGTTCGCTGGTCGGACAACTGTTCGCCGGTGCGTCCGCCTATCTCACCGCTCTGCCGCCGCTCGACCCGGGCGACGCAGCCCTCATCGGAATGGCGGCGATGGGAGTTGCGATCATCGGCGCGCCGATGACCATGTCGATGCTGGTGCTGGAGACCACGCATGATTTCGCGCTTACTGGAGTGGCGCTCGTCGCGGGCCTTTGCGCCAGCACGCTGGTCCGCGAGACGTTCGGCTTCTCCTTCTCGACGTGGCGGCTGCACACGCGCGGCGAAAATATTCGAAGCGCCCGGGATGTGGGCTGGATCCGCAATCTTACCGCCGGAAAGATGATGCAGCGTAGCCCCGATACAATCGCTTCCAGCGCAACAGTGGATGAGTTCCGGCGGCGATTTCCCCTGGGATCCACCGGTCGCGTCGTCGTGCTCAACGATTCGGGCAGATATCTTGGCATCGTGGAAACCACCAAGGCGTTCGATCCCGGTCTAGCGGCGGAGACCGCGATGGGATCGGTGGCGGGCACCGAGGATCCCGCACTGTCCCCTTCCGAAGACGTGCGATCGATCATGCAGTCCTTCGATGTCAGCGACGCGCCGTACCTCGCGGTCATTGATGACGATGGAACGTTGCTGGGTACGCTTTCCGAGCGCTTCGTCCGGCGGCGTTATGCAGAGGAAGTCGAAAAGGCCCAGCGGGAGCTCTTCGGTGAGTGACCGCGACGAACCTCTAAAGGCTCCCCGGCTGCGTGGCGGTGGCCTCGTCTGGCTTGGTGCGATCGCGGTGCTCGCGGTGGGCGCGGGCTATGTGGGCCGCGGGCTCGCTCCGCCGAGTAGAAGTCCGTCCTCTGCGGGGCGGCCACTGGTGCAGATCGTCAGGCAGCCGACCTTCCCAAGCCTCGCGCCAGCCATTGACCGTCTCTGCCCTTCAATGGCGCGGGTCATCGCGGGCAATCAGGTCCAGCCCGCCTTCGCGGTCTCGGCAGACGGCTGGCTCGTGACTTCCGGGCCGGCAGCCAATGCGTCGAACGCGACAGCGGTGCTGGGCGACGGCAGGAAAGCGCCTATCGACGAAGCCCGCGTCGATCCGGTGTCTGGGCTGGTCCTCGCCCACGTCAACCTGACAGATCTCGTCCCGGTCTCCTTCGCCGATCAAGCCTTCGCCCGGGTCGGCGACTTCGGCTTCTCGCTCCAAACCAGCGGCACCGGCTGCGCGGCGCAGGAATCGATGATCGGGAGTGATTTCCTGGTCGACGCCCTCGCCCAGGGTACTTACCTTCGAATGCAGGCGGGAACGCCGGCGCTCGCTCCCGGCACGCCCTTCTTCGGCGGGGATCAGGACGTCCTCGGGGTGGCGACGAGCGCCGGCAACGGCAGCCTCCTGCCCGCCCCAATCGCTGCAGTGATTGTGGATGAATTGATCCGCGACAATCCAAGTCCGATCGCGAGCTTCGGGTTCCGAGCAACGGACTTTACGCCCGACCTCGCCGCCCGCACCGGCGACCCGCGAGCCCGCGGAGCGGGAGTTGCGCTGGTCCAGCCCGATTCGGCGGCGGCGCGGAGCGGATTGCGCGCTGGAGACGTGGTGATCGCGGTCGATGACGAGCCTGTGTCGAGCGCCTCGGAACTCAGCCGCGCGCTCGATGCAGTCGTCTCCTCGGCGATGCTCCGAGTCGTGCGGAGCAATCAGCAGCTCACTATTCAGGTCAGCCGCACGATCCGCAAAGCGTGACTCTACGCTTCAGCCTTCCGCGCTGGCGGGAACATCCGGCCGAGCACTCGGTCGTGACGCGCATAATGATGATAAAGCGCGGCCAGCGCGTGGCCGAAGGCGAGTATCACGATACTGTATCCGACCCATTGGTGGATCTCGCGGATTTCGTGGCGGATTGGCCTGTCGAGAGCGCCAAATGGGCCAGGGATGCCGATCCCGAAGAAATGAATGGGATGCCCAGCCGACCAGCCGACGACGAAACCGAGAACCGCCTGCCCAACCAGCAAAGCATAAAGCAGATAATGCACGCCTTTCGATGCAATCTTCACCCAGCCCGCCTGAAGTGAAGAGACCTGATGACCCGGCATCAAACGCCAGATCACCCGTGCGAGAATCACGACCGTAAGGAGAATCCCGAACGACACGTGGAGGCTCTGCATCGATTCACGAGCGTCGCGGGAAAACCAGTCCCAGGTGAAGGCGGTGACGAACTGGAACAGCACAAGCGCCGCTGTCGCCCAGTGGAGCGCAATCGCCACGCTGTCATAGGTGGTGCCGTCGTCGCCGGCGACGACGCGAGTGACTGTGTCGAAGGCATTACGGTCGTTCATTTCGGCTCCGCTAGGATTGAAATCCTGCAATCCCGCTGAACGGCACAAGTTCCGACAGCGAGGAGAGGTTGGTTACGCTTCCTCTTTCACAGGCGTGTCTCTGCCGACCATCGCCATTTGCGCCGGAGCATAGCGATCACCTTCCGGAGTAATCTGCGCGGCGCCCTCGGCGATCTCGCGAAGCTCCGCGTCGCTAAGCTGGATGGCCGCGGCGCCGATGTTTTCCTCAAGCCGGTGAAGCTTCGTAGTCCCGGGGATTGGCACGATGTACGGACGTTGAGCGAGCAGCCATGCAAGCGCGATCTGCGCCGCAGACGCACCTTTCTCCGCGGCGACCCGCTTCAGCAGGTCGACGAACGCCTGGTTCTTGTCCATCGCCTCCGGCTGGAAGCGCGGATTGTTTCGACGGAAGTCATTGTCGGCGAGCTTCGTTTGGCTGCTGAGTGCACCGGCAAGAAAGCCCCGGCCCAGTGGGCTATACGGCACGAAGCCGATCCCGAGATCGTCGCAAGCGGTGAGAATGCCGTTGCTTTCGACCTCTCGCCACCACAGCGAATATTCGTTCTGCACCGCGGTAACCGGCTGCACCATGTGAGCGCGGCGGAGAGTCTGGACGCTAGGCTCCGACATTCCGAAGTGTCTCGCCTTGCCTTCCGCGATGAGGTCTCGGACCGTGCCCGCAACGTCCTCGATCGGAACCTTGGGGTCGACCCGATGCTGGTAGATGAGATCGATGGTTTCGATGCCGAGGCGATGGAGTGACCCTTCCACCGCTTGGCGGATCCTCTCGGGCCGGCTCGTCACGCCGCGATTTTCCCTGCTTTGGGGGTCGATGTCGAAACCGAACTTGGTTGCAATTACCACGCGGTCTCGAACAGGCCGCAGCGCCTCACCGACAACCTCCTCGTTCACGAACGGGCCGTAGATCTCCGCGGTGTCGAATAGAGTGACGCCCCGATCAACCGCGTCGCGGATCAGACGGACACCGTCTTCCTTTGCCAGCGGCTGTCCGTAAGCCTGGCTGATCCCCATGCATCCGAGGCCCAGAGCCGAGACCGTGAGGCCGCTGCGGCCAAGTTCGCGAGTCTGCATGGTTGCTCTTCCTTCCGTGATTCCGCCGCCTCTTCGCAGGCTTTCCCGAATAACGCACGACGTCGCGATACTTGCCCGGTTTATCATCGGCGTGCGATTGGTTGGTACAGACAGGAGCAGCATGCGCCCAGCAAAGTTCCTAGCGTTGTTCCTCGCGCTTCTAACTGCTCCACTTCTGGCCGAAGGCGATTTCCAGCCAGCGGTGCAGCCGGGCGGCGATATCCCGCAGCCGAGCACACCTACGGCGAGCCCAAGTCTTTCGCCCGTTCAGAGGCCGACCGCCGCCCAGCTCCAATTTATCCGCCGTGAAGCCATGATCCCGATGCGAGATGGGGCGAAACTCTACACCGTCCTCATCGTTCCGAAGGGAGCCGGCCGGTTCCCGATCATGCTCGATCGCACGCCATATTCGGCGGATCTGGCGACCGGAGAAGGAAGGCAAGGTTCACTCCCCGAGAACTTGCTTTCGCCGCTCAACGCCGAGCTTTTTCGCGCGGGCTACATCCTGGCGATCCAGGACGTACGCGGAAAATACAAGTCCGAGGGCGAGTACGTCATGAACCGCCCCTTGCGTGGGCGCCTAAATCTGACGGCTGTCGATCATTCCACGGATGCCTGGGACACGATCGACTGGCTGGTCAGGAATCTGCCTGAGAGCAATGGCCGCGTCGGATCGTTCGGCACCAGTTACGACGGCTTCACCGCCCTCATGAGCCTGGTGAATCCGCACCCGGCACTCCGAGCCAGCGTGCCGATTAATCCGATGGTTGACGTCTGGAAGGGCGACGACTGGTTCCACAATGGCGCCTTCCGTCAGGAGATGATCGGTTACGTCTACGGCCAAACGGCCAATCGAAGATCCGAGGCGGAATGGTTCAAAACTTCGTCAGACGATTACGCGACGTTCCTGCGTTATGGATCAGCCGGAGCCTATGGGCGGGCGATGGGCGTGGATCGATTGCCCTTCTGGCGTCGTCTCACACAACATCCAGATTACGATGAATATTGGCAGGATCAGGCCGTCGACCGGATTCTCGCTGCCAGGCCGCTTGCAGTGCCTACGCTCATCATTGGCAGCCAATGGGATCAGGAAGACATCTACGGCGCCACCGCACTGTTCGGTGCGCTGAAGAGCAGCGCGAATGCTCATTTCGCGCTCGGGCCCTGGTTCCATGGTCAGGTGAACAGTACCGCCGTTTCGCTTGGACCGCTGTTCTGGGGCACGGACACGGCCCGGTCCTTCCGACAGCAGGTGCTGATCCCCTTCCTGAACGAACATCTGAAGGGCGGATTGCCTGCCGGCACACCGCGGGTCATCGCATTCGAAGCGGGAAGCAACCATTGGCAGCGTCTTGACGACTGGCCATTGGCCTGCGCCCGCGGCTGCCTGGTGAACCTCACGCCGGTCTTTCCAGCACACAAGGGGCGGGCGGATTTCGTTCGGCCTGAAAAGCTGGCGTCGGACTGGTACATTTCCGACCCGGCGCGGCCGGTGCCCTATCGCAAGCGGCCGGATCTACAACCTTACGGCCCCAATTCGAGCTGGCCGGTTTGGCTGGTCGACGACCAGCGTTTCGCCGGGTCGCGGCCGGATGTACTGAGCTATTCGACAACGCCGCTTGCTCTGCCGATACATCTCGCCGGAACTCCGCTCGTGCACCTTGTAGCCTCGACGACCGGCACCGACAGCGACTGGGTGGTGAAGCTGATCGACGTTTATCCGGACAATGCGGGCCGGCGTGATCTTGCCGGCTACGAGTTGCCGATTGCAATGAACGTTATGCGCGGCCGCTATCGCGCCGATGCGGCGCATCCCACGCCGCTACAGCCGAACGCAGCGCTCACATACGAATTCGCGCTCCCTCAGGTCGATTACGTCGTTCAGCCGGGCCACAGGTTGATGGTCCAGGTCCAGTCAAGCTGGTTCCCTCTCTACGACCGGAACCCGCAGACCTTCGTTCCCAACATCTTCTTTGCCAAGCGAAGCGACTATCGTTCGGCGACCCAGCGTGTCTTCACCGGTCCAGGCGGGACATGGATCGGCTTGCCGATCGTCCACTGAACCTTGCGCGAACCGTTCGCCCTAGCTACCTCGCGCGGCGGCCTAGGGGTATAGCTCAGTTGGTAGAGCATCGGTCTCCAAAACCGAGGGTCGTGGGTTCGAGTCCCTCTGCCCCTGCCACTTCCTGAATTCAGGCGAGCTGGAACAGCCCTGGATCCCGGCGTCGCCGGAGCACCAAGCCGATTCCGCCAAACCCAAGCAACATCAGAGCCCAACTCGCAGGCTCCGGCACGGCCGGCGCATTGATGTCGCCGATGAAGCCGATGACCACGTGCGTCGGCCGGGTCCGAGCGTCCGCCAGCCCGGCGCCCTGGAACGTGCCCGTCGCATCGAGGAAGCGGCCCGTCCCTGAAAGAATCGTAAAGGTCCACGTCGTGTCGCTGATTCCCGGCGTGGTGCTGAAGGTCGACCCGCCGTCGAAGGTCCCGCTGAATGAGTCCGTCCCGAAGTCGATCGTGAAGGTCCCGAACGAGGGCGCATTGGCGCTCGCCGGCGCGAGGCAGGTATCGGTACTGTAGGTGAAATTGCCCAGGTTAGACGTGCCGACCGTATTCTGCGGAAGGATCAATGCGTGGAAAGGCGTCGGCGCGGTGCAGTGATCGTCGAGCCCGATCAACGTACTTATCCCTGTTACGCTGCCGGTGAAGTTGAGCGTCGCTGCCGAAGCCGCCACCGCGCTCAGGAGCAATGCCCCCGCAATGCCGCAGCGAAGAACGTGAAATCGGATCATCTCGATATCTCCCTGTCTGTCCGAGCAGGTCACTTGCCGGTGACGCGAGAGCCGTTGGCCTTTGGCCGGGCCGATTGGGATGATGGTTAAGGGACGGTTGGCCGATCATTTCATGATGATCCGCTGATGAGAGAGCGAGAGTCGGCCGCCGGCGACCTTGAAGAGTGGCGCCACCGCCGCTAAGTGACCTGCAGCCCCGCTGGCCGCTCAGGCCTCGCGGGGCGCTTTTCTATCCGAAACTGAAGAAGCGATCCGAAACGTGGCCAAAACCTCTCCCGGGGAATTCATCCGTCAGGTCCGAGTCGAGACCGGCAAGGTCCACTGGCCGACCCGCAAGGAAACGATCGCCACCGGAATCATGGTGATTATCATGACCCTGATCCTCGCCTTCTTCTTCTTCGGCGTCGATGCGGCTTTCTCGAGCGGCGTCAAATATCTGCTGAGCTTCCTCGGCTAGCCCCAGTTAAAGAGATCAGATTTATGTCCCGCTGGTACATCATCCACGCTTATTCCGGCTTCGAGAACAAGGTCCGCGACTCGATCATGAGCGAGGCGAACCGAATGGGCCTCACCCCACTCGTCGAGCAGATCGAGGTACCGACGGAGACCGTGACTGAGATCAAACGAGGCAAGCGCGTCGAGTCCGAGCGCAAGTTCATGCCCGGCTACGTCCTCGCCAAGCTCGAGATGAATGACCAGGTCTATCACCTCGTCAAGAACACGCCCAAGGTCACGGGCTTCCTCGGCCCCGGCGGCAAGCCGCAGCCGATCCCGGACGCCCAGGCTGCACGCATGCTCTCAACCAAGGACGAGGCTGCCGCTCACGCGCCCAAGGCCAAGGTCCACGTCGATTACGAGATCGGCGATGCGGTGAAGGTCCTCGACGGCCCATTCGCCAGCTTCAATGGTGTGGTCGAAGAACTCGACTTCGACCGTGGCCGGGTGAAGGTGTCTGTCAGCATCTTCGGGCGCGCGACGCCGGTCGAGCTCGAGTTCGAGCAAGTCGAACGGGTCAAATAGTCGATCCGTGGCCAGCGGCGAAAAGTTCGAACGCCACCGCCAGCCCTGGCGGCAGGACGAGATCCAGAAACTGCATCTGCTCGCCGGCAAAGGCATGTCGCTAAAGGCTATCGCCAAGGCGCTGACGCGCAGTGAAGAGTCGGTGAAGGATCGCGCGAAGTCCGACAGGCTGAATATTAGTAAGCTCCGATAGAACGCTAGCGCCGCATTGCCTCGGCCAGCGCCTCTGAAAGGGTCGCGAGCCGATAAGGCTTTAGGATCACCGGCCTTCCGCCACTGCCGCCCTCGACGATCTCCTGGCTGTAGCCGGTGGCAAGGACCACGGGGAGGTCGGGCTGCTCCGCCTTCAGCGTCTCAGCGAGCTTGAGACCGCCCATCCCCGGCATCACCACATCGCTAAGTACGATGTCAAAGGGGGTCCCCCGAGCAAGTTCAAGTGCTTCCTCGCCGCTCGCGGCACGGGTGACCTTGTGCCCCAATTCGCTGAGTAAGGTCTCGGCGAAGGCGCCGACATCCTCATTGTCCTCGACGACGAGAATCGTCGCAGGCGGGAGAGCGGACACTTCCTCGGGCGCAATCCTGCTGTCCTCCCCCGGCGCCGCGTCGATGCAGGGAAGGATGAGCGTCAGCACCGTGCCCTTCCCGGGTTCACTCGCGACCTTGACCTCACCCCCAGACTGGGCAGCAAAGCCATACACCTGGCTGAGACCGAGCCCGGTACCCTGTCCCATGCTTTTGGTGGTGAAGAACGGCTCGAAAATCCGATCCATCGTCTCGGCGTCCATGCCGGAACCGGTGTCCGCAATCTCCAGTGCGAGACGACGCTTGCCGCCTTCCACGCCCAGGTCCCGGGTGCGAATGGTAAGTGTTCCGCCGCCGTCACCATGAGCGCCGCGGATCGCGTCGCGGGCGTTGGATGCGATGTTGAGGATCGCCGACTGGAGCTGAGCACGGTCGACCTCGACGCGGCAGGCGAGGCGGTGGAGGTCGAGGACGATCCGTACCCGCTCTCCCATTGTCCGGTCCAGCAGGTCGTCCATCTCCCGGATGAGGTCGTTAAGGTCGAGCCGTTCGGGCTTCAGTGGTTGACGGCGGGCGAAAGCGAGCAGCTGACTGGTCAGCGCGGCAGCGTTGGTTGCCGACTGGACGATCGCCTGAGCGAAGCGAATACGCTTGTCGTCGGGAAGCTCGGGCCGGGCCAGCATGTCGGCCGACCCCTGGATCACCGTCAGCTGATTGTTGAAATCGTGAGCGATACCGCCCGTCAGCTGTCCCAGCGCCTGCATTTTCTGAGACTGGCGAAGCTGATCTTCCGCCTTCGCGCGCTCCTCGATCTGCTCCTCGAGCAGGACATTCGCTTGCGCGAGCGCCTCGGCGCGGTTGGCGAGCTCGCGGTTGGCGCCGCGAAGCTGCTGTTGCGCGAGTCCTAAGCTGGCAACTACGAGAGCGGCCAGGACGAACAGGCCGAGCAGGATCAGGTACCGGGCGGCTCGACGGGACGCAGATTCCCGGTCGATGTCGAGATAGACCGTCCCGATGTGTTGCCCTCCCTGAACAATTGGGGATTGGACCCGGAAATCCTTTTCCGGCGGCTGGGTCATGGCGGATATACTGGTAGCGATGGGACTGCCGTCGCGGACATAGCCGGCAACCGCTTTGCCGTCGCGACCGAAGATTCCGATCAGACGGATCTGATTGTTGACCCGAAAGGCATCCACGGCCTGTTGGGCGGCCGCGCGGTCGTCGAAATCGACTGCTGCCGAGGTGGAAGCAGCGAGCACGTCCGCGAGACCCTGGGTTTGCTCGACGCGAGCATGATCGTAGGTCCATTCGTTCTGAATGATGACGATCACGCCCCCGAGAAGGATGAGCAGCGCGATCCCGAAGATCGCGATCGGCGCTGACCGCCAGCCGTTTTGGATCCGATCGCTCATTGGCTCACTCCGACAGCGAGTGCCAGTAGACGGGAACTGATCGCAAGGCCGCGCTGCTGAGCCTTGGCCTGGTCAATGAAGAAGCGCACTCGGCCGCCAGAAATGATGAAATGAATGACACCGCGCTGACTGGTATTTGCAGCGTCCGTGACGGTGAGGACCGGCCTGATACCCATACGTCCAACGAACTCGCTCGAGCCTAGAAATGCGATCTGGCAGCCCTCTACTCCTGCGAGCGAGCTCATCCTGCGGACCAAGATCCGACGGCCGTCGATGAGCTGAGATCGTGCAGCGTCATCCAGCATCGGCCCAAAAGGATCCTTTCCGATGACGCAGAGGAGCAGCGGAGAAGCGCCTCTAGGCATCGCCGAGGGTGGCCAAGTCACGTAGCGGGCGAAACGGGGCAGGAAGGCCGCCTTGACCGCGGTATCTGTCGGTTGGGCAAGCAATGGAAGTGACAAGCACAGCACTGTCGCGCCTGCCACGGCCCGCACGATCTTGCTCGCCGTCCACATTTCAGAGGCGCCACTGCAGGCCGGCCAAGACCTTCCTCGGAATGGCGTCGCCGCCGGGATATTCGACGTGGTGCGCGTGCAGGAGATTTTCGCCGGCGAGCGTTAGCGTGAGCTGATCCGAGACGCTCCAGGCCAGCCTGCCGCCGAGCTCGGCATAAGCGGGCACATCGCCATGGTGCAGCTGTCCCAGCGCTCGGAAATCGAGGTCGAACGTAACCGACTTGCCGAGGTTCATGCTCGATCGAAGTGTCACCTGGTGGGATGGATCAACCCCGTTCTGCCAGGGCCCGAGGAGCTTTGACGAGCCAGGCTTGAAGTGGAAGTCTTCATGCAGCAGGGTCGTCCCGGCAGCGACCGTCCACCACGGAAGCGGACTCGCGGTTGCCCATGCCTCAACCCCGTAGCTGTGCCCGGCAAGGCCGTTGGCCCATGCGAGATTGAGCGCTGCCGGGCCGGTGGTGAGCTCGACAGTCCGGAGATCATCATAGTGATGGTAGAATCCCGTCACCGAGAGGGAGAGTCCGGCCATGGGCTGGGTTCGGAGGCCGAGTTCGTAGGCGGTGAGCTTCTCCGTACGGAAGACTGGATCGCCGCTAAGCGCGACCAAGTTACCTACGCGCTCTTGCGCATCGACATCGAACGGTGTCGGCGAGCGGACGGCATGCGATACCGCAGCCCATAGCAGGGTATTCTTCGACGGCTGCAACGCGACACGGACATCGGGAAGGAGGCTGAAGCCGACGTAAGGATCATGCTCGGCCTTGAGTCCTGCCGTCACCTTCAACGCATCGGAAACGGCAAGGGTGTCCTGCACGAAAAGGTTGGCGAGAAACAAGGAGCGGCTGCTCGGATCGAAGTAAAAGGACGGCGTGAACTGGATATCGTAGCGCGCGACGCGTGCTCCCCCGCCCCACACCAGCTGGTTTGCGCTGCCAAGCGTCAGGCTGTGCTGGAGGTCCACATCGTAAGTATCGACGTGGAACCGCGGGCTCGACGGCGTCTGGCCACGAGCGATCCGGTCATAGAAAGCCTGGACTTGGAGCTGTTGACCGGGGGCAGTATCCCGGTCCCACCGAACCATCAGATTGCGGCCTGAAATACTCTCGTGCGGAGAGCCGGGAAGCTCGTCGACCCCGCCGAAGATATCACCCTGGAAGGTGACATTGTCCGCCTTTGTTGGCGTCCAGTCTGCGCGAAAGCCGCCGCCCAGCCGATGCCAGCTGTCTCCTGCCGAGCCGCCGCCCGGTGCTTCCGCTGCATCCTCATGAATCCACCGTGCATAGGCGCGGTAGCTGAGGTCGGCTCCGACGTGTCCGCCCAAGCGCAAGCCGACCACCTGCTCGCCTGTTCCGGCGTCAATGTCCGCGAAAGCGCGCGAAGCCGTTGAGGCGCCGCGGGTGATGATGTTGATGACGCCGTTAACCGCGTTCGCGCCCCACAGGGTCGCGCCGGGACCGCTGATAACCTCGATGCGGTCAATGTCGTCGGGAAGCAGGTCCGGCAGATCCCAATACACCCCGGAGAAAAGGGGCGTGTAGACCGTGCGCCCGTCGATCATGACCAATAGCTTGTTCGAGAAACTCTGGGCCGATGGGTCGCCATCCAATCCGCGGGCGGTGACCACCCAGTGCGATGGACTTTGTTGGTAGACTTGGAGGTTGGGCGCGAGCCGCAGCATTTCCGGGATAGTAAGCGCGGCCGACCGGACGATCTGGTCATGATCGATGACGTAGATCGACGCCGGCACCGCACTAAGCGGCTGGTCTCGCTTTGAAGCCGAGCGAACCTGGATGTTCGCCAATTCTTCGATCGAAAGACCCGAGAGATCTTCCGGCGCCTGAGGGACGAGAGCCTGAGCGAAGGCCGACGCCGGAATTAGGCAGCACAAGGCGCCAAGGCACCTGAAAACGCTCACTCCCATCCCCCGCTCCTACTCGAACGCCGGCCGGTGCGAGTGCACTTAGTCGTGCACCCGCCCCCATGCCAATGAACATTCTCTAGGAGCGCGAACGTGACTGCCGCGCTTTAGTTTCACTGCCGTTTCAAACTCCGCCAGCCGCGACGGAGATGTTCAATCACTTGTTCCGCGGATCATCCTTCGGATCGACATACACAATCTGGAACGGGCCCATTCCGGTGACTTCGACTAGCGCCGGCGCGGAGGTGAACACCCAGTGATTCATCCCGGCCTGCATCGTGACGTGAGTCTTAGGATCGGTCAGCGTTCCGGCATTCGACTTATCAACCTTGTCCCCCATGCCGTAGCTCAAGGAGCCGGAACGAACCCGGACGACCTCATCTGTCGGATGATGATGGGGCGGAACGGTGTAGTCGGCCGGCATCTTGATCTGGACCTTGAAGTTGGTCGCCTTGGTAGGGTCGCCCGAAACGACTGCCATTTTCGCACCCGCCGGAAGGCCGGCACCCGCGGCATCCATCCACTTCACTCCCTTCGACTGAACGGGCGAAACGGCGATCAACGCGGTGAAGCTCAGACTAAGAATGATAAGACGGTGCATACAGTCCCCCTGATGCGTTACCTTCCCGCGACGGCTGTTAGCACAAGTTGCGATCTACTTGCATCTCGTGTAGGGGCGCCGCCTTCCGAAACATCGGAAACATCTGCGGGAGGTTGCCGCGAGGCAATCGCTTGGACCGCTAAACTTGAAACGTGCTTGTCCGAGCTATGGCAATGGCAAGCCCTTGAAAGAGTGACATGGCAAAGAAGATCACCGGCTATATCAAGCTGCAGGTGCCGGCCGGCACCGCAAATCCCGCCCCTCCGATCGGCCCTGCCCTCGGTCAGCGCGGCGTCAACATCATGGAATTCTGCAAGGCGTTCAACGCCGCCACGCAGGAGCTCGAAAAGGGCGCTCCGATCCCGACCGTGATCACCGTCTATGCGGATCGCAGCTTCTCTTTCGTCACCAAGACCCCGCCGGCGAGCTTCCTTCTGAAGAAGGCCGCCAAGATCAAGTCGGGCTCAAAGGAGCCGGGCAAGGCGACCGCTGGAACGATCCGCCGCTCTCAGCTGCGCGACATCGCCGAGGTCAAGATGAAGGACCTCAACGCCAACGACATCGACGCTGCAGCGAAGATCATCGAAGGCAGCGCCCGCGCGATGGGCCTCAGCGTGGTGGAGGGCTAAGAAATGGCGAAGCTCACCAAGAAGCAGAAGGCCTTCACCGCAGTCGACCGCGACAAGTTCTATGGCGTCGATGAGGCGCTCGGCCTCGTGAAGACCAATGCGACCGCCAAATTCGACGAGACGGTCGAGGTTGCGCTCAACCTGGGCGTTGACCCACGCCACGCTGACCAGATGGTCCGCGGCGTCGTCAACCTGCCCAAGGGCACCGGCAAGACTGTCCGCGTCGCCGTCTTCGCCAAGGGCGCCAAGGCTGACGAGGCCAAGGCTGCCGGCGCCGACGTGGTCGGAGCGGAGGACCTGATGGAAACCATCCAGGGCGGCCAGATCGACTTCGATCGCGTGATCGCAACCCCGGACATGATGGGCGTCGTTGGGCGCCTCGGTAAGGTGCTTGGACCCAAAGGGCTGATGCCGAACCCCAAGCTCGGCACGGTCACAATGGATGTCACCAAGGCGGTGAACGACGCCAAGTCGGGCCAGGTCGAGTTCCGCGTCGAGAAGGCCGGCATCGTCCACGCCGGCATCGGCAAGGCGAGCTTCTCCGAGGGCGACCTCAAGGAGAATTTCACCGCGCTGATGGATGCGATCATCAAGAACAAGCCGTCGGGAGCGAAGGGCAAATTCGTAAAGAAGCTCAGCCTTTCTTCGACGATGGGCCCAGGCGTGAAGATCGATCTCGCGGAGGTCGCTGGCGCCTAACTGACCCATCTCTAAGTATGAAAAGGGCCGGGGCATTCCCGGCCCTTTTTTTGTCCGCTCCCAAAATTGATACAGCGGCTGATCTGAGTTCACTTGGATCGCAAGACGCTGTTATTGTAACGCATGTGCCGGATCGAAGCAGGAGACGTCCTGTGAAGTTACGATTCTTGGCCTTTGGTCTTTCGACATTGATCGCCACGCCGGCGTCAGCGCAGCTGACTTCCGTTCCGCATTCGGGCGAGCAAAGTATCGTCGTCACCGGCGAGCGCGCGAAAGGCGTCAAGCGACCTCACCCGGAGATGAGTGATTGGAGTGTCGCCGAAACTCCTCACGTGCTTGTGTTCAGCAAGGGCAATCCAAACGAGCTCGCTCGCATCGCATCGAACCTGGAAAAGCTCCACTTTCTGCTCTCGGTGCTGCTAAACCGCGTCGGCCAGCCGGACGCCACGCTGAAGCTCAGCGTCACGATGATCGGCGACCGCGCGGATTACGATCATCTCGGCCTGCACAATACTCGTTGGCAGCAGGGCCCGTACCCCGACGAATTCCCGGACCAGATCTACTACGATCCACGCGAGGACGGAGCGGTCATGGCGACGGCTCACGTGGACCAATGCTTCGCTCTCGTGAGGGACGCTGCGGTGCTGAGCGGACATGAATTCTGGGACGGCGGAACTGGAAACACGGTGGATAGCGGCGGATCGGCGGGTCAGGTGACGTCGGATGTTGCGTACGCGGCTTCTGCAGCAGCTTCGTCAATGCCAAGAAGCGGCGACTCCTGTACCGAGAATCCCAACAAGGTCTCAGTTACCGCGGAGAGCCGTCTCTATTCGGCCTTCGCCCAGCACTACCTTCTGACCTATTTCCCGGCGGCCTATCCGCGCTGGTACCTCGAAGGTTTCGGCGAAATCTTCGCGAACATGGATGCGCATAAACCGGGCGTGATCGAGTATGGGCGCGAGCCTGATCGCTACCCGGCGCTACTGGATAAGTTCGGTCATTATCCCGTCCGCAAGGTGCTCGACGGCACTTACCTTCACGACAAGCAATGGACGCCGGCCTTTTCGCCTTACAGCGCCTGGGGGCTCGCCCACCTGCTTTTCTTCTCGCCGCAGTGGAACGGGCAGCTGCACAACTATCTTGCCGCAGTCGCGCGCGGCGACACCGTGGATCAACAGGAAGCCGCATTAGGCGATATCCGCAAGCTGCAGTCGGCGGTCAGCGCGTACCGGGGAACAAGAGTGTCTTTCGAACAGCTGACCTACCCTGTCGGTCAGTTCGCACCGCCGATCATAAGGCGGCTCAAGCAGAGCGAAGCGGTCTATGTGAGGGGGCGCCT
>DASUZY010000120.1:0-10999 GCA_036376635.1 Sphingomicrobium sp.
CCCCGGCTCAAGGCCGGGGAGACGGTTTGTCCGCAATCGCCCTCCGCTGGACCGCAGCGCTGCTGGTGACCGCCGCCTGGATCAGCGGAGCGATCTTCGGTCTCTACATCCTGCTGTTTTTCGGCGGCACTGCGTTCGGCGGCGCGGTCGACCGCTGGAATGAGTCGCTGCCGGGCCTGCACCGGGCCGGCGCCTCGCTGGCGACCGGAGCCATCGGAATGCATTTCGCGGCGGGTGGAATCCTGCTCGTGCTCGGGCCGATCCAGCTCATGGGCCGCATCCGCCGCGCCGTGCCCGCAATCCATCGCTGGCTAGGGCGGCTTTACGTCGTGCTTGCGGGTCTCGCGGGCCTCGGCGGGCTGACCTTCATCCTGTCGAACGGCACCATCGGCGGCCCGGTGATGAGCCTCGGCTTCGGCCTCTACGGAGCGCTGATGGTGACAGCATCGGTGACGGCCTATTCCTACGCCCGCGCCCGCCGCTTCGAACGTCACCGCGCCTGGGCTATCCGCCTGTTCGCGTTGACGGTCGGATCATGGCTGTACCGGATCGAGTACGGCTTCTGGTTCATGGCCATCGGCAAGATCGGGCACGACCCGACCTTCCACAGCTGGTTCGACCATGTGATGGTGTTCTTTTTCTATCTCCCGAACCTCGCCGTGGCGGAGCTGTTCATCAGGGCGCGCACCGGGCAGCTCGGCAAGGCAACCGCCCGATCCGCCGCCGCGGTATTGCTCGCCTGCAGCCTGTTCGTGATCACCGCGACCTGGTTCTTCACCGCTGATTTCTGGGGGCCGGGGATGGTCAGCGGGATAACGGGGACGTCGCTGTAGCAGGGATCATTCCAACGTCCGCTTTCGACCCATTCCTGCCATTAGCGGAATTCCCACCAGCACATCATTTTTCCCAAGACATTGGCCTAAGCTAACGGCTGGATCCCGGCGCGAATGAGGAGGAACGCCAGTGAAATATGCCTTGAGAATCTTGACCGCGTTGACCGCACTTTCCACCGCATCGGTAACGGCCTCGCAGACTGGAACCACGACTTTCGATGGTTCCAATACCTTCACGCAGACAACAAACTTCTTCCAGAATCACGGCGCGAATGTTCAGCGAATTAATGACCGGGTCTTCTTTGGTGGGGCCTCGATCAACGACGCAAGCAGTTCAGACAGTCACTTGGATTGGCTATCTGCAAATCTTATCGGTTTCGGCATTCCTACCGGGTCTGAAGCGCCATTCGCTTCTCAGCTTCTCCTTCTGAATACTCCGTGGAATTCAACGTCGCACATTACCGCGACATTCGGCGCTGAAAGTCTGGCTCAGGCCAGCACGGCAGGCATATCGGGTGTCGATTCCTACTGCCATAACAACAATACGACCTATGCGACCCCTTGCTGGGCGGCATACTTTGATGCGAAAAAGATGACGAGCGCCACGGGAGCAGTTTATGCGATCGAAGGCGATCCAGGTTCGTTGGTGGCATCATCGACATCTGATCCATTCCAACAGGGCAACGTTATCGGATTACAACTCGCTAGTGGTGGAGAGTATCCGCTCACTGGGCAGTATGACGTTTCTGCTGCTATTCAAATCCAGCCGAACCCTACTAAGTTCAAGCAAGGGATCGTATTTAGCAACGGCGCTCTTGCTCCGGGCGGTTACGCGCTGGCTATGCCCACCGGACAGGGATTTGGGTGGTATTCCGCGGCGGGAACACTTGACGCAACATTAGTGGATGTTTCCGGCGTCCTGACACCCTCAACGCTAGCATTGTCAAATGCGACGGGCCTACCGCTTACAACTGGCGTGACCGGCGTCTTACCGCCAGCGAACGGGGGGGTGGATGCATCGGAATGGACCTCCTACGCGCCTATTGCCGTTTGCAGTCAGTCGACGGGCTCCGCCACCTGCACCGCCACCGGTCGTTTCAAGACTATTGGCAAGACGACGTTCGTTGAGGTCGGAACCGCTGTCAGCGGGTCCTTTACGGGGGGAATCATAAGTTCAATCTCGCTCCCTGCTCCGACCGCCAACCATGGACTTCCAGCGATATTGACCGGCCGCGAAAGCGCAAAGTCAGGGTTGACTTGGACGGGCTATGCAAATCCCGGAGCAAATAGTTTTTCACCGTTTACTTACGCTAATTCGATATCAGTATCGACAGGTTATACAATCTACTTCGCGGGTACTTATGAAAGTCAATAAGCTGAACGCGCGCAGGTCACGAAAATTCGTCGAAAACGGCATCCCAGGATGAAGAATCTGCGTTCTTGGCGTCACTTTCTGGAGCAAACCTACTCAATACCCGCTCATATAATATTGGGTGCTCCGCGGCCGTTGGAGGCTGGTGCGTAGAGCGGAGTAACACGAGTGTGGACTCGGACGAAATGGCCTGAAGGGCGTTGGCAAGGCGGAGTACGCTAGCCGGCACAGAAGGCTTTCGCTGCTTATAGAAGTAGATTCTCGGCCGTGTCGGATTCAGAAACTTCTGGCCGAGATAACTGGCTTTGTCGCGATATTCTGACAGCTTCGTCGAAAATTCAGGATCGCTCAGCGGATCTCCACTCTTCCATGGGCCATGGAACGAATATCCATAAGCGCGATCTGATGCGAGACGGTTTGTGTTGTCCCATTCTAAATTTTGTTGATGAAGAATGTGGTCAAATTTCGACCCAACTAACCTAATGATTGCTTCTATACTGAAGATACCCCAACTAAAGAAACAACTGCCTCCAGCCCCAAATCTGCGTTCGATCTGAAACGCTGTTTCGCAGTTGTATCCGAGCGCTAGGCATTCACCCGAGGCAGCCTTAGTCATCGTAGGTGAATGGCTCGTTTGGCTCGGAAACACAACGCCGCGTCGATGCCACCAGTTCGGCGCGATGGCAGCTTTCCACCCTTAGCTGACCGTCCGCATTTCCCCGATAATCAATATCGCGCCCCGTCGATAAGCCGCAGGCTCTGTCCTACCGCACGCCTGTTGTGCTTAAGCCCTCCCGATGACGATCGTCGCCGCCCCCGTTTCAACCCATGCGATCCGAACTGCGGCCGCCCCGCACGCCCGCATGCGTAGGCCTGCTGCAATTGCTGCGTTTCGCCCGGAATGAGACAGGATCGCGCGCGGGTCGTGACGATGAATGCGGCGCTCGGGCCGCTCGACTATCGCGTGCCCGATTCGATGCATGTCGAGCCCGGCTCGGTGGTCGTGGCGCCGCTTGGACCGCGCCAGCTGCTTGGCGTCGCGTGGGAAGCCGAGCGGCTTCCGACCAACGAGGTTCCGGACTCCCGCCTGCGGCCGCTCGCCGGCGTTGTGGAGGTTGCGCCGATCGCTGCGCCGCTGCGACGGCTGTGCGAGTGGACGGCAGATTATTACCTCGCACCGCTCGCCTCGGTCCTGCGGATGGTGCTGCCCTCGTCGGCGGCGCTCGAAGGGTCGCGGCAGCTGACGGAATACCGGCCTACTGGCCTCGCCCCGGAGCGCCTGACCCCGCAGCGCGAAAAGGCGCTGGCGGGGATCGAAGGACGACAGGGCACGATCCGCGAGCTCGCCGACCATGCGGGGGTGAGCGACACGGTGATGCGCGGATTGGTCAGCACCGGCGCGCTGGAGGCCGTGGCGGTGGACGCCGACCGGCCCCTCGCCTGCCCTGACCCCGATTTCGCTCCGCCGGACCTGAACAGCGATCAGCGCGACGCTTCGGCGAGCCTGTCGACGGCGATCGGGAAGGGATTCGATCCGGTGGTGCTCGATGGGGTGACCGGATCGGGCAAGACCGAGGTTTATTTCGAAGCGATCGCCGAATGTCTGCGGCAAGGAAAGCAAGCGCTCGTCCTGCTTCCCGAGATCGCCCTCACCGAGCCATTCCTGAAGCGATTTGAAGCCCGCTTCGGCTGCCAGCCCGTCGCATGGCATTCGGACCTCCGGTCCTCGCAGCGACGGCGAGCATGGCGCGGCATCGCCAGCGGCGAGGCGGCAGTCACCGTGGGCGCGCGCTCGGCGCTGTTCCTGCCCTATCCCAACCTCGGGCTGATCGTCGTCGACGAAGCGCACGAACCGAGCTTCAAGCAGGAGGAGGGCGTCCAGTATCACGCCCGCGACACCGCGGTGATGCGGGCCAAGTTCGAGAACATCCCGGTGATCCTCTCCTCGGCCACTCCGGCGATCGAGAGCCGCCACATGGTCGAGATCGGACGCTATCGCGAGGTCGGGCTGCCCGAGAGGTTTGCCGGTGCGTCGATGCCCGACCTCGCCGCAATCGACCTGACTCAGGACCCGCCGCCGCGCGGACATTGGCTCGCTCCGCAACTTGTCGCGGAGATTGAAGCCAATCTCGGCCGCGGCGAGCAATCGCTGCTATTCCTCAACCGGCGCGGCTTCGCCCCGCTGACCCTGTGCCGGCATTGCGGCCATCGCTTCCAGTGCCCGAACTGCACCGCCTGGATGGTCGAGCACAGGCTGATGCACCGGCTCGCCTGCCACCATTGCGGGCATGTAATGCCCCCGCCCAAGGCCTGTCCCGAATGCGGGGAGGAGGACAGCCTTGTCGCCTGCGGTCCCGGTGTCGAGCGGATCGCCGATGAGGTTGCGGAGCTGTTTCCCGATGCCCGCACCGCTATCGTCACATCGGACACGATCTGGTCGCCGCTGCGCGCCGCCGAGTTCGTCGGGGCAATGGAAGCCGGAGCGATCGACATCGTCGTCGGCACCCAGCTGGTCACCAAAGGCTATCACTTTCCCAACCTGACGCTGGTCGGCGTGGTCGATGCCGACCTTGGGCTCTCGGGCGGCGACTTGAGGGCGGCGGAACGCAGCTTCCAGCAAATCCAGCAGGTCGCCGGACGCGCCGGCCGAGGCGACAAGCCCGGTCGCGTCTTCGTCCAGACGCACGATCCGGACGCACCGGTCATCGCCGCCCTGGTCAAAGGCGATGCCGCCGGCTTCTATGCGGCCGAGACCGAGGCCCGGCGCGAGGCCGCCATGCCCCCGTTCGGACGCCTCGCGGCAATCGTGATTTCCGCCGAGGACGCCGGGGAGGCGGAAGCGGTAGCCCGGCGCATCGGCCACGCCGCCCCGGAGGTCGAGGGAATGGCGGTCTTCGGGCCCGCCCCCGCGCCGCTGGCAATGCTCCGCGGACGCCATCGCCAGCGAATCCTGGTCCACGCCAAGCGAAGCCTCGACGTTCAGGACGTCATTCGCGACTGGCTGGCGGCAATCGACTGGAGCGCCAAGGTCCGAGTCAGCGTCGACGTCGATCCGTACAGCTTCCTTTGATGCGGCAAGCTCATCGGCTTGCAACCTTCGCCCGCGCACATATGCTGATCTTGCCGAATGGGGAGGTGTTGTCTGCGTAGGAGCATCCCTGGGCTTTTGAGCCTGGTCTTTTCGCTGGCGTTCGCGAGCCCCGCGCAGGCTGCGTGGCAGGAAGCACGAAGCAAGCACTTCATCATTTATGCGGACGAGCGTCCGGACGAACTCCTCGCTTACGCCCGCAAGCTTGAACGGTTCGACCATGCGGTCCGGACAGTTCGGAAGATGAAGGATCCCGAGCTTACCGACGCCGAGCGTCTTACGATCTACGTGTTGCCAACGACCGGAGCGATCGCGAGCCTCGCCGGTGGTGGTAGCGTGGCCGGCTTCTATCTCCCGCGCGTGACGGGTTCGACTGCATTCGTTCCAAGGCTGGCGGGCGTGAAGGGCGACGACTTCGACCTCGATCCCGACTCCATCTTCTTTCACGAATATTCGCATCATCTTCAGCTTCAGAGCGCCGACGTGGCCGTGCCGCCGTGGGTTACGGAAGGTTTCGCGGAATTCTTCGCCAAGACTGAGCTGCGAGACGATGGAACAGTGGTGATCGGGCTTCCGCCCACGTACCGCGCCTGGAGCCTGTTCGAGTATAATTCGCTGAGCATTACCCGAATGGTCTCGGCCGACACCGACCTCAGCGCCACTGATGAGGAAGGGGTCTACAGCCGCGGATGGCTGCTGCTGCATTACCTGACGTTCAACCCGGCGAGGCGGGGGCAGTTGGACAGCTATCTAGCCGCGATTCAGCAGGGAGTTCCACCTCTCACGGCGGCGCAGCGGGCATTCGGGGATCTCGTCGCACTCAGCAATGAGCTCGGCGGTTATCTTCGCCAGAAGAGCCTGCCGACGATCGTCATGCGCGGCCTGGCGGTACCGACCGCCACAATCGCGATCCGCGCACTCTCCCCCGGCGAAGCCGATATGATGCGCGTGCACATCCGTTCCGAAGCAGCGCCCAATCACCGGCAGGCGATGGACATCGCGGCCGATGCTCGAAAGATTGCAGAACAATATCCGAGCGACCCATTCGTTCAGACGTCGCTCGCCCAGGCAGAATTCGACGCGAAGAATTATGCCGCGGCCGAAGCCGCTGCGGACAAGGCGCTCGCCCTCGAACCGACGCGGCTGAAGGCATTGCTCTACAAGGGCAAGGCCGAGATGGAGCTCGCCCATCCGAAAGGAACAGCTGCCGACTGGAGCGGGATCCGGCAGTGGTTCCTGAAGGCGAACAAGGTCGATCCGGAAGCCGCCGAACCGCTCATGCTGTTCTACAAGTCCTTCGTCTACGCGGGAGAGACGCCGTCGAAGAATGCCGTGAGTGCGCTATTCTATTCGTTGACGCTGGTCCCTCAGGATTCGAGGGTTAGGCTGATGGCTGTGGACCAGCTGTTGAGCGAGGGCGATCTGCCCGGGGCCAAACGCTATTTCTCGGCCTTTGCTTTCGAACCGCATGGCAGGCGCGACGTCCGAACGGCAGCGGCTAGCGCCATGGCGGCGATCAGCGGCGGTCGGCGCGACGAGGCCGTGAAAGACCTCGCGCAGATCGAGAAGCTAATGGACAAGGACGACTGAGCGCCGGCGCACCCACCAGGGTCGGACGAGCTCCCCTCGCCTGACTGCGGTCCAGACGAACCAGATGCCCGCGGCGGTTGCGAGGACGAGGCAGATGATTGAAGCCTCGAGGCCGAATTGTCCGCCGGACAGGATCGCCGGTCCTCCCAGCTTCGCCTGGAGGAGACCGTGCTCGGGCAAGCCCGAGACCGGAACGTCGAAGATCTCGCCCTGGGTGAAGTTCCAGGCGGCGTGTAAGCCGATCGGCAGCCACAGGCTGCGGGTCAGCATATAGGCTCCGCCGAGCAGGATGCCGGCCTCGACCGCAATCGCCAGCGAGGTAAACCAGGTCGCGCCGGGATTGAGGATGTGGACCAGCCCGAACAGGGCGGAGGTGAGCAAAAGCGCGATCCAGCTTCCCGCAAGATTCTCGATCCAGCGGAAAAGGATGCCGCGAAAGAGCATCTCCTCCATGAATGCCGGCATGATCGCGGTCGTGATCAATGCATGTTCAAGCTGGTTGCTGTCGCCCGGCCCAGTGAGGACGTAAACATGCGCGAGGGCGGCGATTCCGACCGACGCAGTCATCAGTACAAAACCAACCAACAGGCCGGCTCCGAGCATCGGCACGGCGCGATAGCCGGAGAGATCGTCTCGAGGGTGGGAGCCGAGACGCGCGATCGCCACTTTGTAAGTCAGCAGCACGAGGATGAAGATCACCCCGTTGCGCGCCACTACGTTCAGGTTCGGCGAACCCAGATCGATGGCCGAGCCGGCAATATCCCCAAGGCGCGCCGCGAAGATGAACAACACGACTGCGATCCCGAGAGCGACAAGCGGAAAATCGACGACACGCCGCCATGAAGCGGCGTCTTTCTCAACAAACTCGGCCACGCACGCGGCTCCTCCCCAAGTGCCGGGCGCTAGTGAAGGTGTATTATGCTGTCAATACAGATGTCAGAGCAGAACCGGTGGTTCCGGATCGGCGCCTTCTGAGGCGAGCAGCTTCTTCTTCCGCTCAATCCCCCCTCCATAACCGCCCAGGGTGCCGTCGCTGCGGATCACCCGGTGACAAGGGATGAGGACGCAGATGTGATTGTCGCCGTTCGCGGAACCGACCGCACGGACGGCTTTGGGGTGACCGATGGCAGCGGCAATCTCGGCATAGCTGCGCGTTTCACCCGCGGGGATCTTGCGCAGCTCACGCCAGACCGCTTCCTGGAACGCCGTCCCCGCGACGTCGATCGGCAGGTCGGGCATCGCGAGCGGCCGCTCGATAGCCGACAAGGCACCCTCGACCAACTCCTTCAGCCCACCTGCGTCTTCGACGATCGTGGCGCGGGGGAACAACCGCCTGAGCGAGTCCTCGCTATCATCGAATGTCAGCCGGCAAATGCCCTTGCTGGTCGCCGCGATCAGCATCTGGCCGAGCGGGCTGTCGAAATGGGTCCAGCGGATCGTTTCGCCTCGGCCTCCGTCGCGCCATGCCGATGGGGTCATGCCCAGCCTCTCCTTCGCGTCGCTGTAGAAACTGCTCGGCCCCGAATAGCCGGCATCGTAGACCGCATCGGTCACCCGACCGTTGGCCTTCAGCGCCGTCTCGGTCCGGCGGTTGCGCAAGCCTCGCGCATATTCCGCCGGTGAAATGCCGAGGTCCCGTTTGAAGATGCGCTGAAAATGATGCGGTGCGTAGCCGACGGCCGCTGCGAGTTCGACCAGCGTCGGCGCCTCCTCGGCCTGCTCGATCAGCCTGACCGCCCGCGCCATCGCTTCACGGTCGCGGCCGACCTCATCGGGCCTGCACCGCATGCAGGCACGGAAGCCGGCGGCGCGCGCCTCCTCGCCCGACGAATAGAAGGTCACGTTCTCACGCTTCGGGCGCCGGGCGGGGCAGCTCGGCTTGCAGTAGATCCCCGTGGTGTGGACGGCGCCGAATATCCTGCCGTCCCAGCCGCGATCGCGCCGCATGAAAGCGGCCCACGCAGTGTCGGGATCGAGGCGCGAGACGTTGCTCACCCGGCGTGATTTAGGCGCCTCGGCAGTCGGTGCAAGCGTCGCCATCATCAGCTCCTTTCGATCCTGGCGGCGAAGCAGCCGCGCGTTGCGTTGTGAGCGTCGATCGTCGCCACTCGGGGGTTGGCGAACAGCGTGCGGATAGCGGCATCCGCCTCACCTGGATCGGCAAGTACGGCATCGACCATCATGCCCTGCTCATCAAAGCCGCGAAGCGATAGCGTCCGGGTGGCGAACACCGGCGGGACCTCGTCGACATATTCGGCAATCTCCGTCTCTCCTTCCGTCACGAAGATTGCGTGGCTTGCGCGGTACGGACCCGCAACGTCGTGACTGACATGATTGAGCAGCAGAACGGATTCGCCGATATCCCGGTCGGTGAGGCTCACCCGGCAGGGGAAGCTCGGCTTCTCAGTGACGGTCATCCGGACTATCCCGCGGCTCGCGAGTTCGTCGTTCGAAAGACCGAAGAGCGGCTTGTAGGGCGCAGGATCCAGCCCAGTGATTCGGTAAGTCATGATGCAGTTCTAGGAGGGCCGTCCGGCCCTCGCTTCCGCAAGGTTGCGGTCAAACCAGAAGCAGGCGGTTGCATCGTTCCGCACCCCTTGCTAGGGGCCTCGCCAACTGGTGGGGGCGTGCGGGGCTAACCCGTTTCCACGCCCCGTTTTTATACCGGGCAACATTTCCGTTTCTGGAGCTTTTCGCGCGTGGAGACATCCGGCGGCATTCGGGCCAGCTTAGCAGGGCGCTACGCGTCGGCTTTGTTCGACCTTGCCCGCGATCAACGGCAGATCGAGGCAGTCGGCAACAGCCTTGACGCATTGAGCCAGGCGCTGGCCGATTCGAAGGACTTCAACGAGCTGGCGACGAGCCCGCTCGTGTCGCGCGAAGACGCTTCGAAGGCGTTCGATGCGATCGCACCGCAGCTGAAGCTCGACCCGATCACGACCAATTTCCTCGACGTTCTCGCCAGGAACGGCCGCAAGAACCAGCTTCAGCCGGTGATCCGCGCGTTCCGCCGGCTCGCGTCGGAGCATCGCGGTGAAACCACGGCGGAAGTCACCACTGCCCGGCCGCTCAACGACGATCAGCTCTCGGCGCTTCGGACTCAGCTCCGCGCCCGCGCCGGCCGCGAGGTCGCCATCGACGCGACGGTCGACCCCACCATCCTCGGCGGAATTGTCGTCAAGCTGGGTAGCCAGCAAATCGACGCCTCGATCCGCACCAAACTCAACCGTCTCGCATCCGCGATGAAAGGCTAATCGAACAATGGATATCCGCGCCGCTGAAATCTCCCGCGTCATCCGCGACCAGATCGCGAATTTCGACGCCGAAGCGCAGGTCTCCGAGGTCGGCACCGTCCTGTCGGTCGGCGACGGCATCGCTCGCATCTACGGTCTCGACAACGTCCAGGCGGGCGAGATGGTCGAGTTCGACAACGGCACCAAGGGCATGGCCCTCAACCTCGAGGCCGACAATGTCGGCGTCGTGATCTTCGGCTCGGACGCCGAGATCGAGGAAGGTTCGACCGTCAAGCGGACCGGCGCGATCGTCGACGTTCCGATCGGCAAGGGCCTGCTCGGCCGTGTCGTCGACGCGCTCGGCAATCCGATCGACGGCAAGGGCCCGATCGAGTTCACCGAGCGTCGCCGTGTCGAGGTGAAGGCGCCGGGCATCATCCTGCGCAAATCGGTGCACGAGCCGGTGCAGACCGGCCTCAAGGCGCTGGACGCCCTCGTCCCGATCGGCCGCGGCCAGCGCGAGCTGATCATCGGCGACCGCCAGACCGGCAAGACCGCCGTCGCGCTCGACACCTTCATCAATCAGAAGAAGGCAAATGAGGGCGGCGACGAGAGCCAGAAGCTCTACTGCATCTACGTCGCCGTCGGGCAGAAGCGCTCGACCGTCGCCCAGATCGTCCGCGCGCTCGAAGAGAATGGCGCCATGGAATATTCCATTGTCGTCGCCGCGACCGCGTCCGAGCCGGCGCCGATGCAGTTCCTGGCGCCGTTCGCCGGCTGCGCCATGGGCGAATGGTTCCGCGACAACGGCATGCACGCGGTGATCATCTACGACGACCTGTCCAAACAGGCCGTGGCCTATCGGCAGATGTCGCTCCTTTTG
>DASUZY010000121.1:0-5809 GCA_036376635.1 Sphingomicrobium sp.
CTCGTGACCCCAGCGAGAGGGGGAATGAGGGTTGGCAAAGCGCTCCTCGACCCATGGGCGCATCGCCTTCGCGACTTCGGGAGCAACGGGCGTCGTCGCCTGATAATCGAGATAGATCATGCGACAGCCCGGTCCGCGCGCTGCCTGATACGCCGCCACTCGGTCATGAATCTGTCGATATCCGCTTCACTCGTCGATGGACCGAAGCTGATCCGGATGACCGTGCTCGCGACCTCCGGGTTCAGGCCCATGGCACCAAGGACTCGGCTTGGCCTCATGCTGCCGGACGAGCAGGCACTGCCGGCGGATACCGAAATGCCCGAAAGATCGAGCTGGACCAGCTGACTCGAGCTCGCGACGCCAGGCATGGAGTATGCCCCGATCGTCGCGATCCTGGACGCGTCGGATGCGACAATCGCTGACCCTTCTCCCGCCAGCTGACGCTCCAGGGCTACGCGTAGCGCCTGAAGCCTCGGCATCGCCCTCGCGAATGCACCAGTCGCTAGAGCAGCAGCCATTCCGGCGACCGCGGGCCAATTCTCGGTTCCCCGGCGATACCCGCGTTCCTGCCCACCACTCGCTTCCAGGGTCGAAAGGTCGCGAACCAGTAAGGCGCCGACTCCAGGAGGCCCTCCAAGCTTGTGTGCCGAGACCGCGACGAAGTCGGCGTCCGGAATGTCGATCTTGCCGGCACCTTGCGCGCAATCTGCGAGCAACAGCGATCCGGAACTGCGCACAAGCTCCTGAATCCGATTGATCGGCTGGATCACTCCAGTCTCGTTGTTGACCAGCTGAACGGCGACGAGCGCCGGACCTCGGGCCAGCTCAGTCTCGAGTCCGGAAAGGTCGACCAGTCCGTCAGAATCCACCGGCAGGATCGAAGCCGAGTCGCCCATCGCAGCGGCAACCACCTCATGTTCGGTCGGTCCCACGATCCGGCGGTCAGCCTTGGCGCGAGCAGCGACGATCTGGATCGCTTCGCTGGCGCCGGAGGTCAGGATGACGTCATGACGCCAGCTGAGCGAATCGGCGACCGTTCGCCTGGCCTCCTCGAACGCGGCACGGGCACGCCTGCCGTCAGCATGAGGCGAGCTGGGGTTCGCCCAGGCTTCCATCGCGGCGGCGACGGCGGACCGTGCCTCGGGCAGCATCGGCGTCGTCGCCGCATGGTCCAGATAGATGCGCTCAGAACCGGTCAAAACCGCGGGTTTCCTGCCGATTGCCACATGAACGACGTCCCCTATATAGGACCGAACGCCGCTGCGCACCCGCTCAGCGCCACCTTTTACGCGAGCAAAGCCGCTTACTCATGCCCGAAGTCATTTTTCCCGGCCCCGAGGGACGCCTCGAAGGACGTTTCCACCCCGGCACCCGCCCCCGGGCGCCTGTCGCGCTGATCCTGCACTCGCATCCGCAGGCAGGCGGGACGATGAACAACAAGATCGTTCAGCTGCTCTACCAAACCTTCGTCAAGCGTGGCTTCGCGACGCTGCGCTTCAATTTCCGGGGTGTCGGCAAGAGCCAGGGGATCTTCGACAACGGCATCGGCGAGCTGTCGGACGCTGCCAGCGCTCTCGACTGGGTGCAGAGCATTCACCCCGAGGCGGAAACGACCTGGGTCGCGGGTGTCAGCTTCGGAGCCTGGATAGGTATGCAGCTGCTGATGCGGCGCCCCGAAATTCGCGGATTCATCTCGATCGCGCCGCCCGCGAACATGTACGATTTCAGCTTCCTCGCTCCCTGCCCATCATCCGGGATCATTATTCAGGGCGAAGCTGACGAGGTCGTAACCCCAGGTGCGGTCCAGAAGCTGGTCGACAAGCTTCGCACCCAGCGGCACATCACCATCCATCACGATCTGATCCCGAACGCGAACCACTTCTTCGCGAACGAACTCGATCTCTTGATGAAATCGGTGGACGATTACCTCGACATGAGGCTCGCGACCGACCCGATCAAACCGCCTACACTGTCCAGATCATCACGTTCATAACGAGCACGAGCGCGGCGACGATCATCAGGACGCCGCGCACTCTCGTCTGGCGATCCAGGATCAACTTGATGCCCCCTGCGACGAGCAGGAATGCGGCGACCATTGCCAGTGCCATCGCGGCGCTCGAGAAATTCTGCACTTTATCGATCCGATTTCATCAAGATTTAACCAAGATTGGTGCAAATGGGCCGCATGCCCACCTCAGACCAGCAGGCTCGCCTCGACGAGGCGTTCGAGCGGATCGAAGAGACCATCCTGCCGTGCATCGCGATGATGCTCGAAACGCTGATCGATGCATCCGAGTCGGTTGCCGAGGGTGAGCGACGGTTCCTCGTCGGGGAACTCAAGACTCTCGCTGCCGAGCTCGAGGAGCTGACCAAGGCGGTGGAGCGTTCGAGCCCGGCCCATGTCGAGCCCGGCGAATATAAGACCCGCAACGTCGCTTAAGCCGTCTGGCCGATGATCCGGGAGTGGAGCGCCGGATCGACGTTTCCACCCGAAAGCATCACGACGGTATCATCGACCGGTTCCAGCTTGCCCGAGAGCAGCGCAGCGAGACCAACCGCTGCGCCCGGCTCCACCACCAGCTGATGCTTCTCCCATGCGAAGCGTACAGCATCTTCGACCTCGGCGTCCGAGACCGACACGGCCTTCGCATTCCTGGCGATCAAGACGCTCAGGGTGATGGACGACACGCGCGGGGTCATGATCGCGTCACAGAACGTGGCTGGGGCATCCGGATCAACCGGCACGATCTCGCCTCGCTCGAGTGAGCGAGCCATGTCGTCCCAGCCCTCCGGTTCGACGACGAGGATCTCCGCTTCGGGGACGGCGAGCGCGAGACCTGATGCCAGCCCTCCCCCTCCGCAAGGAGTCACAATCCGTTTCGGCGGACGTCCAAGCTGTGGAACGATCTCCAGTCCCGCCGTTCCCTGCCCGGCGACAATTCGCTCGTCGTCGAAGCTCGGCACGACGATGGCACCAGTCTCTCTTGAAATGCGCGCGGCGATTTCTTCGCGGCTCTCGGTACGCCGGTCGTAGAAGACGATCTCGGCACCTTCGCCGCGCGTCCCGTCGACCTTCACCTTTGGAGCATCCGCCGGCATGACGATGATCGCGCGAATACCCAGCCTCCGGGCGGCGATTGCAACGCCGCGGGCGTGGTTACCCGACGAGAAGGCGACGACACCTCTCTCCCGCTCGTCGGGCGTCAGCTGAAGCAATCGATTGGTCGCGCCCCTCAACTTGAACGATCCGCCGGTCTGCAGACAATCGCATTTGAGCCAGACTCGAATGCCCTCGATATCGCTCTCAATCAGCGGTGTCCGCTCGACCAAGCCTTCGATCCGGGCGGCCGCCTCGACCACGTCATCCCGCGAGACGTTTGGTGCCTTGACTAAGCTGTTGATATTTCACCCTTTCGATTAGCCGTTGCAGATCAGCGACATACGGATGGCGTCGCCAAAGTCGCATTCCATTAAATCTTTACAGCCATAATCGGCGCACATATATCGCGCGTCCGCTGCCCCATGGGACTTCCAACCGCAAGGCAGCTTTTCGTCAACGTTTGCCGTCAGGCATTTGGAGGTCCCTTGAATTGCACCACCACCATCGCGCGCTGGGGCTAGCCGCCGCCCCGTCCGGCAGCCGGGGGGCTGCCGCTATCGCCAAGCAGCGTCCGGTCCAGCCGGTCACGCTTCTGCGCCCGCACGCTGCGCGGCGCGCCGCCCGCTTCTTCGTCGAGAAGTTCCCGGGCCGCTCGCTCTATGCCGTGAAGGCCAATCCATCGCCGGATCTGCTTCGCATCCTGTGGGAAGCCGGCGTCACCCACTACGACGTGGCGTCGATCGGCGAGGTCCGCCTCGTTCACGAGATACTGCCTGACGCGGTGCAGTGCTTCATGCATCCGGTGAAGGCCGAAGAGGCCATTGCCGAGGCTTATTTCGATCACGGCGTGAAGACGTTCAGCCTCGATACTGTCGAGGAGCTCGATAAGATCGTCCGTGCGACGTCGAAGGACGGCGTTGCGGCGAGCGATCTCAACCTTCTCGTGCGCATTCGGGTGAGCTCGGATCACGCCAAGCTGAGCCTCGCCTCCAAGTTCGGCGCCGACCCGCGCGAGGTCAGCACCCTGCTCTTCGCCGCCCGTCAGGCCGCCGATGCGCTCGGCATTTGTTTCCATGTCGGCAGCCAGGCGATGACTTCGGCCGCCTATGCGGAAGCGATGGCCTTGGTCCGCCAGGCGATCGTCGAGGCGGCGGTCACCGTCGATATCGTCGATGTGGGCGGAGGCTTTCCTTCCTCCTACCCGGGTATGGAGCCGCCGCCGCTGGAGACCTATTTCGCGGTCATCCACCAGTCCTTCGAATCGCTGCCGATCAGTTACTCGGCCGAACTGTGGTGTGAACCGGGCCGCGCTCTCTGCGCCGAATATGCGAGCGTTCTCGTTCGCGTCGAAAAGCGCCGCGGCGATGAGCTGTACATCAACGATGGCGCCTATGGCGCACTGTTCGACGCTGCGCACATCGGTTGGCGCTACCCTGTCCGGTTGATCCGGGAGCAGGAATCGCAGACTCGGCCGATGGAGTTCAGCTTCTACGGCCCGACCTGCGACGACCTCGACCGCATGGCCGGCCCGTTCGAGCTACCGGGTGACGTCGGTGTCGGCGACTATATCGAGATCGGCATGCTCGGGGCCTATGGCTGCGCCATGCGCACCCAGTTCAACGGCTTCGGCGTAACCGATTCAGCGATCGTCGACGACGAGCCGATGGCCAGCCTGTACGGCGCCGCCGCACCGGCGCGCTCGAACGTGGTGAAGCTGTAGGGCAACATCGCCGCTCGCCCTGAGCTTGTCGAAGGGCTGTCATTTTCTTTTGCAATCAATAAGGCAGGGCTTCGACAAGCTCAGCCCGAACGGAGTTTGTTTCAATGACCACCGATACGCTGAACAAGGTTCAGGACGCCGACCGGATCAACGACACTCGCAAGGCGGAGCTGTTGTCGACGCCGATCGAGCATATCGACATCACCAAGTTCGACGCCCGCCACATCATCGATTCGATGGGCAAGATGAGCTTCACCAGCCGCGACCTCGCCCGGGCGACGAAAATCTACAACACGATGCTCGAGGATCAGTCGTGTTCGGTGATCCTCGTCATCGCCGGCTCGACCTCGGCGGGCGGCTGCATGGACCTCTACGCCGAGCTGGTGAAGTCGAACATGGTCGACGCGATCGTCGCCACCGGGGCCACGATCGTCGACATGGATTTCTTCGAAGCGCTTGGCCACAAACACTACCAAGCCAATGAAATACCTGACGATGATACCCTGCGCTCGCTCTACATCGACCGCATTTACGATACCTATATCGACGAGCAGCAGCTGCAGGATTGCGATCACACCATCGGCGAGATCGCGAACCGCCTAGAGCCGCGGGCTTACTCCTCCCGCGCCTTCATCCGCGAGATGGGCAAGTGGCTGAGCGAGGGTAATGCCAAGAAGCCGGGTAGCCTCGTCCAGCTTGCCTATGAGCATGACGTGCCGATCTTCTGCCCGGCGTTCGTCGACAGCTCGGCGGGCTTCGGCCTTGTCAAGCACCAGGTCGACGCCATGAAGGCAAGCAAGCCTTACATGGTGCTCGACGCGATCGCCGACTTCCGCGAGCTCACCGATATCAAGATCAAGGCGGGCACGACCGGCCTCCTGATGATTGGTGGAGGCGTTCCGAAGAACTTCACGCAAGACACTGTCGTCTGTGCGGAAATCCTCGGCCACGACGATGTCGAGGTGCACAAATATGCGGTGCAGATCACG
>DASUZY010000122.1:0-3953 GCA_036376635.1 Sphingomicrobium sp.
GACCGAGCACGACGAGAACCAACGGCACATCCATCATGTTAATTGCGACGAACCCGGCGACAATCGCCAGGACGATGGCAAGAGCGCGGGCAAGCCCGCCGATCTTCATCAACATAGGAACCCTCCCTAAATGTCCGGATCCGCGATCTTCGCCGCGTTCCGCCGGAACAAGGGGAGAGTAACCCTATTCGCCTTCATTCCGTGCATGGAATGAATCGTTTGAAATCAAGCGCCTGCGGGCATTCCGGGACGCCAACGTGACTCGGCAGCTGTGGATAACTGGTCTCTGTTCGCTTGCGGGCGCGCGAGTCGCTGGGCATCACGAAATCATGCCGCAATCCCGCAAACGTCCGACCAAACGGGCTCAGGACTTGCGCAATAATGCTACCGATGCCGAACGCCGATCGTGCGGCCATTTGAGAGCGAGACTTGCGGGAGGGGAAGAGCCGCGGAGCGGCGAAGAGGTGGGTGCGTCGCACGCGCCCACGCACATTGCGCCCACCCCCTTACCCCCTCCCGCAAGCGGCAGGGGGCTTTGGTGACCCTCAGCACGGCATGGCTCGACGAACTGCGCTCGCGCACGACGCTTTCGGCGGTGATTGCGCCGACGGTGAAGCTGATCCGTGCGGGTCGCGAGTGGAAGGCGTGTTGCCCGTTCCACAATGAGAAGACGCCGAGCTTCACCGTCAACGACGACAAGCATTTCTACCATTGCTTCGGCTGCGGCGCTCACGGCGACGCGATCCGGTTCCTCACCGACAATCGGGGCATGCCCTTCATGGATGCCGTGAAGGAGCTAGCGTCCAAGGCGGGCATGGACGTGCCTGCGCCCGATCCCAGGGCGAAGGAGCAGGCCGACCGCACGGCTTCGCTCACGGACGTCATGGGGGAAGTCGCCCGATGGTATGCCGAGCAGCTGAACGGCATCGACGGCGCTGAAGGCAGAGATTACCTGAGGCGGCGCGGAATCGATCCCGCCATCGCCACCCGTTTCGGCCTTGGCCTCGCGCCCGATAATCGGACCGCCCTCAAGCGCGCGCTCGGGCATCTCGGCGAGGACAAGCTGGTCGAGACGGGGATGTTGATTCAGCCCGATGAGGGCGGCGAGAGCTACGACCGGTTCCGCGGGCGGCTGATGATCCCGATCCGCGACCCGCGCGGGCGGGTGATCGGGTTCGGCGGCCGGATCCTGGGTCAAGGCGAACCCAAGTACCTCAATTCGCCCCAGACCGTGCTCTTCGACAAGGGCCGGACCCTCTACAACCTCGACCGCGCGGGTCCCGCGAGCCGTACGGCGAAGCGCCTGATCGTCGTCGAGGGGTACATGGACGTTATCGCTCTGGATCGCGCCGGGATCGCCGAGGCGGTCGCCCCTAACGGCACTGCGCTGACCGAGGGCCAGCTCGAGCGGCTGTGGCGGCTCGATCCATCGCCAATCCTCTGCTTTGACGGCGACAGCGCCGGCAAGAAGGCTGCGATCCGAGCGGCGACCCGCGCCCTGCCCCTGCTTCGTCCCGACCGGACGCTTCGTTTCGTCGAGCTTCCCGCCGGACAGGACCCAGACGACGTGATCCGCGACGGTGGACGCGAAGCGTTCGAGGCACTGCTCGCCAATCCGGAACCGCTCGATGCTCGCCTGTGGCGCCACGAGGTCGATGCTAACCCGCTTGCGACCCCCGAAGCCTGGGCCAGCCTCAAGGAGCGGCTGATCGCCCATGCGGGAGCGATCGGTCACCCCGACCTATCGCGAATGTACCGCGAGGACTGGCTCAACCTCTTCTACGAGAAGCGGCGACCCGCGGGCTCGGCGTCTCAGCGTCAGTACGCCCCACAGAAGCGCGGCAGCTTCAAGAGCGGCCGTTTCGTTCCCCCTGCGCCGCCTGTGCGCGACGAGGCCCGAGCCATCGCCGCTTCCGGTATCGACGCTCCCACCGCCCGCGCGCTCGTCCTCGGGTTCGCCAATTTCCCGGAGGAACTGCCTGCCCATTGCGAGCAGCTCGCAGCCCTCCCGATCGCCGATCGGTCGACCGCTCACCTCCGCGACGAGCTGGTCAACGCCGCCTTCTCTGGAGCAGCGCTTGATCGAGAGGGCATCAACACCATATTGAGCGCCGATGGAGCAACGGGCGGGCCTGACAAGCTTGGGGCCCAACGCGCCATGGGTTTTTCCTTCACCCGCCGCGACAGCGACCCGGACCGCGCCCGAAGCGATCTGGCTGCAGCGGTCGAGATCATCGCCGCGGCGGAGGAAGTGGAAACGGCCCTGGGGCATGCGACGGAACGGCTGAAGCGGGATTTCACCGCCGAAGCGCTCGGAGAACAACAGCGTCTCATCGAGGCGCAGCAAGGACTAAGGCAAAGGCTGGCGCAGCTGGCCGGTACAGACTAAGCGGCGGATTAACATGGCGAAAACCGAACAACAGGAAATCGACACGACGGAGACGGGCGATGCCCCGCTCATCGACCTCAACGACGCGTCGGTGAAGAAGCTCATCGCGCGGGCGAAGAAGCGCGGGATCATCACCGTCGACGAGCTCAACGACGCCCTTCCCAGCGACCAGATGTCGCCCGACCAGATCGAGGACGTCATGTCCGCGCTCAACGAAATGGGCGTCCAGGTCGTCGAGAGCGACGAACGCGGCGAGGACGACGAGGAAGACGACAAGGACAACGAGCCGGCCCAGGAGGACGAGGTCGACCCGCTCGACGACGGCGGCCCCCGCCCCGCTGCCGCGACCAAGAAGGAGCCGACCGACCGCACCGACGACCCGGTCCGGATGTACCTCCGCGAAATGGGCGCGGTGGAACTCCTCAGCCGCGAGGGCGAGATCGCCATCGCCAAGCGCATCGAGGCCGGCCGCGACACGATGATCTGGGGCCTGTGCGAAAGCCCGATCACCTTCAACGCCATCATCGGCTGGTCCAATGCCCTTAATGAAGGCCGGATGCAGCTGCGCGAGATCATCGACCTCGAGGCGATGCTGTCGAAGGGCCCGACCGCCGAGCAGCTCAGCGAGACCGAGGAAGGCGGCGAGAACGCCGAGGGGGAAATCAGCGAAAAGGTCGCCGGCCCGTCGATCAAGGAAGAAGAAGAGGTCGAGGACGAGCCCGAGGAGAAGTCCGAGGACGACGAGGACATGGTCGAGCGGCGCACCCAGCCGCAGGCCGAGGGCGACGATGACGAGGACAACACCCTCTCCCTCGCCCAGATGGAAGAGACGCTGAAGCCCCAGGCGCTCGAGAAATTCGCCGAGATCACCTCGATCTTCAAGAAATTCTCGAAGGTCCAGGGCTCGCGCATGGACGCGCTGCAGGCCGGGCAGGAATTCCCAGCGCCGGAAGAGAAGAAGTACCAGAAGCTCCGCGAGGACCTCACCGCGCAGGTCGAGAGCGTCCAGTTCCACGGCAGCAAGATCGAATATCTGGTCGAGCAGCTCTATAGCTACAACCGCCGCCTGACCGGGCTTGGCGGCCAGATGCTCCGCCTCGCCGAGCGCCACCGCGTGCCGCGCAAGAGCTTCCTCGAAAGCTACATGGGCCATGAGCTCGACGAGAACTGGCTGAAGGATGTCGCCAGCCTCGACAAGAAGTGGGCCGCCTTCGCCGCCGCCGAAGCCGATACGGTCGAGCGCATCCGCGGTGAGATCAGCACCATCGCGACCGGCACCGGCACCTCGCTCAGCGAGTTCCGCCGGATCGTCAACCAGGTCCAGAAGGCCGAGCGCGAGGCCCGCATCGCCAAGAAGGAAATGGTCGAGGCCAACCTCCGCCTCGTCATCTCGATCGCCAAGAAATACACCAACCGCGGGCTGCAGTTCCTCGACCTCATCCAGGAGGGGAACATCGGCCTGATGAAGGCGGTCGATAAGTTCGAATACCGCCGCGGCTACAAATTCTCGACCTACGCCACCTGGTGGATCCGGCAGGCGATCACCCGCTCGATCGCCGACCAG